>REDH01000164.1 GCA_007693585.1 Deltaproteobacteria bacterium
CGCAGTTCCACCAGGAGAAGTGTGCGACCTCGCCGCGCAGGTAGGCGTTGCCCCCCCGGCGGATCACCTCGCCCTGGCCTTCCTCCTGCCAGATGCCGGTCTCCGGATCCAGGAACCACAGGGGCGTCGTCGTTCCGTTGCTCAGGTTCCCCGCGGTGAGCGGGATCTCGATGGTGGCGCGGGCCCCCTCGGCGATCCGGATGTCAGGGTCCTCAAAAGTGATGTCCATCACCCCGAAGCTCTCCAGCTCCACGTCCCCGCCCCCGGCCTCTCGCGCCGTGGCGCTGCCCGGAAAGCTGTCGCGTCCCAGCGGCCGGCGGAAGTCCACCGGCGAGATGCGCAGCGCCACGGGTCCGGTGACCGGCTCGCCGGCCCCGTTCACCAGCGCGTCGGCCGGGAAGGTGACCCGCCCCCCCAGCGGACCCGTCAGCGTTCCCCCGGCGGCGGCGTCGTCCAGGACCAGCAGCGCACCGCGGCGGGTCAGGACCACGCTCAGGTGCTGTCCAAGCGCACCCTCCTCGAAGCGCACGGGCTTGTGGTCCGGCGCGTACTCCGGATGCGCAAAGGTGAGGGTGTGGTCGGCGTCTGTCGTCAGGAGAAGATCGAAGGCCCCCTGCGCGTCACTGATCGCCAGCTCCTCGCCCGCGCGGAGCACGCGCACTCCCGCGACGGGAATCCCATCCACGTCGCGAATCACGCCCGCCACGGGAAGCTCGGCGGGCATGGCGGGGGTGGATTCGCCCCCCTGTCCCGGCGTGGTTCCCGGAGTGGTTCCCGGGGTGGTCCCCGGCGTATCTCCGGGCGTGGTCCCCGGCGTATCTCCGGGCGTGGTTCCGGGAGTGGCCCCCGGAGTGGTCCCCGGCGTATCTCCGGGCGTGGTCCCTGGGGTGGTCCCCGGCGTGGTTCCTGGCGTATCTCCGGGAGTGGTTCCCGGCGTCGTGCCGGGCGTCGTTTCAGGCGTCGTCTCCGTTCCGGAGGCGCTGTCGCTGGTGCCCGGCGTGGATTCCCCGCCCCCGCAGGCGGCGAGGAGCAGAACGAAGAGGCACAGAACAAGATGATTCACGAGTCGTTGCACGCGATAGCTCCCGATCGGGTTGGTCATGAGCGGGCGGACGCGTCGCACCCGCAGCGTGCCCATTGTGCAGCACTCCCAGCCCTTGTCCATCCCCGATCCTGACGCGAAGCTTCACGCAGTGCCCGCGTCCGCTGCGACCGGACCTGCTTAGCGCCGATCGGCATCGCTCGCTCACACGATGAGTGCGCACACGGCCTCTGCGTGGGCGATGCCCTTCCGCTCGTGCGCTCGTGCGACGCGACGCTTGTCGCCCCGGAAGTCGCGTGGCACAGTGAGGTTGACTGATCGCACCGCGCTGCTTCACGCAGCCGCCTTTTGCGCGTCTGCCACGGAGGTAGACCATGACTTCGCTTCCTGACGACCGGACGAACGCCGGCCGCCAGTGCTGCCCTGCCACCGCACGCGCCTGGAGCGCGAGACGGCACGGCGTACTGCTGCCAGCGATGGGAGCAGTCGCGCTTGTGACCGTGCTGGCGTGTGCGTCCGTACCTGCGCCGGCCGAGCATTCGGCCGCAGGTGGCGCGTCCGGGAAGGCGGCAGATGCGCGGGATTCCGTCATGGACGAGCCCTTTGGTGTCGCGGGCCTGGAGGCCTTCTGGACGCTGGACCTGGAACCCACGGCGGAAAGCGAACCTGCGATGCTTCCGACGGAGCGTACGGTGCCTGCCGAACGTTCGGGTCGGGCCCGGACCTGGGTTCGCTTTCATGCGGATGGGGAGCTGCACGGGGTCGATGTCCGGGGCAGGGAAGTGGAGTCGTGGCGGATGCGCTGGCATCTGGAAGGGGATGCACAGGACAGAGTTGTGCTCTCCGCCCTGGAGGGTGAAGGCAGCCCCTACGCAGGATCGGTGCTGTGCCGCCGCGCCCCGAATCTCCTCGAGTCCTGTGGAGAGCAGCGAAATCTTGTGCTGCGGAGGCTACCGGCGGATCCCCGGAGGCCCTCCGTCATTCCCTACCCCAGGCGGCTCTCCGGAGCGTTGATCGGCGCGCAGAGCCAGGCGATCCTGTCCTGTTACCGGTCCGTGCTGGGGAGCTGCAGAGACGATGCGGCCGCCGCGGGTTCCGCGGACTCTGCAGACTCCGCGGATCCCGCAGCACCTGCGCGTCCGGCGGGGCGCATCGTGATGGATCTGCGGGTGCGGACCGACGCTTCGGTGGAGATCAGCATCCGGGAGGATACGCTCGGCAGCGAAGGGGTCGTCGACTGCATCCGGGACATCCTCCTGGGCATCGACTTCCCGCGCCCCGTCGGGGCCGACCTGTCCCTGGACGCTCCTCTTGTGTTCGACGTCGCCCCCTCGCCCGAGGGGGGAGATGGCAATGACGACGCGGCTGCCTCCCTCGACGACTAGTCCGTCCGGGCGCGGGAACATGTTCGGCGTGGAGGCCTCTTCGGTGCCGATGGCTCCTGCTCGCGGCCGGCCCCGTCGCGTTCAGGGGATCCGCCGAACCAGCTGGCCCACATCCTCGACACCGATGAGCACGAGGTCGTGGCAGGCGTTGGTGTTCGGGTTGCACTCGCGCAGGGTGCTGATCGCGATGGAAGGGGGGGTCGGATCGATGAACGTCGGCGGGAGCACCAGATCCGTCGGGCCTGCGATCTTCCAGATCCAGTACTCGGGATGGACCCCCGGTGTCGGTCCGACACGTCGAATGGGTCCGGTGAAGGTTCGGGAAAAGCGGCGCTGCCTCGGGTGCTCAGGGTTCACGATGCGGTGCAGCTCTTCATCGAGCTGTTGCTGCGTGCCGGCGGATGCGCGCTGAGCCGGAAGCAGATCGAGCAGATCCCGCCAGGTGTCGATCTGTTCGCGGATCGCTTCCGCCACGTCTGCCGGGTCCTCCACATCCATGCGGCGATTGAACATGTAGAAGTTGATCGCGCAGTGTGTCGTGGGCGCGATGCAGTCGGCGGCCTCCACGAAGGCAATGGCGGTGAGTGGGGCCCGACCACGGTGCATGAGCGCGAAGGTGGAGCTGAAGCGGATGGCCGCCGCCGCTTCCCAGGGGTCGGCCTCCATGAAGTGCGCGTAGTTTAAGCCCCTGGCCGAGACGCTGCGGGCTTCGGGGGCGCGCCACCGCCCTCCGATGAAGATGTTGGGCGGCGGCTCGTCGGTCACCTCCGGGGGGACCATGCGTGCCAACTGCTCCAGCGACGGGACCCATGGAATGGGGGCCTCGTCTTCGCGCTCCAGAAGCGCATTCAGCCACACCAGGGCCCGCTCGGCCGGATCTTCCGCATCCGGCCGCGGAACGTCCGGTGGACTCACACTCCAGTGTAGCGGGGGCGGCCCGTGGCGCGCGATGGGGACGTTTCCGGTTTCAAAGGACTGCCGGGAACCTCCATGCTGCCACTTCAATCGCTCGTGCTCAATGGACACCACGCCCAGGTCGACACCTTCGGGAAGCGCACAAACGAACCTGAGGCGCTCTGGCCTGTCGTATCCGAAGTCCCTGGCGCAGGTGACCCCGGGACCGCCCGAGAGCGCGTAGAGGTACACTCTCGTGTGGGTGATGCCGCGCGGGTGGGGTCCCTCGATGACGAATCGGCCATCGTCGCTGTGCATCGCGAAGGGTTCTACGGCAATGACATCGGCGCGCAGAGGCAGCGCCACGGCCACCAGATCAACAACAAAGGTCGTGCCCTCCAGCCGACGGTTCCACGCCACCGCCCAGTCGAATGGCGCCTCCTGGCCCTCCAACCGCCGCCGCTCGGGATCGAAGCGTGAACGAAGGTTCGCATAGGAGAACCAGGCGCTGTCGACCACTGCGGTCGACAGCGCGCGGGCCGTCATCTCGGTGAGGCCTGCCGTCGCGATGTGGAGGGAGTAGAGGGTAGGGCTGCGCCCCCTCACGACCGCGCTGGAGGGGAGCCCGCAGCGTCCCAGGATGACGTCCTCGAAGGCTCGGTGGGCGCGCAGCGGCAGGCCCCCCTCCAGGCGATGAGCGAGAATCGCGTCCGCGGCGCACTGCAGCTGGAGGGTCATCTCGGCCGGCTCCAGCGCGACCGGGGGAGCCTCATCATCCCACCAGTCAGTCCATTCCATCGAACTGGCGACCTCCTCGCGGAGCAACCGGGCCACCATCCGCTCCACATCATCGCGCAGCTCGATGATGTCCCGACCGCCGAAGTAGGTGGGCGCATAGGAGGGGACGCTCCACCCCACGCGCCGCGGCTCACGATCTTCGGAAGCAGGAAATCTGGCCGCTGGAAGCTCCCGCCATTCCTCGGGAAAGCTGGCGTGATAGGGCGCGCAACCCGCACATGACGCCAAGGGGAGCAGGGCTGCGGCCGACAGGAGCAGGAGACCGACCGGGCGTCGGAGGGCGCGGGATGCGGGCATGATGGCGTACAGCATGCGGGAGGTGGGTGGCGAAGCTCGCTGCGGCACTATCCCACGTAAGCATCCGATCCGTCCACGATGTCCCACGTACGCAGGCGATCAGTCCACGATGATCGAGAAGTTCCCCTCGCCGCGGCACGCCGAGGGGCCCCGCGCGCGCCAGGTGCCGACGATGCGCTCGCCGACCGGGTCCCAGGTGCCCTCGAAGGTGGTCTCGATGCGGTCGCGGGTGGTGCTGCCTTCGCCCTCCGCCACCGAGAAAGTGACGCAGGCCCCGCGGACCTCGCCCGCAAAGCCGAGCTCCCGGCCCGGCGCGCCTTCCAGCGTGAGAGTGTGCGTGGGCAGCCCGGCCCCTTCCTCCTTGGAGCTGCTCCCGGGACTCGTGGGCACCACCCCGGTGGCCTCCTGCACCGCCCCGGCGCCCCGCTGCGTGACCTCCCAGATCTCCGGGATCTCCAGGAAGACTCGCCCATCCCGCGCCTCGTCCCGGCAGTCCTCGCGCCGGCCGCTGGCGTTGAGGCGCCACTCCCCCGACACGTCCGCCGTCGCCGCCACCCGCAGGCAGGGATCCACGTCGGTGGCTGGCGTCTCGAGCCGCGAGAAGACCTCATCACAGCCGGGATGCGCCACCAGCGCGAAGAGCGCCGCCAGGAGCAGTGTTCCCGCCGCTCCCCCCGTTCCCGTCGAACTCAGCGTCGCGCCCTTTTGTCTCGCTGCCTTCCCGCATCTTGGCGCATGCTGGCGTGTCGGCCACCCCTGCCGCCCAGCCCTTTGTCTGTCCTGCATGCCGCCCCCCATCAGAAGTGCACCCCGATCCCGAAGCTCACGCTCTGCTGGACGGAGCGGTCAGCGATGGAGACCGTGTTGAGGTTGTAATCGACGACGGCGGCCAGCATGGCGAAGCGCACGCCGGTCCGAATCTGCCCGCCCAGCCCCCAGCCGCTCTGGGTGCGCCGGTCCTCCTGCACGAACTGCAGGGCCTGCCCGTCCCGCCGCGTCTCCAGCCAGGACGCCGTCGCGTAGCGCACGCCAAGACCGCCGCCCACCAGCGGCGAGATGGGCCCGTTGACCAGGTAGTGGACCGCCGTGAGGTCGAAGAGAACCTCGGCGAAGCCCCCGGTCGATGCGGGCCCGTCCTGCGCCCGGAAGCGCGTCGCGAAGCGGGGCTCAATACCCAGGCGCCCCGCCAGAATATGGTAGCCCACCTCCAGGGACACCCCCATGTCGGCCCCTCCGTACGCCTCGGCCACCGGAACCACCCCACCGAAGCGGACCACGCCTCCGCTCTCCAGCGGGCTGCCGAAGGGCGAAGCCGAAGCC
>REDH01000156.1 GCA_007693585.1 Deltaproteobacteria bacterium
CCTCGGCTTCCGCCTGGAGTTCGCCACCGAATGCTCCGGGTCTGACGGGTTCGTCCCCTCGGGGCAGGTCAAGCCGTCGGAACCAGGCAAGTGCTTGCGATCGCCCTGACCAGTCCTCGACTGCGTTTGACCGTAGTTTGGGCTGGTCCTATCCTGCGGAAGGGGTGTCTTGCTGCGCTGTTTCTCATGGAAAGGGATTGAAGGTGCGGAATACGCACGTCTCGCGTCGCCCGCCCATCCATCCCGCCACAGCTTTTGGAGAAGTCTCATGAAATCCCTGTTGACCGCATTCCGCCCCGGACGACCTGTCCGCCCGCTTCGGTTCTGGACGCTCGTCGGAGCGCTGATCCTCCTGGGAGGCTGCGGCGGCGAGTCGGAGCCGAGCAGCGTGCCACCGAGCGCGTCGTCGAGTGAGCTGCCGAGCGCGTCGTCGGGCGTGGAGGAGATCCCCTCGGACGCGACGGGTGCGTCGGAGGAAGTACCGGATCTGGAGGACGTCGCGACGTTGCGCAAGGCGGACATCGAGCGCGACCCGTCTCCCGGGACCGAGGGCCTGGAGGAGCTGGGTGCTGCATTGGCCGACTTCTCCTTCGACCTGCTGCGCGCGCTCCTCGAGATCGAGGAGGAGCGGGAAGGTGAAGACGGAGACGAGGAAGAGGAGAGCATCCTCTTCTCGCCGATCAGCCTGATGTACCCGCTCACGGCGCTCTGGGAGGGGTCTCTTCCTCCCACGCGTGGGGAGCTGCACGCCGGGCTTCGGATGCGGCTGGAGGACGAGGCGCTGCATGAAGCGATGAACGCGCTCGAGCAGGCGCTGGGGTCTCCCACGGAGGACGCCGCGCTCCGCAACACGAATGCCGTCTGGTTGGCGGAGCGCTTCCGTGTGAATCCCGACTGGCTCGCGGTGCTGGCGCGCCACTACGGATCGGGGGTCTATCAGGCCGACTTCCGTGATGAGGCCGTGCGAGAAGCCGTCGTGCTGGCACTCAACGAATGGGTCTCGCACCACACGCAGGGGCTGATCCCAACGCTCCTTCGAAACAGCGACATCAGCGAAACGACGGCCCTCATCCTGGTCAACGCGCTCTACCTTCGCGATGCGTGGCGCATGCCCTTCGACCCCGAGCGCACCGAGGCGGGGGCTCCGGTGTTCCGCACCCTGGACGGGTCCACCGTGGAGGCCCACATGATGCGCAACCTGTCGGACCATCATGCGTACGCGGAGGTCGAGGGGGTGCAGGTGGTCTCGCTGCCGCTGGCGGAGTTGCCGGTGGATGCCCTGGTCGTCCTGCCTTCCGAGGGGGAAGAGGACGCGTTTCTCTCGGGGCTGGATGCCACGGTCCTGCGCAGCCTGCGCAGCGGTCTGCGCAACCAGAGGGGCCTGGTGCAGCTCCCGCGCCTTCGTCTGGAGGCTTCGCCGGACGTGTTCACGGCCCTGCAGGGACCGATGGGTCTGGAAGAGCCGTTTCGCGCAGGCGACTACCTGGGCCTCGGGAGTCCGGATCCCGGTTCGGGGGCAGATGCACTGCGGGTCAGCCGGATCGGTCACAAGGCCGTCCTGGAGCTGGACGAGTCGGGCGTGGAGGCGGCTGCGGCAACGGTCGTTGTGGTCGCTGAGACGGGTAGCTCACGTGAGCCCGAGGAGCCCTTCGACTTTCGCGCCGATCGGCCCTTCCTGCTCCTCCTGGTGCATCGGCACTCGGACGCGCCGCTCTTCGTCGCCTGGGTGAGGAGGCCGACGTCCGGGGGTGCGAACTAGCTCCGTCCGAATGGCTGGGGATCGGAAATCGGATCGAAGATCCGATCCAGGCTCCCCGGATCGGGGAAGTGTTCCCGTCGTGCAGCCGGCAGGTCCTCCCACTCGACGCCATGGTTGGTGCACGTGCCGCTCGCCTCGGCGATCACTGGGAAAGCGCCCGGGAGGACAGAAGCGCGGCGTGAACACCGATCGAGCTCGAGCGCACCTCCGCCGGTCCTTCGGGCTTGCGGCAGGGCGCTGGGCCATGTTACCGACCACGCATTGCCGCCCCCGTATTTCATCTCCCCGGGAGTTCCATGAAGCCGCTCTTCGCCGTCGTCGTGTCCTGTCTTCTCCTGCTCACCGCCGCCTGCAGCACGGGCGGGGACGTTGACCGCACCTTCACGGGCAGCCTCACCGACCGCACCGAGCGCCTCTCGGCGGACAACAGCCCCTTCGTGGCGCATCGCCTTCGGCTGCGCGAGGGGCAGCGGGTGCGCGCGGACATGAATTCCACCGACTTCGACACCTACATGCTCGTGCTGCTCGGCGACGACACGCTGCACCAGAACGACGACTGTCCGGAACCCCGCGGCACCCTCGACTCCTGCCTCGAGTTCACCGTGGAGCGCTCCGGGCTCTACACCTTCGTCGCCAACTCCTACGACGACACCGGCCGCGGCAGCTACACCCTGCGCGTTCAGGCGACCACGCCCTGAGCAGGTGCGGCCCTAGAGCGCGCCGGCCGCGATCAGCTCCCCGATGATCCGCGAGGCGTCGTTGAGGCTGTTGCGGCCGGGATGCCCGGCGAGCACCACGATCCACGCCCGGTTGGAGCGCGGATTGAAGATGTAGACGTTGTCGCTGAACCAGTCTCCGGCAAACCCCGCCTTGTGGTAGAAGTGCACCCCGTCGCCCCGGATGGACCGGCCGAGCCCTTCCACCACCTCCGCGCCGCGCCGGCGGTCCGTCCGCATCGCCACCCGCAGGAACCGCAGGTCCTCGGGATGCAGCCCGAAGTGCTGCCCCGCCGGGAGCTGCTCCTGCAGCATCAGCCGGCGCATGGTGTCGCCCAGCTCCCCCAGGGAGGAGCACGCCGCCGAGTGGCAGTTGGTGCGCACACGGCCGGAGCGGGCGGGAATCTCGTGGCTGCGGCTGCCCTCGCGCAGCGTGATCCGCGGCGAGGACGCCAGCGACGAGGACCAGCCCAGGTTCATCCAGTTCGTCGTCTCGTAGGGGCGGCGCACCCCCGCATGGCGAAAGCCGTGGCGCTCCGTGAAGAAGTCCGTGTGGATGCGGTCGAACCCCACGAACGTCACCAGGTAGTTGTAGGCGATGTTGCTCGACGGACCGATGGCGTCGCGCACCAGGTCGTTGAGCACGAAGGTGTGGTCGCGGCTTGCCCCATGGAACGTGATGCGGGCATGGCCGCTGAAGCCCAGCCGCCGCGCCTCGCGGTAGGCGGCGATCGCGGCGTACAGCTTCACCGTGGAGGCGGGGTTCCATCCCGAGGGCTCGTAGGCCGTCCGTCCCCACGACAGCCACCGCTCCTGGGCCACCGCGCGCCGGTCCGGCGTGAACTGCACGTCGATCACCAGCGCCCGGAAGCCCCGCGGCGGCCGGAACCCGCGCGCGCGCATCAGCTCCTCGAGCCGCTGGTGGTCCCGGACCACCCGCCCCCGGGCCCCGCCGCCGCTGCCCGTGCCCCGCACCGTCGCCCCCGAACCCGGACCTGACGCGATCTCGCCGAGCCCCTCCCACAGCCCCCCCTCGCCGGTGCAGGCGGGGACGACGAGGCGCTGCCCCACGCGGATCACGTCGCTCGCCAGCTCGTTGGCCCGGGTGAGCTCCCCGACGGAGCACCCGTGCCGGCTCGCGATCAGGCTCAGGTACTCCCCCGGCGCGACGACGTGCACGCCGCCCTCCGGTCCCGCGGTCCGGGGCCCGTCCGCCGCCGCGTCGCGGGGGACCTCCGCCTGCGCACCGCCCGTCCGCGAATCCGCTTCGTCCCCAGCCCGAGCAAGCGCTGCGGACGCCGGGCGCCCCCCGTCCTCCGGCAGGTCCGACTCCGCCACCGCGATCACCTCCGGGTCCCCCGCGTCCTCGCCGCCCTCCCCCGCGCAGTCGGGGATCACCAGGGTGTTGCCGGCGAAGATGACGTCGTTGACGAGGTCGTTGGCCTCCATGATCTCGGGCACGCTGCAGCCGTACTGGATGGCGATGCGCTCGAGGAAGTCCCCGGCGCGGATGCGATGGGTCCGCGCTCCGGTGACGGTCGCGGCGGCGGTCGCCGGCTCGCCGGGGGCGCACACGGGGATGATCATCGTGCGTCCGGCCTGGATGCGGTCGTCGGCAAATCCGTTCGCCTCGCGCAGGGCGCGCACGCTGCAGCCGTGGCGCTGGGCCAGCCCCCACAGGGTGTCGCCGGGCTGGATCACGTGCCGGATGGGCTCGGGCTCCGGTTCGGGCTCGGGCTCCGGTTCCGCAAGCGCCGCCGGCACGTCCGCCGGCTCGGGTTCCGCGGTGCTCTCGGGCTCTCCACCGCCGCCGCGCGGACACCCGCCGAGCCACAGGGCGAGGACGAACACGCCCACGAGCCGCGCCGTGCGCCGGACATGCACGAGGGCGAGGTGCCTCTCCCGCCGACCGGCGCCGTCGGGGCGCACGCCGGCCCCCGCCGCGAGGCGGCCTCCCGGACCGGCCACCGGGGACGCGTCTTCGGTCCCGGATCGTCGGGTCCCGGCATCGTCCGCGAGGACGTCCGACCGGGAAGTCACGGGTGCGGGTGGCACGGGTCTGGCCGCGGGGCTGAGGGTGGAGGGCGCCTTCACGCTACCCCTCCACGGTGGCCGCGCAGCGGAACCCGAAGTGGTGCGGAGGACGGTTGTCCGGACGGTAGCGCCGCCGGTTCACCCCGGTAGCGCACGCCGCGCCCCAGTACCACGACCCCCCGCGCACCGCACGGTGCCGATGCCCCGGGCACGCCTCGGCGCCGTCGCACGGCCCGCGCGGGTTCGGCCCCGCGCACGCCTCCCCGCAGCTCGCCCAGTCCTCCGTCCACCAGTCCAGCACCCACTCCTCCGCGTTCCCGACGAGATCCCGCAGGCCGTAACGCCCCGCCGGGCGCGAGCCGACCTCCGCCACCCGCCCGGCCTCCGGCCGGCTCCCCCGCTGGCGCACCCCGCAGCTCCGGCCGCGCGCATCCTCGATCACCGCCTCCTCGCACGTCACGAGGGCATCCCCGAACGGCGTCAGCTCCCCTTGCGGCCCCCGCGCCGCCGCCTCGAACTCCGCCTCCGTCGGCAGCCGCATCCCCCGCCATGCGCAGTAGTCCCGCGCGTCGAACCACGTGCCCCCGGTATGCGGCTGCTCCGCCCCCCGGAAGTCCCGGTACAGCGCACCGACCTCCCGGCACGCCCCGGCCCGCACGCACGCCGCATGCGCCGCGTTCGTCACCTCGTCCACGTCCATCACGAACGTGTCCACCCACACCCGCATCGCCGGCACCTCCGGTGTCGCCCCCGCCGGCATGTCCGCCTGCGCGCACCCCGCCACGGGCTCGTCCACCCCCCGCACGAACCATCCCCCCGGCACACACGCCCGCGCCCGCTGAGCCTCCCCCGCCGCCAGCGCCTCCGCCGGCGGGCAGGGCCGCGCGCAGTGCCCGTCCTCGCGGCAGGCCGTCGCCTCTTCGGCGGCGGCCCGCGCGCCCACATCGCCCGACCCGTCGCCCGCATCGCCCGACCCGTCGCCCTCCTCGGCGCCCTCCTCGGCGCCCTCCTCGCTCTCCTCGCCGCACGGCGCGTCCTCGGCGCCGGTGCACACCTCCGGGGTGGAGTCCTGGCCGTCGCCCGCGGGCGCGACCCCACCGGCGGAGGTCGAGAGGCCTGCCGGGCCCTCCTCG
>REDH01000204.1 GCA_007693585.1 Deltaproteobacteria bacterium
AGCATCGTCGAAGCCTGGAGCGACCGGCTGAACTGCAACGGGGTGCGCTGGTTCATCGTGCCAGTCACCGGCCCGCTCTCGCCGATCTGGGCCTTCGCCTTCGACAACGCCGGTCAGTGCACGGGCCGCTGGTGCGGCCCCGCAGCAACACTCCTCTCCCTTCACCCCCCTGCCCCATGAAAGGACTCGCCCCCGGCGCCCGCATCGCCCTGCGCGACGAGGAGTGGCTCGTCCAGCGCGTCCAGCCCATCGCCCGGGACGCCCACGAGATCCACGCCGTCGGCCTCTCCGACCTCGTGCGCGACCTCCCCGCCATCTTCCACACCCACCTCGAGAAGGGCATCACCGTCCTGCGACCCGAGACCACCACCCTCGTCGCCGACCCCACCCCACGCTTCCGCCGCACCCGACTGTGGCTCGAGGCCCTCGACCACCGCCTGCCCCCCACCGACCCCCACATCCACATCGGCGACCAGGCCGCCATCGACCGGATGGACTGGCAGCTCGAGCCCGCCCGCAAGGCCCTCCGACAGCTCCGGCCCGCCATCCTCATCGCCGACGGCGTCGGCCTCGGAAAGACCCTCGAGGTCGGCATCCTCCTCGCCGAGCTCATCCGGCGCGGACGCGGCGAACGCATCCTCGTCGTCGCCATCCGCTCCCTCCTCGCCCAGTTCCAGCAGGAACTCTGGCAGCGCTTCTCCATCCCCCTCGTCCGCCTCGACTCCCGCGGCCTCGAACGCGTCCGGCAGCGCATCCCCGCCTCCCGAAACCCCTTCCACCACTTCCCCCGCGCCATCATCTCCATCGACACCCTCAAGAACGATGGCCGCTACCGCACCTTCCTCGAACAGGCCCACTGGGACGCCATCGTCATCGACGAATGCCACAACGTCGCCGGCGCAGGCACCCAGCGCAACCGACTCGCACGCCTCCTCGCACGCCGCGCCGACGCCCTCGTCCTCACCTCCGCCACCCCCCACAACGGACGGCCCGAGTCCTTCGCCGCCCTGATCGACATGCTCGATCCCACCGCCATCGTCGACCCCACCGACTACGACGCCGACGACATCCGCGGACTCTTCGTCCGCCGCTTCAAGAAGGACATCGCCGGCGCCGCCGGAGACCAGCTCCGCGAACGCGACCTCCAGCTCGAACCCTGCCACGCCTCCCCCGCCGAAGAGGACCTCCTGCTCGGCATCCAGGACCTCGAACACATCACCGGAAACCCCGCCCACGCCCTCTTCCGAACCACCCTCCTCAAGGCCGCACTCTCCTCCCCCCACGCCGCCCACGAAACCCTGAAGGCCCGCCTCCACACCCTCGACCGGCGCATCGAGCGCGACGGACCCGAACACCCCGACACCCCCGGACGCCACGCGGAACACCACGCCCTCTCCGAGCTCCTCGCCCGCGCCGAAGACGCCCGACCCACCTGGAGCAAACTCGAACACCTCCGCAAACTCCTCGCCCGCATCGGCTTCGACGGCTCCCCCGACAGCCCCCGCGTCCTCCTCTTCTCCGAACGCATCACCACCCTGCAGGCCGTCCACGACCACCTCGCCCGGGAAATGCGCTTCCCCCACGACGTCGCCGCCGTCTTCACCGCCCGCCTCCCCGACGTCGAACAGCAGCGCCTCGTCGAACAGTTCGGACGCGCCGACAGCCCCCTGCGCCTCCTCCTCGCCACCGACGTCGCCTCCGAGGGCGTCAACCTCCACCACAACTGCCACCACCTCGTCCACCTCGACATCCCCTGGTCCATCATCCGCCTCGAGCAGCGCAACGGACGCATCGACCGCTACGGACAGACCCACCAGCCCCGCATCGACTGCCTCGTCACCCGCGCCCGCGACGAACGCCTGCAGGCCGACCTCCGCATCCTCGACCGCCTCATCGAGAAGGAGCAGCACGTCCACCGCAACCTCGGCGACCCCGCCCTCCTCCTGAAGAAGTACACCGCCGAGGAGGAGGAAGAGGCCATCAGCCAGCGCTTCGCCGCCGGCCAGTCCGCCGAGGAGATCCTCCCCGACGATTTCGGCCTCCAGCTCTTCGAGAGCATCCTCGCCTCCGCCGCCGAGGACCCGGACGAGCCCGCCCACACCGCGGCCCCCGCCGATGCCCCCGCCGCCCCGCCCCGACCCTTCGCCCGCCCCGAGCACGTCATGGCCTTCGTCCAGGGCGCCCTCCAGGAGCTCGCCGACACCGACGCCTTCGACGACGTCGTGCCCCCCGCGTTCAGCGAGGACGGCACCACCCTGACCCTCGTCGCCCCCCCGGACCTCCGGCAGCGCTTCGACCTCCTCCCCCGTGAGGCCATCCCCGACCACTGGCGCTTCCGCCTCACCACCGACCGCCACCGCGTCCAGCGCGAGATCGCCGCGCAACGACAGCGTCGCGGCAACCCCACCGAAGCCGCCGACCCCACCGCCTGGACCGACCTCCAGCTCCTCTGGCCCCTCCACCCCGCCTTCCGCTGGATCGTCGACCGCGTCGTCACCCGCCTGGGCCGACACCAGGCCCCCGTCGTCCGCGCCCAGCCCCTCCCCGACAACGCCCCCGCCCACGCCCGTGGCGCCGACGCCTTCTTCCTCTTCACCGGCACCACCGCCAACCTCGCCGGCCACGCCGTCCTCGCCGAGTGGATGGCCGTCCCCGTCACCTTCAGGCCCCCCGCCGTCACCGGCGACCTCCTCGACGTCCGCGATGTCCTGCGCTGGACCCGCCTCCTCGACGCCCCCGTCAACCAGCCCCTCGACGAGGACCTCCTCGAGCGCGCGGAAGCCCTGCGCGTCCCCGCAAGCCACGCCGCCCAGGACCACATGCGCGCCCTCCGCAGCGCTCGCGGGCAGGAGCTCCTCGGCGACCTCAAGGGCGCCAAACAGCGCCTGAAGGCCTGGGCCGCACGCCGCGACGAACAGGCCGACCGCCTCGACGAACAGGCCGCCTCCGCCGCCGGCGCCCCCGCACAACGCCTCCGGCAGCAGGCCGCCGACCTGCGCGCCGAGACCGCCCACCGCCGCGCCCAGCAGGACCGCTGGGTCCGCGAACACCTCAGCACCAGCGACACCGTCCACGTGCAGCTCGCCGCGGTCGTGGTGGTGTGAGGGCGGTAAGCGAGCCGCCGGGAACCCGTACTGCTGCGCGTCAGGGCCTGGGAAACCAGCGGCGCAAGGCATCGCGCAACGCCGCCAGCGCCGGATCACCACACCGTTGCAGACTCACGGCGCCGGCCACCTGCTCGTAGATCATCGAGGAACGTGGCTTGCGGCTCTTCCGCAAGGCCCACTCGGCCGCCTCCTTCGGACGCGGCGGCTTCGGTTGCTCAGCGGACCACAGGCCGCCTTCGACCAGCGCTGGCTCGAGCGTGCTCCAATCCGACCATCCAAGCGCCCGTGCCGTGTGATCCGTTCGCGTCCACAACCAGGCATCGACCTCGGGGTCGAGAACCAGCCCCAGTCCGGTCCCTTCCTTCCACCCGGCCGCTTCAAGATGCTTCCGCAGCCGCAACCGGATGGCTTCCGCGCCCGGGCTGCCTTCCCACTCGGCATCCACCATCACCACCATGCGACGATACCGGGCAGAGAACGGGCGCAGCAACTCCCCCGCCCGCACGAAGAGCCCGGGGTCACATTGACCCGCGGCCGTGTGAACGTCCTCTCTGCCCACCTCCACTGCTGCGCACCCCACCGACAGGTGCCAGCCGTCCCGCCCAAAGAGTCCGTGGAGGGAGTGCGCCATGTTGCTGTCCGCGACAAGGAAGCCCAGTTCCCTCATCCGAGCACCCCCGTGGCGAGGAGATCACCCAGGTGAACGGCCGCCTGCCACTGCTGCAGGCCTGGGTGGTTCCTCCCGGATACAACGTCCACCGCGCCCTCCGCTGTCTTCGCAAAGCACAGCAACTGATCGCTGCTCAGCAGGCTCAGCACGATCGGCGAGTGCGTGGCGAGGAAGACCTGCGCGTCGTACACGGACTGCAGCGACTGGATCACGGTCTCGATGGCCTGAGGGTGAATGCCGTTCTCGGGTTCCTCGATCAGGACCAGCCCCGGCGGCGGAGTGTAGGCGATCACCGTCAGCGCCAGCATCCGGAGGGTTCCGTCGGAAAGCAGCCACGACGGCACCTTGAGACCGCTCCCGTACTCGACCTCCAGGTAACGGGACCGATCCTCCTCCTTCTCCCTCGTGCGGATGGCTCGGATGTCTCGCAGACTCGTCCGAACATGGTCCACCCAGTCCGTATGGCGCTCGGGCGCCTTCGTCTCCAGCTCGTGAACCGCCCACGGCAGATTCGAGCCGTCCGGCTTCAGGTTCGCCGACGAGCCTGCCGGCGACGACAGGCGCATCGCCTCCGCGTTCAGGGACAGCATCCACATCTCCTCCATGAGGAGTCGCTTGAACCAGATGGCCACCGGAAACCGGCGCTCGTCCTCCGGGAGGTTCGCCAGCGCCAGCTTGGATGGGCCGAATCGAAACTGATTGTTCCATCCCGACGTCTCCGCCTGGAAGTAGTCATTCCCCGACTCGGTCTTGGACAACACCTTGCGCCATCCCTTCGGCGCCTTCGTGCGCATGACCGTTCCCCCAGCCATCGCGTCCGAAGGAAAGAGCGTGCGCTGGGGCTGCGGCGGCTCCTGGCCCAGGGGACAAAGCCACAACGTCTCGTTCGCGAATCGCAACTCGCTCCGGACGTCGATCGCCAGCTCGTAGCGCACGCATCGAAAGGATCCTCCTCCTTCCAGCAAGCGCTCGGGAATTCGCGCATCGATCGCCAGCTCGATCGTTCCTCCCTTCCCACTCCAGGTCAGCTCCTGCGGATTCGAGGCACGCATCGGTACACCCGCACGCGCGCTCCCGAAAACCGCCCCCTCCAGCCCCACCAGCATGATGTCCCGGATGAACGCCAGCGCATCGAAGAAGGTACTCTTCCCCGACGCGTTCGGACCGACAAGAACCTGAAACTCGGATAGCGACACGTCGACGGCCCGCAACCCGCGGAACCCGCGCACATGCAATGCCGTGATCATCGCTCGTCCTCCTCCCGTCCTCGCACCCGACCCCCGCGGCACGATGCACCCCCCTTCCCCCGCGCGCAACCCTCCCGTACACTCCCCACGTCGCCGCGCGAGCACCCCTTGACCTTGGCCCCGCACCCATGATCCGCAACGTCAACGGCTTCTACAGCCCACACTACTTCGACTCCCTCCTGCAGCGCGACCTCCACGAGTTCGCCGCCCAACACACCCTCGGCGCCCAACCCTGGCGACGCCTCGCCAACTGCGCCTCCGCATACTTCGACGCTCGAACCCACGCCCTGCAGGACTCCGCCGAATCCCCCCCCCGCGCCGACGACGCCCCACACCCCACCCTCGACCTCCACGCACGACTCCTCGACGCCCTCGGCTACACCCCCAACCCCCACACCGTCTTCCTCGACGACGGTACCCCCCTCCCCCTCCTCGCCCGACTCGAACGCGACGGACAGGACTGGCTCTGGATCCTCGAGACCACCCTCGACCCCGACGCCGACCCCCTCGACCAACCCCTCGTCGACCGCACCACCCCCCGAAACAACCACCACCGCGAACCAACCACCCCCCGAAACAACAGCGTGCCGGCGGGGCC
>REDH01000030.1 GCA_007693585.1 Deltaproteobacteria bacterium
CGTTCTTCGGGGGGACATTGTCCCCCCGCTGGTGTGGTGCGTTCTTCGGGGGGACATTGTCCCCCCGCTGGTGTGGTGCGTTCTTCGGGGGGACGTTGTCCTCCCGATGGTGTGGTCTGCGGTTGTGCTTGCTGCTACCACTCGCCGGAGAGGGAGAGTTGGATGTTGCGGCCGGGCATGGGTCGGTCTCGGCGTTCGACGCGGCTGAGGTGGTCCTGGTAGGCGGTGTCGAGGGCGTTGTCGATGCGGAGCACCGCGGTGAAGAAGCCGCCCAGGGCGTCGAAGCGGGTGCCGATTTCGCCGCCGAGGAGGGCGTGGGCGGGGGTGGCGTCCTCGTCGGGGGCGGTACGGTTCTGTGCGGTGGTGGTGGTGGTGCGGATTCGGACGAAGTGTGCGCCGGGGTGCCAGCCCAGGCGTGCGTGGAGCTGTGCGGGGGGCATGGAGGGAAGCGGGGTGCCGGAGAGGCCGCCTTCGCTGCCGCGGACCGCATCGGCGGACAGTCGCAGGGCGAGGTTGGCGGGGAGGTCCACGTCGACGGCGAGCTCGCCACCGGCGAGGGTGGCATCGGTGCTTCCGTAGAGAAAGATCCGCAGTCCGGATTCCGGGTCGAAGTCCGCGGTGGGGGCGCGCACGATGTAGTTCGAGACGTGCGCGATGAACGCGCTGGCGTCCAGGCGCAGGGGTCCGTGGTCGAAGCGTGCCCAGACGTCGGCGCCGTGAACGACTTCCGAGCGCAGATCCGGATCGCCGATTTCGTAGGCGTTCGCGCCCAGGTGAGGGGCATCGCTGTAGAGTTCCTCGACGAGGGGTGCGCGGAAGGCGCGCGAGCCCTGAAGGCCGAGGGTGAGGCCGTGGGTCGGCGAGACGCGCACGCCGATGGAGGCGGCCGCGTCGGGGAAGAGCTCGCTGCCTTCGGGCAGATTGCCCAGATCCCGGTTGAACGCTTCGTTGGCGCGTGTCGTGATGTGGGTCAGCTCTCCGCGCAGGCCGATGGGCACCGCGACGGCGGGGGAGAGTACGAGTTCCTGGACCCCGAAGAGTCCGGCGCGGGTGCGGAATGCGTCCGGGGTCAGGACCTCGTCCCCTCCGATGCGCACGCGCTGAATGTCGGCGTCGAGGCCCACGGTGCGGTCACCGATCAGTCCGTCACTGCCTCGGGTGTGCAGCTCGAGGCGCTGGCTGTGGCTGAGGATGTCGAAGCGAAGCTCGAGGTCCTCGTCGACGGTTCCATCCTCCTCGGTCTCGATCTCGATCTCGTCGTGCACGTAGGCGGTGAAGGCCGTGACGTGCCGAAGACGGTGCGCCGAGCCGGGCTGCTGCCAGAGCAGTTCGTGGGACGCCCGCAGACGTTGCAGCCGGATTTCGACGCGTTCGTCGTCGTCGTCGTCTTCCTCCTCCTCGGCCTCTCCTTCGGGCAGACCGTAGACGTGGCCGCGCCAGCCCAGGCGCAGCTCCCCCTGGAGGGGTCCGGTGCGCCAGCCAAGGTCCGCGCCGAGCTCGCCAGCGAGGCTCGCGGTGTCTTCGAGGCGACCCTCGGGCGTTCGCAGATCTCCGGCGGCCCGTCCGGAGGCGCGCACGGCGATGGCGAGGTGTTCGCCGCCCTGGGCGCCTCGCAGGTGCAGCCCCACCCCGCGGTCCACGCTGCTCACCGTTGAGCGCAGCGTCAGCGCCGTGCCGTCCGGCCAGAGGTCCAGAAGCGATGCGCGGCGGATGTCCACCACCCCACCGATCGCATTGCCCCCATAGAGGACGGAGATCGGACCGCGAATGACCTCGATCTCCACCACCGAGAGCGGATCGACCGAAAGCGCGTGGTCCTCCGCGGTGCCCGAGACGTCACCCATGCGCTGTCCATCCTCGAGGACGAGAATCCGCTCACCGTCGAACCCGCGGATGATGGGACGTTCGGGCGCTGGCCCGAAGCTTCGGGAACGCACCCCCGGACTGTCTTCCAGCAACCCGTCCCACGTGGCGCCAGGCCGCTCCGCCCGGTCTCTCGGCGTGAGTCTCAGACTCGGCGCGCCCGCATGCGGCGTCCGTGCGCGCGGCCCCGCAATCGAGAACGTCGGCGGCGGCAGCGGAGGCTCGTCCATCGCCGCATCCTCCGGCTCTTCCATCTCTCCGGCCTCGTCCCCGGGGGGCTCCACCTCTTCGGCCGCATCCGCCCAGCTCGGCATCGACAGCGCGGCCACCAGGCAGGCCGGGGGAAGCCACCAACAACCGGAACGGCGAGCAGGGGCGCAGTGGTTTGAGTGGTTGGCAGACCAGGGGTTTCTGCGATCCGGCAGACCATTCATGCCGTATCTCCTGAGGCGGGAGCGAGTCTTCGGAAGGGTAGGTGAATCGAATGTTTTGCGGGAAAACATTCGAAACTTAGAACGGGCTAACTTTTGACCTGGAGGCATGTCAAGCCTCTTGTTCTCCGCTTCCCTGGTGCCGCCCGTCGCGTTCTTTCCGGACCCGAACCCCGATCCTGCGGATGGGTGCGCACCTTGTCGCGGGAGGAGTGACACCCTATCGTGGGGCGACCGTTCACGCCCCGATTCCACGGGCGAGAGGAGAAGATCGAATGGCTTATCGTGTTCGGAAGACCGATGTGGAATGGCGCGCCCAGCTCACCGACGAGCAATATCGGGTGACCCGAGAGGGTGGGACGGAGCGCCCGTTCACGGGGCAGTACTGGAAGAGCATGGAGCCTGGCGTCTACCGGTGTGTCTGCTGTGGCGAGGAGCTCTTCACCCATCGCATGAAGTTCGAGTCCATGTGTGGGTGGCCCAGTTTCGACCGGGAGCTCGACTCCCGTCCCATCGAGCGGCTGCGGGACACCAGCCACGGCATGATCCGCACCGAAGTGCGCTGCGGTTCCTGCGGTGCACACCTGGGCCATGTCTTCGAGGACGGCCCGACGGAGACCGGCGAGCGCTACTGCATCAACTCCGCCGCGATCGTGCTGGAGCCGGAGTGAGCCGCGTCATTCCCTTGCCCTCCGGAGCGCACTCTGCCTGCCGCTGTTGACTGTGCGGCCCCGCTGCCGCGATCGTTGCACGATCTGGTTTCCCCCGGGAACCCGGGTCCCCCGACGAGGATGATCTCATGAAGGAACCCTCCTCCGTTCCCTGCACCGGCGATGCCCACGGCGAGTGTCTCCGGTGCGGCCGCCTGCCCTCGCGCTCCATGTCCAGTGGCTTCGGAGTCGTCATCTGGCCTCCGGCCGGTCACGTCCGCGACCACATCCGCCGCGTCGCCCAGCGGCAGGACATCACCCTCGAGCCCGCCGGCTACAACGAGGCGCTCACCTGGGCCACCACCGACGCCGACGCCCTCGCCGGCTTCGTCGATCGCCTCGTGGCCGAGCTCTCCCCGATCGAGGCCGCCGACGTCCGCATCTTCCTTGGCCCCCCCGACACCTTCGGAATCGCTCACGGGCGACACGTCACCAGTCTCCCCGATGCCCACGCCCGGCTCCGCGCCGACTGGCTCCTCGATCTCCTCGAGGGCCAGCGCCTCGTCTCGTGGATGCAGCCGCTCTTCCTCGCCGCAGACAGCACTCTCGACGGCTACGAGTTCCTCCTGCGCGGACTCGACGCAGACGGAGGGATCATCGCGCCGGGGCCCATGTTCGACGTGGCCCGGCGCGCCGACCTGCTCTTCCAGCTCGACCTCGCCGCCCGCCGGACCGCCATTCGCACCGCCGCCGAGCAGGGCATCGCCGAGCGCATCTTCATCAACTTCACGCCGAACGCGATCTATGATCCTGCCTTCTGCCTGCGCGCCACGGTTCAGCTCGTCGAGGAGGCCGGGCTGTCCCCCGACCGCGTGATCTTCGAGATCACCGAGGGCGACCACGAGCACGACACCGACCACCTGCGCGCCATCCTCCGCTTCTACCGCTCCCGCGGCTTCCGCGTCGCCCTCGACGACGTCGGCGCAGGTTTCGCCACCCTCAACCGCCTGCACGAGCTCCAGCCCGACATCGTCAAGATCGACATGGCCATTGTCCGCGGCGCCGATGGCGACCCCTTCAAGCGCACCATCGCCCGAAAGCTCATCGAGACCGCCCAGGAGCTCGACATCCAGACCGTCGCCGAGGGCATCGAGACCGAGGGCGAACGCCGCTACTTCGCCGAGCTCGGCACGACCTGGCTCCAGGGCTGGCACCTCGCCCGACCGGCGCCAACCCCCTGGAAGCCCGCGCCCTGAGCGGCGCACCTCACGGCGCGGGTACCCGCCCCACCACCACGTACTGGCGCTCCAGCTCCAGCGAAATCACCTCCGCCTCGAACCCCGCTGCCTCGAGCTCCGCCACCACCACCTCCGCCGGAATCCGGTGGTGTGCCGGTGGCCCGTGGGTGGACCCCTCATGGAAGTCCACCACCCACAACGCGCCGCCCGAACGCAGCGCCTCCCGCAGGTGCACACCATAGGCCGCGCGCTCGGCGATGTGGTGCCACGTGTTGACCGTCAGGATCCGGTCGACGCTGCCGGGTTCCAGCCGCGGGTCGTCCATCGCCGCAAGCACCGTCCGCACCTGCCGGAGCTCCGCCTCGTCCGCCAGCGCTTCGACGAAGTCCAGCATCCCCTGCTCGATGTCCACGGCGAGCACGGCTCCCTCCTCGCCCACCGCCTCCGCCAGGTGCGGCACGAAATAGCCCGTCCCCACGCCGAGGTCCGCCACGATCATGCCCGGCTCGATCGCCATCGCCGCCACGATGTCCGCCGGGCGCTGCCATGCATCCCGCGCCGGGTCGTTCCAGCGCGCCGCGTAGGACTCCACGTCGGCGAACCGGTGCTGCATGTGCCCGTGGTGGTGGTGCTCGTGGTGCTCGTTCCCGCCGCCCGCGGCATGCGGAGCGTGTTCCGTCTCCGCATCCGCATCCGCATCCGCATCCGTCTCTGCCTCTGCCTCTGCCGTCGCTGGCGCCGGTGCGGTTGTGTCGGGCGTTCCGGTTCCCGGGCCCGCGCAGCCCCACGCCACGGCCATCGTCGTCAGCAGCAGCATCGCGGTGGGCGGCACGCTCAGCCCCCAACGTCCCCTTGTTCCCTGCGTCCGAGTGGTTCGATTCATCATGCGCTCCGTCGTGCTCGTTGTTGGCTCTTTCCGCGGGCGGTGCATTCGCCGGCGTCCCCGCCGCCGCACGGAGGTGGCCACGGCGGCCACTTGCCGCAAGTCGGTTGCAACGACGCCTGCAGGAGTCGTCGTCTCCTGTGGGATGAGGCGGGGTGTCCGCGGAGGTCCCCGGGCGGTCGGGCGTTCGGGAGGACTCTCCCGGGGAAGGCTGGGTTCGGGTCTGGGGCTCGCCGCGGCCGCGGGAGGAGGGGCTGGGCGGGCTGACATGGGTCGAATGGCCCGGTTTGGGCGGTGAGCCGGGTGGAACGTCCCACCGAGGGGGGGCCGGGGCTGCATCGGCGCGCCCGGGTGCGACGGGGGGGCTCGGAGGTCATGATTGGGGGGAAGGACATGTCCGATGTCGTGGGGGAATTCGCTCGGCGGTGTGGGGCGGAATGGTCGGATGGCACGGAGCGTGCATTGTTGAGGGGTGGGGCGTCCAGGGCGCCTGTGGCTACGTTCCGGAGGCAGACGATGATGGCGATGGGAAGACGAGGGCTGGGGGCGGCTGTGGGTGGGTGCGTGGCAGGTGCGCGCGGTTGCGCCGGGTCTGGAGCCGTTCGGGTGCTCCTGATGCTCGTGCTCGCCGTGTCGTTCGGGTGGGTGGGTTGTGGAAGTGACAGTGGCGAGACGAGGGATCGGCGGAATCCGCCGTCGGCGCACATGGAAGGGTTCAACGCGCATGCGGCGGCTTCGCAGGACCGGTTGCGGCAGATGGCGGCGCTCGCATCGGGGGAGGGCGGCTATCTGGAGCTGGCGCGGCGGCTTCGGACGATGCCACTGGACACGCGGGAGGACGTGCTGGCCTTCCTGGAGGCGCATCAGGCGTACAACGACGTGATCGCGGAGCTGGTTCCGCTGGCGAGTGCGCACGCGCTCCACGTGCAGGAGATGGCGGCGGCACGGCAGGCGTTCCTGGAGGAGGCGGCGGCGGGTTTCCCCTGGCCTCCGGACGAGGAGGAGGCCAAGGCGGGGATGTGCGGGGTGTCGCCCCTGGTGACGGTGGGCGGCCTGGAGGATCCGGAGGTGCGGCCTTTCCTGCTGACGAGTCTTGCGGTGGGGACGGTGGCGATCGCCGGGTACCGGATGGTGCGGGGGGCGTCGAACCTGATGAACAGCGGACAGCGGATCGTGGGCCGGACGGCGGAGCGCAGTCCGGAGGGCGCGGCGGCGGTGCGTCGGGCGCTGGAGGACATGGGGGTGGACGTGCCCGCGGGTGCGGACGGGGAGGCGCTGACGGCGCTGTTCGAGCGGCAGCCGATGCGCACGCGGATCCGGGTGACCTCGGAGGTGAACGGCTGGGTGGCGGACGAGATCATGAGCGGGAGCGCGGTGGGGGATGATGCCACGGAGCTGGCGGTCCAGTCGCGCGAGGACATCCCCGAGATCGCGAACGAGGCGGGGGCGTACGCGGTGGAGCAGACGGTGAATGTTCTGCAGCTGCCGCACCCCGGGGCGGGGGAGCTGCTGTTCGGCGTGCCGGGGGCGGTGGCGGACTTCACGCTGTTCGCGCTGGAGATGACACCGACGGACGTGATTCGGCGCAATGCGACGGTGTATGTGCAGTCGCAGGATCGGGTGCCGCTGCCGTCGACGACGTCGACCACGCCGGCCCCGGTGGCGCAGCAGGTGGTTCGGCAGGCGGCGGCACAGGATCCGTCGGTGGACCTCGATGCGCTGGCGGACGCGGCGGACGCGCTGATCCGGGACGCCGCGGCGACCCTGCGGCAGCAGTTCGGGCCGGCCGTGCAGATCGCCCAGCGGATCGCCTCGCTGGACATGACGCTTGAGGACACGGAGCTGGGCTCGACCACCGAGGTCTACCAGGAGGCCAGCACGACGCTGCCCGGGTTCGCGAACGATGAGCCCACGGATGTGCTCATCGTGCAGCCGAACATCGTGCCCCAGGAGGAGCCGGGGCACGTGCTGTCCCCCGAGAACCCGATCGAGCTCGAGACTCCGCCCCTGCGGGGCACGCTCTCGGCCCGGGGCACGGCGACGGGCCCGGCGGACAGCCTGGGCACCCAGCCGTTCCAGGTGGATTTCGACGTGCGGCGAGTGCGGGAGTCGGTGACGGTGGCTTGCCGTGGTGTGAACGCCACCTGTCAGCCGGCCACCGTGACCCTGCGCGGGGAGGGCAGCGGGAGCTTCGGCGTGCAGGTGAGCGGCCAGGGCCAGGTGCGGCTCGTTCGGATGGACTCGGGCGAGGCGTATCTTCTCGCGCTGCGGGGGGGCACCGCGCCGCCGCCGCAGAACGGGATGAGCGAGGCGTGCCGCGATGCGCAGGACCACCTGTGCAGCCGCCTGCCGAGCGTGGGGTGTGACATCAGCGTGATGGACACGGCGCGGGAGCGGGTGATCGCTGCGTGCGGGTCCGCCGAGGCGAACCGCTTCTTCGCCCGTGCGCCGGCGATGTGCTGCTGAGGGCGGGCGGGGAGGCGCTGGAGACGGTCCGCCGATCTGCTCGACCCGCAGCCGTGACCGGACCGAGAGCCATCAGGGTGCCCGCTCCCCGATGGACGCGGGCGCGAGCTGCAGCCCGGTGATCGGCGGCCGTCGCCACAGTCGCGCGAGGACGAGGCCGGCCACGAAGCCCCCGATGTGGGCCTGCCACGAGATCATCGTCTCGGGGGTGAGCATCAGGAGCACCTGGAGGAGCACCCAGACCCCCATGAACACGACGGCGGGGAGCCGAAGCGGGATGAACAGCCACACGACCCGCAGCCGGATGCGCGGGAAGATCACGAGGTAGGCGCCCATCACGCCGGCGATGCCCCCGGAGGCTCCGACGAGCGGCACGGACGGATCGCCGGGCACGACGGTGTGGAGCAGCCCGCCGGCGAGGGCGGCGGCGGTGAAGAGGGCGAGATACCGCAGGCGGCCGAGGTGATCCTCCACGTTGTCGCCGAAGAGCCACAGGAAGTAGAGGTTGGCCGCGAGGTGGGCGATCCCGCCGTGCAGGAGGGCGTGGGTGACAAGGGTCTGGACGTGCTCCAGCGACCACACCTGCTCCGGCACCAGCCACAGGCCGTGGTACGGGGTCCAGGCGTCGGGGTCGAGGGTGCCCTCCATGTGGGCGATGGCGGCCCAGATCTGGGCGACGAAGGCGAGCACCAGAACGCCGAGCAGGCTCCAGTTCACGACGGGCCGGCGGTGGGTGGGGTTCCACACCTCGCCGGGGAGGCCGGTGAGCAGACGGAACACGTACCCGCGGACGGTCCCGAAGTTGCTTTCCTCGCCGTCGGTGAACCGGCTGCGGTCCTGTCCCGCGACGAGGGCGATCTCGCCGAGGAGGCGACATTCGTCCCGATCGAGCCACAGGGCGTTGCAGTGCTCGCAGACGTCGACCTCGACCGCGCGCTTCCGGTCATGGACGACGAACGCGTGGAGCGGGTACCCGTCGCGAGGGCATCTCATGGCGGTGCGTCCCTGCCACTGGCTCGCCCCGGTGTTGATCCAGGATGTGGGTTCGGCGGGGACCCCCATGGTCGCGGCGGCCTCCCCGGAGTCGAGGAACGTTCCGCCGCATCCCGGACAGTGGTCCACCACGACATCGCCATGGGCGACGGTGCGGAGGCGGGAGTGGCAGCGCGGGCAGGGCAGGTGCATCGGGGACATGCGCGCTCGGCGAAGCAGGGCGAAGGAGACCCGGGAACCGTCTCCCGAGTCGTGAGCAAGGTCAACCCCGGGGACGATGGCCGGGTGGAGACGCGGCGGCTTGCGTCTCCCGGTTGCGGACGATAGACCGCGCGCTCCGTCCGGCCATGGCTGGACCGAGCGAACGACCCAGCCACGCCGGGGTGCGCCGCGATGAGGCCGGAGAGCCGACAGGTCGACCTGACGAGGGGCCCGCTGCTCAAGGCGCCGATGGCGCTGGCCGGCCCTGCGATCCTGCAGTCGCTGCTGGCCAATTTCTACGGGCTCAACGACTTCTTCTTCGTCGGTCGCCTCGGCGTGGGGGCGATGACCGCGGCGCTGAGCGCAGGGTTCGCGCTGAGCATCATCAACAACGCCCTGGTCAAGTCCGTGGCCATCGGCGCGACGACGATGATGGCCCAGCAGACCGGCCGTCGGGATCGGGAGGCCGTGCGGCGGACGTTCGTGCAGGCGATCCTCGGTGCCATCGCCGTGGGTCTCGTCCTCGCGGTGGTTGGGTGGGTGCTGGTCGACGTGCTCGTGGCCACCGCGAACGTGAGCGAGGAGGTCCATCGGTACGCCCGGCAGTATTTTCTGGTGCTGCTGCTCGGCAACCCGTTCTTCGCGGTGTTGCGGGTGGTGGAGGGGACGTACCGGGCGCGCGGCAACGCGACGGTGCCGCTGGGGCTCGAGGCGGTCGCGCTCGCGACCAACACGGCGCTCACCGCGATCCTCGTGCTCGGGCTCTTCGGCGTGCCGAGCTTCGGGGTGGCGGGGGCGGCCGCGGCGACGGCGGCGAGCCTCGTCGGGCCGGCCGTGTTCGGAGCGTGGCGCGTGTGCGGCGGGGACGTGGGCTTTCGCGTGTCGTGGGCCGACCTCCGGGTGCCCGAGCCCCGCCGGATCGCCGCGATGCTGCGGATCGGCATCTTCGGAGCGATGTCGAGCGTGATCTACGGGGTGATCTTTCTGCTGCTCAACCGGCTGGCCGGAGAGATCGGGCCCGCGGCCCAGGGAGGTCTCGGCGTCGGCCTGCGGGGGATCGAATGGGCCGCCTTCGCCATTTCCGAAGGGTTCTTCGTGGCCTGCGTCACCCACGTCGGGCAGAACCTCGGCGCGGGGAAGGCCCGGCGTGCCGTGCGGGGCACGTGGGCGCTCGTGGGGCTGAGCGCTCTCATCGTGCAGGGCGTGTCCATGGCCTTCTTCCTCTTCCCCGAGCAGCTCGCTGCGCTGGTCGCGCCGGATCCGGACACCGTCGCCTACGGCGCTCGCTACCTGTGGATCATGAGCTTCGGCATGTGGGGTGTGGCCATCGAGATGACGCTGTTCGGCGCGCTGGTGGGGGCAGGGCGCACGGGGCTGGCCATGGCCCTCGGGCTGCTGGCCAATGGCCTGCGCATCCCGTTCGCCGCCTGGATCCTCTTCGGAGCCACCGGGTGGGCACAGGGAACGCTCTGGGCCTTCACCGGCCTGTGGGAGGCTCCGGCGCGCGTGGGCGGATTCGACGCGATCGCGCTGGCGATCTGCCTGTCGGCGGTCTTCAAGGCGGGGCTGTTCAGCCTGGCGATGTGGCGCATCGACTGGGCGGCGGAAGCGGAGCGGGCCGGAGGGTCGTCCCCGGGCTGATGCCGGGGGTTCGGCGTGGTGGAGGACCCCCGAAACGACGACACCCCGCGCCGGGAAGGCGCGGGGTGTCGGGAATCGCGTTCGACGCGCGGGGCGTCGTGCGGTGCCGGCTTACCAGCGGCCGCCGCCGCCGCCGCCGCCGTAGCCGCCGCCGCCGCCGTTGCGACGACCACCGCCACCACCACCGCCACCGCGGCTGCGCTCCTGCGCGACGTTGACGTTGAGCGTCCGGCCGTCAAGCTCGGTGCCGTTCATGCCGTCGATGGCCGCCTGGGCCTCGTCCGAGCTGCTGAAGGTGACGAATCCGAAGCCGCGGCTGCGGCCCGTGTCCCGGTCGGTGATGACAACGGCGTCCTCGATGGCTCCGTACGCCTCGAAGGCGTCGCGAAGACCATCATTGTCCGTACCCCAGCTCAGACCACCGACGAAAAGCTTGTTCTGCATCTCTCTCTCACTCCGAATAGCTGCACCCTTCAGGGGTGCTTCCGAAAAGGCCGTACGGTGACGACCCGTGCGACCAGGGCGGCCGCTGCGAACCCGGACCCGTTGCCCGGGGCCGCATGGATATGCCGTCCGCACTGTGGCGGACGGAAGGTATTCTCTGTCTACGTCAGGCGAACTCCCAGGGACGCGCTGACCTCTGGACTCACTAGCCGTGCCACCCCTCTAGCGAGCCAGGGTCGGCGTGTAAAGGAAAGTGAGCGCGAAAAGTGCGAAAAGTCGCGAATCCGCGCCAGACCTCTTCCCCCCGATGCTCCCTGCCCCCGCATTTCTCCTTTACATCGGCGCCGGAGGTCGTCATGGAACTGCGCAGCCGGTACCTCGACAGGGACCCCGAGCGCGCCCCGATGCGACGCCGCGGTCCCTTCAGGTGCCCTCTTCCCCCCGCTTCCGGCGTCGCCGGTGGGCGCACGGATCGGGAAAGGGACGCAAACGAGTGTCGGGCTGAACCGGGAGGAGACCCCGCAGGGACTTTCTCCCACAGGACCACAGGCCAGCGCCCGGCCGTCCCTTCCGTTCCGGATTCCCCATCGTGAAGACCTTCGCCGAACTCGATCTCATCGGGCCCCTCCAGCGTGCCATCGACGCCGCCGGATACACCGAGCCCACCCCCATCCAGCAACAGTCCATCCCAGCCCTCCTCGACGGCCGCGATGTCCTCGGCTGCGCCCAGACCGGCACCGGAAAGACCGCCGCCTTCGCCCTCCCCGTGCTCCAGCACCTCGCCACCGACGAGCGCCCCGGCGGACGACGACCCATCCGCGCACTCGTGCTCTCCCCCACCCGCGAGCTCGCCGCCCAGATCGGCGAGAGCTTCGAGACCTACGGAAAGCAGCTCCCCTTCCGCTCCTTCGTCCTCTTCGGCGGCGTCGGACAACGCCCCCAGGTCGACGCCCTCCGCCGCGGCATCGACATCCTCGTCGCCACACCCGGCCGACTCCTCGACCTCATGGGACAGGGACACGTCGACCTCGGACACGTCACCCACTTCGTGCTCGACGAGGCCGACCGGATGCTCGACATGGGCTTCATCCACGACATCCGGCGCGTCGTGCGCGAGCTCCCGAAGAAGCGACAGAACCTCCTGTTCTCCGCCACCATGCCGCGTGCGATCGAAGAGCTCGCGGGCACCTTCCTGGACAACCCCGTGCGCGTCGCCGTCACCCCGCCGGCCACCACCGTCGAGCGCATCGACCAGTCCGTGCACTTCATCGAGAAGGGCGACAAGCCGCGCCTCCTCCATGACCTCCTCGAACGCCTCGACGTCGAGCAGGCCATCGTCTTCACCCGGACCAAGCACGGCGCCAACCGCCTCGTGAAGTGGCTCGACCAGCGGGACGTCGTCGCCGCCGCCCTCCACGGCAACAAGTCCCAGGGCGCCCGCGAACGCGCCATCCAGGGCTTCCGCAACGGGGACATCCGGCTCCTCGTCGCCACCGACATCGCCTCCCGCGGCATCGACATCGAGGGCGTCTCCCACGTCTTCAACTACGACCTCCCCAACGAGCCCGAGAGCTACGTCCACCGCATCGGACGCACCGGCCGCGCAGGCCGCGCAGGCATGGCCGTCTCCTTCTGTGGCGAGGACGAGACCGGCTACCTCCGCGACATCGAACGCACCACACGGCAGCGCATCGAGATCGACATGGAGAACCCCTGGCACTCCGAGTCCGCCGAGCGCCTCTACGCCAGCGGACGCCGACCCGCCGTCCCCGCAGGCGTCCGCGCCCGGCAGGAAGGCGCTGCCGCCGGTGGCGGACGTCGCCGCAGCGGAGGAGGAGGCGGAGGGGGCGGACGCTCCAGCGGACCCGCACGTCAGGGCGGCGGTCGCCCGAACCCCTCCGGAAACGCCGGTGGCGGTGGCGGAGCCGGAAACCCGTCCCAGCGCCGACGCCGCAACCGCGGCGGCGGACGCAGCAACGAAGGGTCCTCCCGCCGTTGAACCGGGCACCCCGGGCCCGGCCTGCCGCACCGCCCCGGTGACCCACCCGACGGCGCGATCCCGGGCATCCCCACGCCCGCCACCGCCTGCCGCACCGCCCCGTTGACCCGCCCGACGGCGCGACCCCGGACAACCCCGCGCCCGCGGCGGACCACACCGCGCCCCGCCCCCACACGGCCGCCCCAACCCGGGGGGCCCGCGGGGGATGCTCCCAGGGCCCTTGCCGACGGCCCGGGACCGTGAATGAATGCCCTCCCCGGAACGTCCCGTCTCCGGACCCGTCCCGTGCTTGCCTTGCCGGGAACCGCTGAACCCCCTCGGTTCCGGTAGCGCCATGCAGCCCCGACGACGCTGCCGGCGACGATCTCGAGGGTCTCCGTCCGCCGCCCCCCGGCTCCGGCAACGCCCACGCAGCCCCGACGACGCCATGCCCTCCATGACGCCCCTGCACCGCTTCGCGCCCCTCCTTCTGCTCGCCCTTGGCCTCCCCCACGCCGTCGCGCTCGCCGACGGGCAGGGAGCCATCGGCATGCGAGCCTCCCTCGAGGAGATCCACCGCGACCTCGAGGCGCGCATCACACCCGGCATCGAAGCGCGTCGCGAACGCGACTTCGCCCAGCGCAGTCTCGATGCCACCGAGGCCGAGCTCCGCGCCGATGACGCCCTGATCGATCGCCTCAGGCGCGAGGCCGAAGCCGAACATGCCGACCGCATCGCCCCCCATGACGCCGCCGCAGCCCAGCACGCCGCCAACCGCGATCTCGCCTCCGCCGAGCTCGAGAGCATCCGCACCGCACGCGAAGCAGAGCGCGCCGCCCGCGCCGCCGACCTCACCTCCTGGGAGCATCGCGTCCGGACCGCACGCCAGGAGGAGCGCATCGCGCGTGACGAGCTCCGCCTCGCCCAGGAAGAGCGCCGCCAGGTCGACCGCAACCCCGAGGCCAACCGCAGCCAGCGTGACCTCGCCGCCCAGCGCGAACGCATCGCCCGCCGTCGCGTCGCCAACCAGCGCGATGCCACCATCCAGGCCGAGCGCCAGCTCCGGGACGCCCGCCAGCGCCTCGACGCCTGGTGGGCCACCCGCCAGCAGGCCGACGCCGCCCGCGAACGCATCCACCTCGACAACTGGGACCGCGAGGAGGCCGCCCGGACCCGCGAATGGGAGGCCCGGGAAGCCATCGTCACCGCCGCCATCGACGAGGCCCTCCGCGAGCTGATCGCCGCCGAACGCGCCCAGCGACAGCTCCGCCTCGACGCCGCCCGGGACGCCACCCGGACCACCTACGGCGACGACGCCAACACCCTCGCGACCATCGAGGCCTTCCTCGCCCAGCTCCGCGCCGCCCTCCACGGGTCCGGTCAGCTCGCCACCGCCCGCCAGGCCGGCGAGGCCGCCACCCGCGCCTGCGACGCCACCCGACCCACCGGCGTCCTCGCCGACACCTGCCCCGACCTCCCCCCCTTGCTCGCCCGCATCGATGACCTCGCCACCCACGAGGCCGCCTTCGCCGAGTCCCGCTTCTACCAGCACTGCATCGTGAGCGCCCGCGCCGAGCAGCGCGGCGAAGTCCCCCCGATGGAGGTCTCCTCCGACGCCCTCGCCCTCGCCCGAACCCTCGGCATGGACTGCGGCGACGCCACACGGCACCTCGCCGGACAGCCCACCCTCACCCTGCGCGGAGGACGCTACGAGGGCCTCGACGTCCTCGGGGAATTCCGCGGTCTCCGTGCCCTCGCCCTCGATGGCGTGGACCTCGTGCAACCCGACCAGCTCGCCCGTCTGCGACACCTCCGCCAGCTCGCCATCCTCGATCCGCGCTCCGCCCGCCTCCCCGCCCGCCTGCCCCCCGAACTCACGGAACTCACCCTCCGCGGCGTCTCGCCCCAGGCCCTCCCCGACAGCCTGTGGACCCACACCACCCTCGAGGTCCTCGTCCTCGAGAACGTCGCCCTCTCCGCTCTCCCGCCCCTCGCCCGCATGCCCGCCCTGCGCGCCCTCACCATCCGCGGCAGCGACCTCCGAAGCATCGGACAGGGGGAGCTTCCCCCGAGCATCCGGACCCTCGATCTCCGGGGCAACGAGAGCCTCCGCGACCGCAGCGTGCGCCGCACCTGCCGCCAGCTCGGCCTCGACGACGCCGACTGCCTCCACTGAGCCCGCGTCAGCGCCCCGTGACCGACGGCGCTGCGACGAACACGACCCCGGCCCCGCGTAGTCCGCGAGCGACACCGAGACCGCAACACCGCCCGGTCAGCGCCGGCGATGCGATGGACGCGACCGCAGACCCACGATGTCCTCGATCACCAGGTACGCCGAGGGCACGATGAACAGCGTCACGAACGTCGCAAAGAGAATCCCGAAGCCCAGGCTGATCGCCATCGGGATCAGGAACCGCGCCTGCACGCTCGTCTCCAGGATCATCGGCGTCAGCCCGAAGAACGTCGTCAGTGCCGTCAGCACCACCGGCCGGAACCGCCGCACCGCCGCCATCAGCACCGCCTCTTCCGGGGCGTTGCCTTCCGCCCGGTACGTGTTCGCCGAAACCACCAGCAGCAGCGACGAGTTCACCACCACCCCGCTCAGCGCGACGATCCCCATCATGCTCATGAAGCTCAGGCTGTAGCCCATCAGCAGGTGGCCCCCCACCGCGCCGATGAACCCGAACGGGATCGCCAGCAGCACGATCAGCGGCTGCACGTACGACCGGAACGCCACCGCCAGCAGCCCGAACATCGCCAGCAGCGCCATGCTGAAGCCCGCCGCGAGGTTCCCCATCGTCTCCGCCTGCTCCGCCTGCTCGCCCCCCAGCTCCCAGCTCAACCCCGGAAAGTCCGCCACCAGCCGGTCCAGGGGCGACACGCCGTCCGCCGAGGCGTCGCGCAGCGTCCGGATCACGTCGTTGCCCGTCGTCACCGTGTCGTCCACGTCCGCCGTCACACTCAGCAGGCGCCGGCCGTCCTTGCGGTTGATCTCCACATAGCTGCGCGAGCGCCGCAGCTCCGCCGCATCCGCCAGCGGCAACTCCCCCCCCGTCGGCGTCCGCACCATCATCGTCTCCAGCGTGAACTCCCGCTCCCGCTCCGTCGCCGGCCGGCGCACGAACACCCGCAGCTCGTCCCGACCGCGCTGCAGTCGCACCGCCTCGCTTCCGAAGAACGCCGAGCGCACCTGCCGCCCCAGCTCCTGCTCCGTCAGCCCCAGCGACCGCGCCGCCGGGAGCACGCTCAGCTCGAGCTGCTCCTTGCCCCGACTCACCCCGTCGTCGATGTCGATCACCCCGCGGATCTCCCGCAGTGTCTCCGCCAGCGCCGTGGCCCCCAGCTCCAGCACCTCCGCCGACGGGTGGCTCAGCTCCACGTCGATCGGCGACCCCGCGGACGGCCCCGTCGCAAACCCGAACGTCAACGCCTCGACGCCCGCCACATCGCCCACCCGCTCTCGCCAGCGCCGCGCGAACTCCGCCGCCGTGAACTCCCGCTCCCCCAGCGGCACCAGGTACACCGAGACCCCCGAGATGTGGCTGCCCGTCGCCCCCTGACCCGCCCGCGGACCCATCCCCCCGAACGCCTGGCCCAGCGTCGCCAGGACGCCGCGCGACAGCTCCGCGCGCCCGCCGAGCTCCTCGAGCAGCGCCGTCGCCTCCTCCACCAGCCGCCGCTCCACCTCCGCCGTCTCCGCCACCGGCGTCCCGAACGGCATCCGCAGGTTGGCGCTCACCACGTCGCTCTCCACCCGCGGAAAGAACGTGAACGCCACCCGCCCGCTCCCCACGAACGCGAACGACACCAGCAGCATCGCCACCCCCAGCGCGATCACCAGATAGCGCACCTGCACCGCCCGCGCGAGCACCGGCCCGTACCCCCGCTGCGTGAACGTGTCGAACCCCCTGCTGAACGCGTTCTGCGCCCGGATCACCCCGCCGAGCAACCCCACCGCCCGCGTCGGCTTCGAGTGCGCCAGGTGCGCCGGCAGGATGAACAGCGCCTCCACGATCGACATGATCAGCACCAGGATCACGATCTTCGGAATCACCCCGAAGAACTTCCCGCTGATGCCCGGCAGGAACAGCATCGGCAGGAAGACCATCAGCGTCGTGAGCACCGAGAACACGACCGGAATCCCCACCTCCCGCACCCCGGCGATCGCCGCGTCCAGCAGCCCGTACCCCCGCTCACGCTGCTTGAACACCGCCTCCCCCACCACGATCGCGTCGTCCACCACGATGCCCAGCGTCAGGATGAACGCGAACAGGCTGATCATGTTGAACGACACATCCATCGTCGGCATCAGCGTCAGCGACCCCAGGATCGCGATCGGGATCCCCATCGTCACCCAGAACGCCAGCTTCACGTCCAGGAAGAGCCCCAGGATCAGCAGCACCAGGATCAGCCCCAGGTACGCGTTCTTCATCAGCAGGCCGATGCGGTCGGCATACACCTCCGACATGTCCTGCCACACCGTCAGCTCCACCCCGTCCGGCAGAATCAGCGGCGCCGTGCGGTCCATCCACCCATGCACCGCCTCGCTCACCGTGATCGGCGTCTCGTTGCCCACCCGGTACACCACCACCCGCGCCGCCGCCCGCCCGTTGAACGTCGTCGCCTCGTCCGTCTCCCGGAAGTCGTCCCGCACCGTCGCCACGTCCCCCAACCGCACCGTCGTCCCGTCCGGTGCCGACAGCAGCACGATGTCCTCGAACTCCATCCCCCGCTCCCGCCGCTCGTCGATCCGCAGCAGCACCTCCCCCGTCGTCGTCCGCACCGCCCCCGCCGGCAGATCCACCGCCGCCGACCGGATCACCTGCGCCACCTGCTCGTGCGTCAGCCCGTGCCGCCGCAGCGTCTCTCCGTCCACCTCGACGTGCACCTCCGGCGGCCGCGCCCCCGCCAGCTCCACCAGCGTGATCCCCCGCTCCCCCTGCAGGCTGTCCCGCATCTGCTCCGCCAGCTCCCGCAGCGCCGCCTCCTCCGCCTCCCCATGCAGCACCAGCGTCAGCACCTGCTGCCGGTTGTTCACCAGCCGCACCACCGGACGCTCCGCATCCGCCGGAAACGACGTGATCCGATCCACCGCGCTCTGCACGTCGTTGAGCACCACCATCGGCCGCGCACCCCGCAGCATCTCGATCGACACCTGCCCGAGCCCCTCCCGGCTGATCGATCGCACCTCCCGTACCCCGTCCAGCGACCGCACCGCCTCCTCGATCGCCAGGACCGCCCCCTGCTCCACGTCCTGCGGTGTCGCCCCGCGGTACTCGATCGACACCGCGATCAGGTCCAGATCGAACTCCGGGAACACCTCCTGCTTCACCTGGCCGGCCAGCAGCACTCCGCCCACCACCAGAAACAGCATCAGCAGGTTCGCCGCGACCGCGTTCTCCGCCATCCAGGCCAGCGGACCCCGACGATCCACCGCAGGCAGACCACCGACCTCCGCCGGCTCCCCCGCCGTCCCCCCCACCGGAGAGGACTCCAGCGGTCCCTCCGCTCCATGCTGCCCGTGCTCACTCATGGCCCGCCTCCTCCGCCGCGGCCGCTTCGTCCGCCGTGGCCGCCTCCCGCGAATCCCCCGCCCCCGGCGGTGACGCCCCCGCGCCCTCCGGGCGCACCCGCATGCCTGCCACCGGCGCCGGCAGGCGGCTCACCACCACCGACTCGCCCGCCGCCACGCCCGCATGCAACGCCACCCGATCGGCCTCCCGCCACGCAAACTCCACGTCCCGGAAGCCCAGTCGATCCCCCTCCTCGACGACATACATCCGGGATCCGTCCCGCACCGCCTCCCGCGGCAGCCACACCACCGGCTGCGAACGCGTCGCCTCCATCTCCACCTCCACCCACGCCCCAAGCAGCAGCGGACGACGCTCCCCCTCCGCCCGGGCGAGGTGCAGCGGATCCTCCACCGCGATCAGCACCCGGGCCATCCGCCCCGCAGGGTCCACCTCTCCGAGCAGACGCAGGATACGCCCGCGCCGCTCCTCCACCCCATGGCGCAAGAGTACGTCGCCCCCCTCGCCCTCCGGCGCGTTCACCCCCGGGATCGACAACCACCCGAGATCCGCCACCGGCACCGACACCTGCACATGAAACCGGTCCGTCCCCACGAGCTGGGCGATCCGAGCCTGCGGCCCCACGAACTGCCCGACCTCCGCCCCCGCCTCCTGCACCAGCCCGTCCATGCTCGCCCGGATCACCGTCCGCTCGAGCTGGATCTCCGCCCGCTGGAGGGCCTGCCGCGCCGCCTCGACCTGCAGCGCCGCCTGCCGACGCTGCGGCTCGCGCAGCGCGAGCGCCGACGGCTCCTCGTCCCCGAACTGCGCCCACTCGAGACGCGCCACCTCCGCGCGACCCGCCTCCAGCTCCACCGCCGCCCGAGCATTCTCCAGCGCCGTGCGCGCATCCGCCACCGCCAGCCGGTAGTCCCGCGCATCGATGCGCACGAGCACGTCCCCCTCCCGCACCCGCCCTCCGACCTCCAGCGCCGGATGCCGCTCCGTGACCCGCCCCTGCACCTCCGGCTGCACCAGCAGCGTCCGCGCCGGCAGCACCGTGCCCGACGCCCGGATCACCCGGTGCGCCTCCCCCGCCTCCGCCACCACCGTGCGCACCAGCGCCCCGGCGTCCGGACGCGGCGCCGCGTCCGCCTGCACACGGTCGGCCATCAGGCCGCGCGCACCCATCACGCCGAGGCCCAGCACCAGCAGCGCCCCCAGCGAGTTCAGTATCCAGCGTGCCGCTCGGCTCATGGCTCGTCTCCTTCCGTCTCATCCTCCGCCGGGCGGGGAATCCCGCCGGCCACCCGACACAGGTCCACCTGGCCCAGCAGCAGGCTCCGTCGCGCCTCCAGCAGCCCCACCTCGAGCCGCTGCACCGCCTGCTGCGCCGTCAACACCCGCAGGAAATCCACGTCCCCCCCGCGGTACCGCGTCCGCGCCGCCTCCAGGGCCGTGGTGGCCAGCGCGAGCTGGCCCTCCAGCTCATGCAGGACCCGCTCCCGCGCCGCCACTCGGGCCAGCCCCTCCTGCACCTCGTGAATCGCCCCCAGCAGCGCCTGCACGTACCCGAGCAGCGCGCGCTCGAGCACCGCCTCCTGACGCTCCACCTCCGCCCGCACACGCCCTCCCTCCCAGATGGACTGCGTCAGCCCCGAACCCACACTCCAGAACAGGTAGTCGAACAGCTCGCCGATCGATGTCGCCTGCAGCGCGAGATTCGCCGACAGCCGCAGCCGGGGCAGCCGCTCCCGCAACGCCGCCTCCACCCGGTGGTCCGCCGCCACCGCCCGCTCCCGCGCCGCCGCCACGTCCGGTCGCCGCTCCAGAAGCTCCGCCGGGAGCACCTCCAGCCGCCCCCGCGGGGCCGCCGGGAGCGCACGCGCGAGCGTCAGCCCCTCCGCCGGCTCCGCCAGGCCCATGAGCCGCGCCAGCGCCAGCCGCGCGAGGTGCGCCTCCAGATCCAGCCCCACCGCCCGGCTCTCCAGCTCCTCCACGTTCTGCCGCTGCTGCAGCACATCCAGCGCCGTCGCCTGACCCACCCGGAACCGCGCCTCCACCAGCGCCGCGAACTGTCCCGATACCCGAAGCTGCTCCGAAAGGAGACGCCGCTCCTCCTCCACCCGCACCCCCTCCAGATACGCCTCCGCAGCTCGCGCCGAGACCGCCATCTCCAGCGCCCGCACATCCAGCGCCAGCGCCTCCCGATCCGACTCCGCAGCCCGGACCTGCGCGCCGACCCGACCCCACAGGTCCACCTCCCACGCCGCCGTCGCGCCCAGCCCGAACGAGTTCTGCGTCTGCAACGACGCTCCCCCGGGACCCGGAACGAGCGCGTTCCCCCGGCCCGCCGAAGCCTCCGCCGACACGCGGGGCCGGCCCTGCGACCGCACCTGCGCCACCAGCGCGTCCGCCTCGCGCACCCGCGTCCACGCCACCCGCAGATCCAGGTTCGCGCCCACCACCGCCGCCACCACCTCGCCCAGCGCCGGATCCCCGAAGTCCGAACACCACGCCTCGTCCAGCGCCGAGTCCTCGGCCACCGGCTGCCGCTCCGATGCAGGAAGCAGCGCGAACGCCTCCGGGACGTCCATCTCCAGCGCCACCTCGGCGCGCTCCTGACGTCCGCCACACGCCGCCAGCACCAGCGAGGCCAGCGCGACCGACAGACCGCCCGCGACCCGGCGGCGCGGCCGCACGATCCGTCCCGCGGGGAAGCGATGAACAGTCATTTCGCAGTCTCCACTTCGACTCCACGGAGGATCACGTCCACCGCGCCGCGCACGTAGGATGCAGGAGGAAGCGGTGCGTGTGCATCCAGACCGCACGCCTCGAAGAACGCGTGGTGATGCATCGCCCCGATCAGCAGCCGCGCGGGAATCTCCGGATCCACCGGACGAACCCGGCCCGCCCGCTGCTCGCGATGGAAGAAGTGCGCCACCGCCTTGAGCCCCTTCACCGGCGGAGGCTCCGCGAGCTGCGTCATGTGGCACGACAGGTCGATCCCCGCCGCCCGCAGCACCATCACCCGCGGGATGATCTCCCGGAAGAAGTCCAGCAGCGCCGTGGCCAGCACTTCCAGGCGCTCGCGCAGCGGCCGCGGGTCCTCGGCCAGGGCGTTGGCCAGCGCCGCCCACCCCGGCTCCGGTGGCAGCTCCATCGCCGCCATGAAGAGCGCGTCCTTCGTCGCGTAACGCCGAAAGAGCGTCGCCTCGGAGACTCCGGCCGCCTCCGCGATCTCCGCGGTCGTCGCGCCCGGCCCGCTGCGGATGAAGACCGCGCGGGCCGCGTCGAGAAGCGCTTCATCCGTGATCGCACGAGGTCGGGCCATGGGCCATGCTCGATCGTCGGGGGGACCGCGCCGGACACCGCTCCGGCGCGCAGCGCGTTATGAGAGATGGACTCGCATAATGTCAAGCCCGAATCACGCCGCCCTTTGCCTCTCCGCTCTCCTGTGGTTACCCCTGTCCCACAGGGGGAACGAAGCCCCGGCGCGACGCCGCGGAACATCGGCCCCGCACGACCCGGCCGCAGGCGACCGCTTCGCGCGACCACCCTGCCCGCACCCCGATGAATCCCCCGCCGCACGAGGACCGAAACCATGCCCAACGACCACGATCAGAGCGACCGGGTCGAACACGTCCGACGCGCGCCCGAACCCGTCGATGGCCCGCGCGACGACGCGCCGCTCTTCGTGATCGATGCCGAGATCGTCGAGGCCGCCGAACGCACCGAGGCGTTCCTGACCAGCGCCGTGGGCCGCGTCGAATCCGCAGGCGCCTTCGCCGGCCGGGGCATCGCCGCGCTGAGCGACGGCGCCGGCCGCGCACTGCTCAGCCACGCCGGCCTCGACGAGGACCCCGGCTCCGGGGATCCACCGTGGCGACAGCGCCTGCGATCCGCCGAGCGCACGACCGGAAGCGCCCTCACCCGCTTCGCCCGCACCCTGCGCCCCGACGAAGAAGCCGACGCCCACGAGGATGACCACGACGACGAGCATGCCCCCGACGACCGCGCCCCCATCCTCGCCCGCGCCGTGAAGCGGCACCCCGCCGTCGCCCTCGGCGCCGCCGTCGCCGGCGGACTCCTCGTGGGGCTTCTCCTGCGCCGGCTTCCCTGAAGCCCCGACCGCGTTCCACCTCCCCTGCATCCCCCCTCCCGGAGAGTCCCATGCCCCGCAGAATCCGCCCCGAGACGGGGGACACCCGTGACGACGAGTTCGCCGAAGCCCTCGTGATGGAGGCCGAGCTCCACGACGCCGGCGCGCGAACGGAGCTGACCCCCGGCGAGTTCCTCGACCGCTACCCGCTGACCACCGTCACCGCCGCCTTCCTCGCCGGGGCCGCCGCCACCGGCGGCGTGCTCAGCGGCACCCTCGCCAGCAAGCTCGCCCTCCGGGGGGGACCGGTGGGCATGGCCATGCACCGCGTCGTCAGCGCCGCCGTGCCCATGGTCCGCGCGACCGCCATGCGCAGCGTACGCCGCGCCGCCACCCGCGCCGTCGGACGGGTGCGCCGCTGAGAAGCGCCTCACCCTCATCCCGCGCACTCTCCGGCCTCTCGCCCGCAAGGTCGCCCGACGATCCCACGGCGCGATCATCCCGCGCACTCCACGGCCGCTCTCGCGCAAGGTCGCCCGACGATCCCACGGCGCCGTGCCCGCCCCGCCCCGGAGCAGGATCGTCGGCCAGCGCACCTCGCCGCCCCCATCCCCCGTAGCCCTTCATCTGCGTCGTGGCGCGCACCGCTACCGCTGGAGCGCCTCCTGCATGGCCGCGAGCTGACGGGCCACCGCAGGGTCTGCGCTGCCCAGCCCGCGCAGGTGAACCGCGATCTCCAGCGCCTCGCCCCGTCGCCCCGCGCTCCGGAGCGCCGCCACGAGGCTCAGCCCCGCCAGCGCGAAGTGCGGGTCGGCATCCACCACCTGACGCAGCGGGGGGATGGCTGCGTCGAGATCGCCGGCACGCCGGTGCGCCTCCGCACGGACCCACTGGTGAAGCAGCGCGTGGGCGACCCCCTCGTCCGGATCAAGACGGCGCGCCCGGATGCGCCCGTCCCGCTCCGGCGCCAGCGAGTCGGCGAGCGCGAGCAGGGCGTTGCGGTCCGCGCCCTCGTCCCTCGTGCCCGCCAGCCAGCGCACCACATCCTCCGCGCCCTGCGCATAGGCGTGCAGCGCGATCCGCCACACCGCGTGCAACGGAAGCGGCCGCCGGTGGAGCAGGAGCTGTACCTCCGCCGCCCGCTCCAGGATGTCCTCGGCCTCGGCGGTGTAGAGCGAGGCGAGCGCCGCCACGTGCCCGACCCCGCAAGGGTCGTCCTCCGGTGGCGCGAGGTGGCGCACGGCGTCCGCGAGCCACGGGGCCGCCTCCGGGTCGACGGCGTGAAGGCCGATCAGGGCGACCTGGAACGCCGGGCCCCAGGGCCCGGCAAG
>REDH01000120.1 GCA_007693585.1 Deltaproteobacteria bacterium
TACCTGACGTGCGAGGACCTGGACTGCGGTGTTCAGGAGAACCGGGATTGCGACGAGGGTCTGATCGACGAGGACGCGGAGTGCACGACGTGTCTCGAAGGCTTCATCGACGACGAGGGCTGGTGCCGTGAGGTGGACACGTGCGCGTGGCTCGTCTGTGGGGATCTCAACCGCGAATGCGACGAGGGCGGCGTGAGCGAGGATGCGGAGTGTACGGGTTGCCTCGAAGGTTTCGTCGATGAGTTTGGCGACTGCAATGCCAAGTTCACCTGCGCGGAGCTGCTCTGCGAGGAGGTGGAGTACCGTGAGTGCGATGCAGGTGGCGCGAACGAGCACGACGAGTGCGGGGCGTGCCTTCCGAGCGCGATGGACACGGGTTTCGAGTGCGTGCCGTACCTGACGTGCGAGGACCTGGACTGCGGTGTTCAGGAGAACCGGGATTGCGACGAGGGTCTGATCGACGAGGACGCGGAGTGCACGACGTGTCTCGAAGGCTTCATCGACGACGAGGGCTGGTGCCGTGAGGTGGACACGTGCGCGTGGCTCGATTGCGGGGATTTCAACCGCGCCTGCGATGAGGGCGGTGTGAGCGAGGACGCGGAGTGTACGGGTTGCCTTCCCGGCTTCTACGAGGACAACTGGGATTGCGTGCCGTACCTGACGTGCGACGATCTCGGTTGCGACATCAACGAAGCACGCGATTGCGACGAGGGAGGGATCGACGAGGACGCGCAGTGCACCGACTGTCTGCCGGGATACATCGAGAATTTCGAGTGGTGCGAGGAGAGGATCACCTGCGCCATGCTCGGATGCGACATCTTCGAGAACCGCGAGTGTCTCGACGGCAGCCCCGACGAACACGACGAGTGCGGCGACTGTCTTCCCGGCTACGTGGAGGTAGGTGGCTTCTGCGAAGAGGAGTAGTCGACGGCCGGCATGATGCGGTGTCCCGGTGTCCCGGTGTCCCGGACTCCCAGCGGGACATGCTCGCGCGCGTCTCGACCGTGGACCAGCCGTTGCGGGGTGCCGCATTGCACCCTAGCACCGTGGCTCGGGCGGCGATGGCGTTGCGCTGCTCACTCCGCTGATGGTGGAGCCGCCCCGTTCCGTCCCGGTCCGCTCGCTTGAACCACTGCACCGGCCCCGAAGGCCGCACCCCGATGACCTCCATGACCGATCTCCCGCTCTTTCTGCAGGCCGCCACCGGCATCGACACCCGTACCGCACCCGTCTGGTTCATGAGACAGGCGGGTAGGCACCTTCCCGAGTACCGCGCGCTCAAGGAGAAGTACGCCTTCTGGGAGCTTTGCCGAAATCCGGAGTTGGCCACCGAGGTCACGATGCAGCCCGTGCGTCGCTACGGCATGGATGCGGCCATCCTCTTCTCGGACATCATGACCCCGTTGCCGCCGATGGGCATCGGGGTGGAGTTCCGCCCCGGACCCGTCATCGACGAGCCCATTCGGTCCGCCGCTCAGGTCTCCGCGCTCCGGGTGCCCGACGAAGACGAGATCGCGCCCTTCGTCGCCGACACGCTCCGTCTGCTCGAACAGGCGTCTCCGGTCCCGCCCATCGGCTTCGGTGGCGCACCGCTGACCCTCGCCACCTACGCCATCGAAGGGAGCGGCTCCAAGGAGTATCCCGCGCTGCGCGCTTTCCTGCGTACCCATCCCGCGGTCGCCCATGCACTTCTCGAGAAGCTCACCGAGACCTCCATCCGCTACCTCAGGATGCAGGTTCGTTCCGGTGCGCGGGCCGTGCAGCTCTTCGACTCCTGGGCGGGGCTCCACGACGCACGCACCTACGCCGAGTTCGCGCTTCCCTACAACCGGCGCATCCTCGAGGCTCTCGGAGAGACAGGCGTTCCCCGCATCTTCCTCGCCGTGGGAGCGCCTCACCTGCTCGATCAGGTGGCGACACTTCCCGCCGAGGTCTTTTCCATCGACTGGCGCGAGCCCCTGGATGCCATCCGGCCCCGGCTTCCCGCGGGTTGCACGCTTCAGGGGAACCTCGACCCCGCAGCGCTGCTGGCTCCACCCGATGCCATCCGCAGCGCGGTCACCGCGGTTCTCGACGCGGGCCGCGGAGGTCCCCACATCTTCAATCTGGGTCACGGCATCTTCAAGAACACGCCACCGGAGAACGTCGTCATCGCACTGGAGGCCCTGCGCGCCTACGATCGCCACGCGGGTTGACCCCGGACGCTGGTTCGGCGACCGACTCCGGTGTTCCCGTCGCACGACCTCCGCGCACCCCACCCCTGTCCCTCCGCATCCCTGCAGGACGCCCGCCCGGCCGCTGCCGGGCTGCCCCCGACTCCCTCCACAGAGACCCCTCCCCATGAGCCACTCCGAAGACGATCCCGCCCGACCCTCCGGCGCCTTCCAGAGCGCCGATGTCGACGAGCTGGCCGAGCGCCCTCCCGCCGGAAGCGAGGGGCCCACGGGCATCGTCCTGATGAATCTGGGCGGCCCCGTCGATCAGAACTCCGTCCAGCCCTTCCTGCTCCAGCTCTTCGCCGACCGGGAGATCATCAAGCTCCCCCTGCAGAAGTGGCTCGGACCATTCATTGCGCGTCGCAGGACGGGGGCGGTCCAGGAGAACTACCGGCAGATCGGCGGCGGCTCCCCGATTCTCGAATGGACACGCAAGCAGGGCGAGGGGATGTGCGAGAGGCTCGATCGCATCCGCCCGGAGTCCGCGCCGCATCGCTTCTACGTCGCCTTCCGCTACGCCCCTCCGTTCAGCGAGGATGCGCTCCAGGCCATGCACGAGGACGGGGTACGCCGCGCCGTGGCCTTTACCCAGTATCCGCAGTTCTCCTGCTCGACCACGGGGTCGTCGCTGAACGAGCTGTGGCGGGCCGCGGGGCGCACGGACCTTCGGAGCGCTTTCGACTGGAGCGTCATCGACCGCTGGCACGTTCATCCCGGCTTCATCGCCGCGATGACCGAGACCGTTCGGGCGGGGCTCGCGAAGTTCGGCGACGCGGATCGGGAAGATGCCTTGCTCGTGTTCAGCGCGCACTCGCTGCCGCTCTCCGTGGTCGATCGTGGGGACGCCTACATCCAGGAGTGCGCAGCCTCGGTCGAGGCGGTCATGCAGGCCCTCGGCCACAGCAACGAGTACCTCCTTTCGTGGCAGTCGGAGGTCGGGCCGGTGCGATGGATGGGACCGTCCACGGAGACCGTGATCCACGAACTCGGGCGGAAGAAGCGGCGCAACGTGCTCGTCGTGCCGATCGCCTTCACCAGTGATCACATCGAGACCCTTCACGAGCTGGACATCGAGTACGGCGAGCTCGCGAAGGAGGTGGGCATCGAGAACTACCATCGCGCCCCGGCCATGAACGACTCGCGGCTGTTTCTCGATGCCATGGCCGACATCGTGGCTCGGCATCTGGACTCCGGAGAACCCTGCACGAGGCAGTATGGGCTGCGGTGTCCCGGTTGCGTGAATCCGCAGTGCCGCAACATCCTGAACCCTGTGGCTCCCTACCGGCGAACCCGCGTGGGCGCCCGGGAAGACTGAGGCGGCCCGGATGACCGAGCGGCCAGGGGAGGGCAATCCGGGGCCCACGCCTCGACGTGTGGTCGTGATCGGTGCGGGGCTCTCCGGCCTCACGACGGCGTTCACGCTGATGCGGCGAGCGCCTTCCCTCGACGTTACCGTCCTCGAGGCCGGGTCGCGCGCCGGTGGCACTGCGCGAACCGAGCAGGTGGACGGTTTCCACGTGGACCACGGCCCAAACGGATTTCTCACGAATGTGCCCGATACGCTGGAACTCGTGAGTGAATTGGGTTGTGACGCCGAGCTCGTGACGGCGGCGGACGCTGCGGGTCTGCGGTTTCTGTGGCACCGCGGCGAGCTGGTGCCGCTGCCGATGTCGCCCCCGGCCTTCCTGCGGACGCCTCTGCTCGGCATCGCGGGCAAGCTCCGGGTGGCCGTGGAGCCCCTCATCCCGCGCGGCGGCACCGCGGACGAGACGGTGCACGCCTTCGTGTCCCGACGGCTCGGCCCATCGTTCGCTGACGCCTTCGTGGGGCCGATGGTTCTCGGCATCACCGGTGGCGACGCGCGTCGGGTGGAGCTTTCATCGCTCTTCCCGCGAATGGCGGCGCTGGAGCGAGAGCATGGAGGCCTGTTCCGCGCTCTCTGGGCGCGTCGTCGCGCGGGGCGCGCCGAGCGCCGAGCCTTGCCACCGGGCGAGGAAGGTGGTGAGCGCACCGGTGCCGGTGGTCCCGCAGGTCCGAGTGGGCAGCTCACCACACTTCGGGGGGGGGTGGGCTCGCTGGGCGAGGCCCTCGGGTCCGCCCTCGGGAACCGGCTCCGGACGCGATGCGAGGTCACGGCCGTGGAGCGCCGCGGCCAGCGCTGGGCCGTGCGGACGGGGGAGGGGTTCATCGAGGAGGCAGATGCCCTTGTTCTCGCGATTCCCGCATGGCGAGCGCGCACGCTGCTCGAGGGCGTGGTGGTCGGGGTTGGGGACGAGCTGACCGGGATTCCCGCGGCCGGCATCGACGTACTCGCTCTCGGCTGGAGACGGGAGAACGTTCCGCATCCCCTGAACGGTTTTGGCTACCTGGTCCCGCGTGGCCAGGGCCCCAGGATGCTCGGTTGCCTGTGGACCTCGAGTATCTTTCCACATCAGGCACCCTCCGGCCACGTGCTCCTGCGGGTCATGGTCGGGGGGGACGTCGACCCGGGCATTCAGGAAATGGAACCACTGCAGGTGCAGGAGCTTGTGCTTCAGGAGCTCAAGCAGGTTCTCGGTGTATCCGTGTCCCCGGTGATGCTCCGGCACATTCGCTGGCCGCAGGGAATTCCCCAGTACCGTCCCGGGCATGCCGCCCGCGTGGTCCGGATCGAGGAAGCCCTGGAGAGGGTTGGGTCCATCTGGCTGACCGGGAACAGCTACCGCGGTGTTGGAGTCAACGACTGTGTGCGGGACGGCCGTCGGGTTGCGGAGGCCATCCTGGCCCTGCTGAATGGGCCGGGGAGCGGCTGAGGCCGGGTTCCGGGCGGTCGTGTCAGGGCGTGGTCAGGTCTTCGAGGGCGTCCTCAATGGAGCGCCTGAGGCGGGTGCCGGATTCGAGGGCCTGAATGGCGGCCCGGAGAGCGTTCCGGACGTGGGCTTCCTCCTCGCTGCGGAGACGATCCTGGAGTTGGCGCAGGGTCTCCGGGTCGTCGTACCAGGCGCATGCGCGTGCGGCGAAGCGGCGCACGGTGGGGTCATCATCGTGGAGGAGCCCGTGCAGCAGTTCTCGGGCTTCGGGGAGGCGGCGACGTGCGGAGGCGTCGAGGGCCGCATGGAAGACGCGCGGCGGGGTCTGCTCGCGGTCGAGCCTTCCGCGGAGCCACGGATGAATGTCGGTGTTCCCGCTTCGGGCGGCGAGCTGGACGAGGGTGAGCTGCACGCTCTCGCTGTCTTCGAATGCGCTGGACAGGGTCTCGATGTTCTCGGCGCGCATGGGTCCCACGCGGTTCTGGTAGGCGCGCAGGGCGCTCCGGACCTCACCTTCGGACCGGTCGGCGAGGAAGGCGAAGACGCGGTCGTCGACCGCTGGGTCTGCCAGCCGGGCGAGGGACTGCACGAGGACACGCCTCGTGTCCGGCCACTGTTCGCGAAGGAGCTGATGAAGCAGGGTGTCCCGGACGGCTCGTGCCGCCCCCGCATCGCGGACCGCTCGGGCGGCGTGGAGACGGACGGTGGGGTCGGGGTCCGCGAGCGCGCCGGCGAGGGCGGGGCGCAGGGCGTTCTGGTCGGCCGGGTGTTGGGGCCACCAGGCGCCGATGCCCTGCGTGGCGGCGGAGCGCAGGAACGGGTGGGGGTCTTCTCCGGCGGCGGCGATCAGCCTGCCCCGGAGTTCCGACACGGCATACTTTCCGACGACGAGCAGGGCGAGGCGGGCGATGGTACCGTCCTCGTCGTCGAGGCAGGCATCGAGTCCTGCCGCTGCGGCGGGGCCGACGTCGAGGGTTCGTCGCGGGTCGCGCCGGCGGATGTCCAGCAGGACGCGAAGGATCTCGCGCCGGCGGAGGCCTTCGAAGTCGGCGAGGAGTGCCATCAGCTCGGGTGCGCCGTCCAGACCGGCGCGGGACAGGCCAAGGCGCGCCGCGTCTCGGAGCACGACGTTGTCGTGGCCGAGGTGGGGAAGAAAGACCATCGCCCGGGGGGGGTCGATGGAGCGGGCGAGCACGCGCAGGATGCGCTGAAGGGATTCCGGGGAGTCGGCGGCGAGCAGTTCGGGGATGAGCACGTGGCTCGGGTTCGTCTCGCTGCCGATGGCGATCCGGGCGAACTCCTGGAGGGTGGCCCGGTCGGGGTCGCGGGTCGCGATCCAGGAGGTGAGGGCGTCGTCGCCGCCCGGGACTCGGGCGATGGGCCGGATCAGGGCGGCCTGCAGCCGGCCTTCCGTGCTGTCCAGGGCGTCGATGAACAGGGGAATGGCCGTGGGGCCGAGCTCGCTGACGAGGTTCGCGTAGCGTCGCTCCAGGGGGGTGCCGAGATGCTGCTGGATCAGCGGGAGCAGGTGATCGAAGAGCACGGCCCTCGGATCGAGTCGATCGATGTGGGTGTGGACCCGGAGGTGGGCGATGCCCACCGGTCGGTCGTGTCGGGGGGCGTCGAGGAGGATGACGGAGAAGCAGCGGCTGTCAATGGGCTCCGGGAAGCTCCAGGTGGTGGTGCCGTGAGGCTCGGGTTCCAGAATCCACGCGTCCTGTTCGAGGGTGAGCAGCACGCGAGAGGGGGCCTGGGCCACGCCCTCGATGCCGGCGTGCAGCGAGAGGCCGGCGACGAGGAACCCTTCCATGACGTCCCCGCGTACGAAGTGTCCGTGTCCGTGGCCGGGGCCACCGTGGATCCAGCCGGTGGCAGCAAGGCCGTCCATGAGCGAATCGGGGACCCGTCCATGTCCGGGATAGGCGGCCGAGCGCGCGTTGCTGGAAACCCACAGGGGAGCCGCGTCGCTCGTCAGGTGATCGGTGAACGGGGTGGTGTCGGTGGCGGTGGCCACCGGGAGGTCGTCGGGCAGGTCGAGTCGGACGATGGCTGGGCGAAAGTACCCCGCTCCCGGATCGAAGATCCGCGGGCCGAGGGGTGCGTCGACTGGCCCGCAGGTGCGGACGGTGGGGTGGAGCAGCCGCGTCAGCAGTCGATCCCTTCCCGAGCCATCGGGGTCGACCACCTGCAGCACCTCGCCGACCTCGAGCCCTGATCGCCTTGAGGACCAGAGGTGCTCCCACTGGCCGCGTCGGGGTGTCGGGGCCTCGGGAGGAAGGACCGCGGTCTCCCAGCTCGCGGAGCCGTCCAGCTCTCCCCGGGCGTCCACCCGCACGAGGAGCACATCGCTGAATCCCCGGACGCGGAGGGCCGCCGCGTGGACGGCAGGGGGGGACTGCTGGCGAAAGAAGAAGTGCGGCACTTCGGAGCGGTAGAGGGTGCGGGGCCGTTCCCCGCGGGAGGTGACGCGCAGTTCTCCGGGCTCGGGGGAACGCGGATTCCCATGGTGTCTCAGTTCCACATGCACCCGGTGCCGGCCCAACTCGGCGTCGATCCGGGCGAGGAACACCTCGTGCGTACCGTCCTCCCGCGGCCCCTCGGTTTCGTCGGACCAGACCGGGGGGCAGGCGAGCACTGCCGCGAAGAACGCCGTCAGGAACGCGAAGCGGGCCGGACGGTTTCGACGGCGGCGCGCCCCAGCGGCGGGCGTGCGGGTCATCATGCCCCGCCGGGGCGGGGAGGAGGCAACTCGCCGGTCCGTCGCCAGTGGAGGTAGTCCCGGACGATCAGCCCGTGATCGAAGGCCAGGACGACATGCTCGAGATCCGCCAGGGGCCACGGATGCGCCGCGGCTGCGTCGCTGCCGCCGCTCGGCTCTCCCCGGGCGGTCGCCAGAAAGACGCAGGTGAGGGTGTGTCGCCGGTGGTCCCGCGCAGGGTCGCTGTACACCCCGAAAAGGCGGGTCAGCGTGATGTCGAGGCCGGTCTCCTCGCGCGCCTCGCGGATGCAGGCGTCCTCGGCACGCTCGCCGTACTCGACGAAGCCGCCCGGCAGGGCGAAGCCGAGTGGCTCGTGCACCCGCTCGATGAGGACGATGCGATCTCCGGGAAGCTCGATGATGGCATCCACGGTCGGATACGGGTTTCGCGCGATGTCGTCGTGCATGAAGTGGCCTGTTCCCGGTGCTGCAGGAGGAACCCAGACCTTGAGCGTATAGCGTGGAGGTCGGAGGTGCCGCAACCGTGAAGCGGGTTGGGCCGGCCCTCTTGTCGACCAGCGGTCGGGCCGCTAGTCCTGCCCCGCGCCGCGCAGCGGGGCGCGCAGTCCCCGGGATCGGCCGGGATGGGGGACCAGTGAGGAGGGTGTCGCGCAATGAGCAGCGAGGCGGAGCGCACGGATCGTCCACCGGTGGGGCTGGGGTGGCTCTGGCTGCTGTGGCGGAAGGTGATCACGATTCCGCGGCGCGAGGCGGATGCGCGGATGGAGGAGGCGCTCGCCGATCGGGGTGGGCGCGGCGCGCTCGATCGGAAGGTCGTCATCGTTCTCGTGACCACGGCCCTCTGTCTGACGTTCCTCGAGTACGTCGGCATGTCCAACCGGTGGCGTGATGCCGCGGCGCTTGCAGACACGCTCGGCTTCCCGGGACTCCACGACTGGCTGCACGCCACCATGGGGTCCTCGCAGGATGCGCGAATCAACCGGCTGACCTGGTGGGGGATCGGTTGCTTCGTCGCGTACTTCGTCATCCCCGTGTTCGTGATCCGGGTCGTCCTGCGCGAGAAACTCTCGGACTACGGCCTTCGGGCGGGGGACGCCTTTCGCGACGGGTGGATCTACGCCGTCTTCTTCGCGGTCATGATTCCGATCCTCTGGATCGTGTCGCTCGACCCGCACTTCCAGGAGCAGTACCCCTTCTGGCGCCCAGGCCCCGGAGAGGGGCTGTGGCCGCACTTCTACCGGTGGCAATTCCTCTACCTGCTGCAGTTCTTCGCCCTCGAGTTCTTCTTCCGCGGGTTCATGGTGCATGGGCTCAAGGACCGCATGGGGTTCCAGGCCGTGCTGGTCATGATGGTCCCCTACTGCATGATCCACTTCGGCAAGCCGATGGCCGAGACGATCGGTGCGATCATCGCGGGAATCGCCCTCGGCGCGCTCAGCCTGAAGAATCGCAGCATCTGGATGGGGGTCGTCATCCACTGCGCGGTGGCCCTGTCGATGGATCTGCTCTCCCTGTGGCGTACCGGCCACCTCGGGTCCTGGGGCTGACGCAGGCGTGGGACGCTTCGGCACAATGCGGCATCGCTGTCACCGACCCTGGTTCTCGGCTCGCTCCGTGGATAGTCGTGCGATCGAGTCGGTCGCCACCGGCTGGCTCGGCAAGCCCGAAACGCAGGTCATCCTGTCCTGCAGGAGCTCCTCGACGGCACTGCAAACACGCTGCATCGGGCGGTCACAGTCCTCTTGACGTTCGTGGGCGTTCTCGGCTAATCAGCCCGCTCCCCTTCATGGGGGGAGGTGGCCAAGTGGTAAGGCAGCGGCCTGCAAAGCCGCCATTCGCCGGTTCGAATCCGGTCCTCCCCTCTCGACACCCCCGGCAACCGCCGGGGGTGTCGGCCGTCTTGGGCCCTCCCGCAGGGGTGTGACTCGGGACTTGCGTTCGACGCTTCGCCGCTTCACGAAGGGGCGGCGCGCCGATGCCCGGTGTCGCCCCCTTCCCCCTGGCGGAGTCCCCATGACCGACATCGCACGGCTGCACGGAGAGCGCATCTGGCTCGTCACCGACGGGACGTCCGAGCGCGCGGGTTGGCAGGACGAGTTCGTCTCGCTCCTGCGCGAGCGCGGGGCAGCCGCGGTCGATGTGCTCGGTGTTCCCGCCGCCCTCGGCTGGACCGCGCGGTCCTTCCTCGAGCGCGGCGCCGATCAGGTGGCCAGGGCATTCCGGTTCCTCGGTGGCGCGCGTCCCGAACCGGGAGATCCCGGCTCCGGCACGACCCCGGGACCGGATCTGGTGCTCCTCGACTCGCCGGATGTGGCCCGCCCGCTCGAGCTGCTCCGCGAGGTCGGCGAGGCCCGTGTGCCAGTCGTCGGGATCGTCACGACCTTCGCCTCTCCCCAGCGCTGGAGGGAAGCCCGGGTGCATGCCCTGATCGTGCCTCACCCCGGGTTCATCCCGGCCCTGGGCGAGCGCTTCACCGAGGGCATGCTGGAAGTCGCCGGGCCACCCGTGGCCGCCTCGCTGCTTCGGAAGCTCGACCGCACCACCCTGCGCTCCGGGCTCGGCTTCGCAACGGATGAACGCGTCATCGTGATGGACGCCAGCACCTGGACCCCCGCCACGATCGAGGCGGTCATGGTCCAGCTCCGGGGCGCACCTTCGCCACTCCGTTGCCTCTTCTTTCACGGTGGGCGTCCGGAGTCCGCCGATGCCCTCCGCGACGCAGCCGCCATCCACGGGGTGCGCGCGGGCATGTTCGGGGACCTCGGCGACGTCGAGGAGGTGCTCACGGCCGCTGACCTGATCGTCGTGGGAGAAGGGGGGGGGCTCGTGACCCCGTCCGTCGTCCTTGGTCGACCGATGCTGGCCATCGACGGCCGGGCGGAGATTCCTCCGCTGACCTCCTCTGGAGCGATGTGGTCGATCTCCGGGCCGATGGAACTCTCCAGGGTGTTCGCCGAGGTGGCGTGGGACGGCGTTCCCGGGACGCTCACCAGCGCAGCCTCGAGCATGGCGCGTCGCGGCGGCTGCCCCGAGGTCGTGAGCGCCGTGGTCCGCCTCGCCTCCCGCCGGTCACAACTGCTTCACGCGCCGACTCGCCCGGCGCAGCCGAACGGGCCTGGTGCCCAGCCGGGAGCGGAGCCGGAGAACGCGCGGAGCGCAGGCCGCTTCGAGGAGATCGGGGAGCCGACCGCTCGGAGTCGCGCACCCGTCGCCGCAGGCGATGCACGCGACCAGCTCGCGCGCCTCATCATGGAGGAGAAGCAGCTCGAGAACCGGCTGGCCGACGAGATCCGCGAGCGTGACCGCTGGATGCGACGGCACGAGCTGGCGGCGGGGGAGGACGACCACGAGCTGGCTCGCGTCGCGGAGCAGCGCGTGCAGGGCCATGCCGCGGTGGTGCGCCAGATCGGCCAGCAGCTCGAGGCGATCGAGGCCCGCAAGGACAGCGTCCGCAAGCGCGTTGCCGGCGTGCGCCGAGGGGAACAGCCGCCTGGCCCGGCATCGTCCACGTCCGCGGACTCGGCTGTGGAGGATCGCTTCCGGTCGATGGAGGTCGAGCGGGATCTGGACCGCCTCCGCAGGAGGATGACTGGCGGAGACGACGGATCGTCCACGGAGAGTGGCCGGAGCGAACCGCCATCGAGCGGGGAGGAGAGACCGGGCGGCGGCGAGGAGACCTCGTGAGTGCCGCCGGACCGGCGCCCGTCCACGCCCCGATGCCCGAACGAGCGCCCGGGCGCGGTCCAGCGGGGCACCGCCCGGATTGCGGATCGCCGGGTGGTGGCGTATCGCAGTCCCGTCGTCAGGAATGGCTTGTGCACGACCGTGATGCGTGTCGCTGCCGGCGGACCGGGGGCGCATCCTGATGGCGAACGGGGGGGCGCGTCCGCGCTGGTCGGGGGGCCGCCTGTTCGGTCGCGCCGCGGTGAGCGTATTGATCGCGGTGCTCTTCCTGTGGCTCACCTGGCGTGGCCTGCGCGCGGAGGTCATGCTGGTGTCGGACGGCCGCTCGGCTCTCGAGACCATCTGGGAAGCGGCCACGAGCGTTCCGCTGTCCGCGATCGCCTTGTACGCCCTGCTGTTTCTCGCACTGCACGTGGTGCGTCTGGTGCGATGGGCGTTTCAGGTTCGTCCCCTGGGCGAGCGGGATACGCTGAAGGTCCTTCGGATCGGGGCGGTGGGGAATGCGGCCATCGTGGCGCTTCCACTTCGGCTGGGCGAGCTGGTTCGTCCGGCGCTGCTGGCGCGCGAGAGCCATGTGCGCTTCAGCGCCGCGATGGGGACGGCGGTGGTCGAGCGTGTGGTGGACGGGCTGGTGCTCGTGCTGATGCTCGGGGCGTCTCTGCTGCTCCTTCCCGAGCCGACGCCCCTGCTTCGGAACGCGGCCATCGCCTGCGCCGTCCTCTTCGTCGGTGCGGCCATGGCGGTCGCGGCGTTCGTGATCAGCCGTTCGGTGGCCCGGCGCGTGCTGCAGGCGACGGTGGGGAGGGTACTCCCGCGGGCGGCCTCGCGGATCGATGCACTGCTCGAGGATTTCGTCGACGGCTGCGCCACGCTGCGCCGAGGAGGTGGACTGTGGGCCTATCTGGGCCTGACTTTGCTCTACTGGTGGCTCAATGTGGTGTCCCTGGTGCTCCTTGCGCGGGCGTTCGGTTTCGCGCTCGGGTGGTGGGAGGGCGCTGCAGTTCTGGCGATCCTGGTGGCGGGGATCCTGCTTCCCGCCGGCCCCGGTTACTTCGGCAACTTTCAGCTCTTCCTTGCGGAGGGGCTTCGACTCGTGCTGCCGGGCGTGTTGATCGGTGCTGCGGGGCTTGCGTTCGCGCTGATCATGAACCTGGTTCAGGTGGCGGTTCAGCTGCTGGTCGCGGTTCCGGCCCTTCCGGCGACGGGGCTTCGGTCAGGAGCCCTGGTCGCGCTCGAGCATTCGGCACTTCGAGCGGCCGAGGAGTCCGCGGGGGCGGGGAGTGTCGAGGAGGCTGTCGCGGAGCAACCCGGTTGAGTGTCCGTGGTGCGATCTGGTAGGGTTCCGACGGTCCGCAGGGGTTCGCGCCACGACTCCTTCCGTCCGCCCATTCGCCTGCGGTCTCGACCCCGCGGCAGCACCGAGGGATTCAATCGAATGGACCAGCAGATCACGGACGTCATCGCGGCGCTGCGGCGCGAACCCGACAACGCGGCCCCTCTGGACGATCTCGCGGCGGCGCTGGCGCGCGAGGGCCGATGGGACGACATCGAGCGGGTGCACGGTGAGGTCGCGGTCGAGCTGGTCGGGGTGGTCGGGGATGTCTGGCCGGGGGCGGTCCGGCGGCTCAAGGCATTGCGGACCGCTCTGCCGAAGCGCGAGGCCCGGGCGGACGCTTCCGAGCTGATCGCGCGCATCGAACGCGAGCGTCTCGACAATCCGCTTGGGGAAGCCGATGCGCTCCAGAGCGCGTGGGAGTTCGACCCCCGTCGCGAGCACTGCTGGGAGGCAGCCCGGCGGCTGCTGCGCGAGCGTGGGGAGGCGAAGCTGGAGTGCACGCTTCTGGAGCGCCGTGCCGAGATTGTGGAGGATTCCCGGGAACGCGTCCTCAGGTTTCGGGAGGTGGCGGAGTGGGCCCGTGCGCAGGGGCCGGGTCTTGCGCAGCGCGCGCGACTCATCGATGAGCGTGCCGACCACATCGAGGCGGCATTGGCTCACGCACCGACGATGCCACCGACCGCAGGGAAGCCGGAGTCTTCGGACGAGGAGGAGGCGGAGCACCCGGAGGAGATCGAGCAGCCCACCCGCCCGATGGAGGTGGAGGCAGCCACGGGCATCCGCCCGGCGGCTTCGCGAGAGGCGATTCCGCCGAAGGACGAGGTGGCGTCCCTGCGGGCGCGTCTGGTGGATCGCGAGGCTGCGGAACGGGAGGCCTCCCGGGTGCGGGAGTTGCTGGAGCGGTCGCCGCACGATCCTGCGGTCCTCGCTGCTCATGCCCGCGTGCTGGAGTTGCGCGGTGACCTTCAGGCGGCTGCGGACGAGCTGGACAAGGCCTGCCGGCGGGTGGGATCGGGACCGCTTCAGGAGCCGCTTTTCGAGACGCTGGGCGTGCTGTGCTGGAAGGGCCTGCAGGACAGCCAGCGCGCGTCACAGGTGTTCCGGAAGCTGAAGGTGCTCAACCGGCGCAACGCCACCATGCTCGGCTTCTTCGCGGAGCAGGAGGAGCAGTCAGAGGACTGGCGGCGGTTGTTCACGACGCTGGGCCACCTTCGCGACGCGACGGAAGACGCGGGTGAACGTCTCGCCGTGGCTCGTCGCATGGCGATGGTGGCTGAACACCGCCTGGAGAGTCCGGATCGGGCGGCGGAGGTCTGGAAGGGGGTTCTGCGCGATCACCCTGGAGACACGGATGCCCGCGACGAATTGAAGCGATTGCTGGAGTCCGCGGGGCGCTGGAATGCGCTGCTCGAGGTTCTGCGGGAGCAGATCGAAGGTGTCGAGCGTTCCGCCACCGGCGAAGCGCGCGTGGAGCAACTGGTGAGCCTGCACCGGGAGGTCATCCGGATCTGTCAGGAGCATGTCCACCAGCCGGTGATGGTGAATGCGGCCTGGGCTGCGATTCTCGATGTCGATCCTGGTCATGCGGAAGCCGTAGAGGCTCTGGCCGAGCGGTACGAGAGCACAGGGCGCTGGAACGAGCTGTCGCGTATCCTCGAGGAGCGGGCTCGCCTCACGAGGGACGAGGAGGAGGCGGCGGCGCTCTGGCATCGCGTGGCCGCAATTCGTCGCGAGCGGCTGCAGAATCCGGTGGAGGCAGCTCAGGCACTCGAGGCCTTGCTGGAGATCGTGCCGGACGAGCAGGCCGCCCTCGACGCTCTGGAGGAGATCCACCGCTCGCGGGAGGACCATGCCGGGTTGCTCCGTGTGGAGGAGCGGCGCATCCTGAGCCTGCCGACCGCCGAGCGCGTGGCCCGGCTCCTCGACATGGCTCACCGCGCCGAGGAAGAGCTCCAGGATGGTCAGACGGCGATGGGCTTCCACCGCAGGGTGCTCGAAATGTTGCCGGAGCACGAAGGTGCGGATGCGCATCTGGAGCGTCTGGTCCGGTCCACCGGGGACGAGGGGGCCCTGATCGGCTTTCTTCGGGAACGACTGTTGCGTCGTTCGTCGTTCGAGTCCGCCACGGCCGCCGAGCTTGCCGCCTTGCTGGTGGGGAAGGGGGAGGAGGCGGAAGAGGAGGCCGAGACGCTGTGGACGGAGATCCTCGATATCGAGCCGGATCACGCGGAGGCGGAGGCTTCCCTTCGTGCGATGTGGACCCGTGCGGGCCGCTGGGACGCGATCGAGGGGATGGCGCGGGAGCGCGATGCGTTGGGGGATCTGGTGCGCGACTGGCTGAGGGACTCGGCGTCGCGTGCGGATGGCCGGCTGGATCGCGCCCTGTCGATTGTGTCGGACGAGCTGGATGAGCCCTCTCTCGAGCGGTCGCTGCTGGACGCGTTGCTGGTGGAACGGCCGGGGGACCGGGAGCTTCTCGGGCGGCTGGATCGGGTGTTGCAGCGGCCGGGCATGCCCGCGGAGGATCGCCTGCCGGTGTTGCAGCAGCTGCTGGAGGGGACGTCCGACGCCGAAGAGCGGGTGGTCCGGATGATCGAGCTCGGAGCCTATTGTCTGGAGGCGCTGTCGGAACCCGAGATGGCGTGGCGCTGGTATGCCGAGGCGGTGACGGCGCGTCCGCATGACGCGAGCCTTCGGGAGCGCGCGGGCGACGTGGCGGCGCAGGCCGGCGAGTCGAAGGCGCTGTTTCACATTCTGAAGCGTCAGGCGGCGGAGCTTGGGCGAGGTGCCCGTCAGACGGAGCTGCACCGCTGGCTTGCGGAGTATGCCTCCGGACCTGCCGACCAGCCATCGGAGGCCATCCTGTTTCGCGAGCGTGTGCTCGAGCAGGCGCCGGGCGATCGGGAGTCGTTGGCGGCGTTGCAGCTCCTGTATCGGGAGGCGGAGGACTGGGCGCAGCTGGTCCGCGTCCTTGACCTGGATGCCGAGTCGGGGGGGGAGGATACGGCATGGGAGTCCGGGGTGTTCGCGGCGGAGATCACGCTGCGCGAGCTGGGCGACGCTGCCGATGCGCTGGCGAGACTGGGTCGACTCGCGGACCGCCATCCGGATCGCTCGGGTCTTGCGCCGCTCCGTCGCGAAGCGCTCGATGCGCTGGGGCGAACGGCCGAGGTGATGCAGGAGCTTGCGGAGGAACGGGAGCGAACGGCGGATCCAGCCGAGCGGACGGTGCTTGATCTCGAGCGCGGGTTGCTGGGGTTGCGGTCGCCGGAGACGGTGGACGAGGCGGTGGGCGTGCTGGCCGGTGTGGAGGATACTGCGTTGTCGGCGCCGATGGCGAGGCGCGTGAGCGAGGCGCTGCTGGGCACTGTACGTTCCGCCTCGGAACAGTCCGAAGCCGCAGGCCTGCTCGTTCGGGCGGGTCGTCTTTCGGGGGACGCATCGCTGCTGTCTCAGGCGCTGGATCTGGTGCTCAGCCTCGACAGCGTGGTGGGAGAGGAGCAGCTTCTGGTCGAGCGAGCCCTGCTGGTGGCGGATCGGCTTGAACGGCCGCAGGAGGCGCTCGATGGTCTGCTGGCCCGGGCCATGGACGATGAGCGGGGGGAGGCATTCTGGGACGCGGTGGAATCGCTGGCCGAGCGGTTGGGCCGGGGGCTGGACGCGGCACGCGTCATGCGCGAGGCCGGGGAGGAGCACGTGTCGCCGGGGCTGCTGGTGCGGCACGCGACCCTGCTGGATCGGGCGGGTGCATCGCCGATGGAGGTCATCGCGGGATGGCGGTCCGTGCTGGACTGCGATCCCTTCGACGAGGCTGCTCTGGGTGCGCTGGAGCAGCTGCTTGAGGGGAGGGGGGATGACGGCCTTCTCGTGGACGTGCTCGTTCGACTCGCGGGCCTTGGCGAGCCAGCCGAGCGGTTCGCTCGGCTGCGACGTGCGGCGGATCTTGCGTCGGAGTCGCTTGGAGATCTTGATCGTGCGGTGGCCATCTACCGGAACCTTCAGGAGGAGTTTCCGGAGGACCCCTCCATTGTGGATGACGTTGAGGAGTTGCTGCTCGGTGCCGGTCGCGTGCAGGAGCTGGCCGACTTCCTTGCGGAAAGCGCTCGACGCTCTGGAGCGGTAGCGCGGAAGAGTGCGCTTCTGCGCGCGCGGGCCGGGTTGCTGGAAACTCGACTTGGAGATGTCTCCGGCGCGCTGGCCGTGTACCGTGAGCTGCTGGATCTCACCCCGGATGATCCGGAAGTCCAGGGGCACCTTGAGCGTCTGGCGATCGAGACCGGTGAAGGGGAGGCGCTTCTCGGGATTCTCTCGACCCGGCTGTCGGAGGTGACAGGAGCGGAGGCGAGCCGTATTCGTGTACGCATGGCGCGGCTCCATCTCGAGGCGGGCGAGAGCGACATGGCCGCGGAAGCTGCACTCGCCGCCCTGGCGGAGAGTTCTGAACACGCGGGGGCGCTCGACGTTCTGGAGAAGGCGTGGCCGGGATTGCCCGAAGGACATCCGGTCCGATCGGGTGCGGCTGCTCCGCTGGCAACGTCCGCGCGGGTGAGTGGACGGTACGAGTTGCTCGCCGAGGTGCTTCGGTTTCGGCTCTCGGAGCGGTCGGTCGAGCCGCGAGACGGCTGGACGGAGCTTGCCGCTCTGTACGAGGATCACCTCGAGCGTCCGCGCGACGCGGCCCAGTCCTGGCGGGAGGTGGTGCGCATCGATCCGTGCCACGAGGTGGCATGGCGTGGGCTGGAGAGACTCTCCACGCACACGGGCGACCACGGGATCTACGCGGAGGCGCTGGACGAGGCGCTCGACTGGCCGGGTCTCGACACGACATGGAGGGCAGGGCTGCTGCTGCGCAGGGCGCTGCTCGCGGAGCTGGATGGTTCGGTGGAGCGGGCCGCCTACATGCTGTCCGAGGCCGCGAAGTGTTCGCCAGAGCAGGTGGAGGTCGCGCGTGCATACGCGAGAGTGCTGGCGAAGCGTTCCGAGTACGCGGGGCTCGTGGAGCTGCTGGAGCGGGGCGCAGAGCTGCTGGATGATCGCGAGGAACAGGTCGCCTGGTTGAGCGGCGCGGCTCGGCTTTGCCTTGTGGCGCTGAACGATCGGTCGCGCGCCGTGGAGCTGTTGCAACGCGTCTTCGCGCTCGACCCAACGTCCGAGAGCGTGACCGGTCTGCTGGCCTCCACGCTGGAGGTGGACGAGCGATGGGAGGATGTGGGTCAGCTTCTCGAGCATCGCCTCACGACGCTGGGTGGAGGGGCGCCGAGGGTCAACGGCCTGCTGGAACTGGCCTATCTGTACCGGACCCGGGTGCACGATCTCCGTCGTTCCTGGTCATTCCTCGAGAAGGCCGTCGCGGAGGGTCCGGGCCACGTCGCCGTGGTGGAGGAGGGGGTGAGGCTGCACGCCGCGGCGATCCCTTCGGGCGTGCCGGGCCTTTCGGCAGCGGTCGCCGTTCCGATTCTGAAGAGGGCGCAGGAGCTTGATGCAGGGGGGAAGGCGGTGGAGCTGGCTGTGCGCCATGTGCTCGGCGTGGGGGGGGCGGAGCTGACGGCCTCTCCGCTGGCCGAGGATGTTCGTGCTGCGGTGGAGGTATTGTCGGCGAACGCATCGTCGCGCGTGGTGTGGCCTGCCTGGCTGCGACTCGTTCGACATGGGGTCGGCGCTGCGGGTTCGGTCACGGCCGCGGAGGGGCATGCGGACACGGATGCGAAGCGCATCGAACTGGCCGAGGTGCTTCTCGAGTCCGGGTGCGATCCGTCGATCGATGCCGGTGTGCGTCGCGACGCGCTGCTGTGGGTCGGCAGAGTCGTGGGGGACGCGGCGGAAGGTCGGGTTCTTGTGCGGAAGGCCATGGAGGAAGCGGTAACTCTCGATCCTGAGGACGAGGCCGTGGCCGCTGCGGTGGATGCGTGGCTTGGCGGTGATGCGGATGAGCAGGAGGCGGTGCGCTTTCTCGAGGTACAGCTGGATCGGGCGCAGGATGTGACGGGGCGGCGCAGGTTGTCGCACCGGTTGGCGGATCTTCTGTCGGGAGCGCTGGCCGATCCGGTTCGCGCCGCCGAGGTGCTTCGCCAGCAGCTGGTTCAGGATCCGGATGATGCGGAGACCATCGAACGTCTGGTGGGTCTGAACCGCGGGATCGGTGACTGGGAGGCGGTGGCTGCGTTGCTGGAGGACTGGGTGGGCTGCACGGCGGATCCGGATGAGCGCCGTGCGCTGTGCCTGGAGCTGTCGTCGGTAAGGATGGAAGAGCTTGACGATGCGGAGGGGGCGGAGGTGGCGCTGGAGCTCGGGGTCCGGGATGATCGCGAGGACTTGATGCTGCTGGATGCCCTGGCCCGCGTTCAGGAGGAGGCGGGTCGGCCTGAGGATGCGGTGGCGACCCTCGATCGGATCGTTGGTGCGCTCGAGGGTGAGCCGCCCGGAACCCGAGCGCCGTTCGTGGTCCGGGCGATGACGATCACATGTTCCGCGCTGGACGATCCGGCACGCGGTTTCGGGCTGGCGGTGACGGCGCTTCGTGACGGAGCATCGGAACAGGACGTTGCGCCTGCGTTGCTGCCCGTGCTCACCGATGGGTACGTTCCGGGTGCGGAGCTTGGCGGGCTGGTCGCGTGGGCGGTGGAGCGGGTGGGGCTGACGTCGCCACTGGTGACGGCGGTGCTGGAGCGCGCACTCAGGGAGGAGCGTGACGAGTCGGCCCAGGTGGAGCTTCTCGTTCAGCTCGCGGAGCACGCCGGCGCCCGGGAGGAGGGGGAGGAGCGGGCCTTCGAGTTGCTGGCGCAGGCCATCGTGCTGCGACCGGGGGATGTGTCGCTGCTGGAAAGGCTCGTGGGTTTTGCACGCGCTCTTGGTCAGCTTGAGCGTTGCGTGGACGTTCTGGAGCAGGTGCGGACGACCACATCCGATCCGGGTCGCACGCGCTCGCTGGCGCTGCGACAGGCCAGTCTGTGCCTGGAGCTGGGGGATCGGCTGGACGACGGGCTGGCCGCCCTCGCGGACTATGATCCGGCGACCGATGCGGACGTGGAGCGACTGCTTCGGGAGATGTCGGAACGTCCTTCGGTGGGCCGCGCTGCGACGGGCCGGCTCGAGCCGGTGTATCGGGAGCAGGGGGATCAGGCGGGTGTCCGGGCAGCGCTGGAGGCTCGGCTCGAGCAGTCCACGTCGCCGGCGGAGCGCGCGGGAATCCTCGTGGAACTCGCCGAGGCCGCGGAAGCGCGGGAGGAGCGGTTCGACTATCTGTGCGCGGCGTTCGGCATGGAGTCGTCCAGTGTCCCCGTTCGGCGTCTCGTCGAGCTGACGGAGGACGAGGGGGAGGTCATGCGTGTCGTCGCGCTGCTTCAGGACGTTGCCTCGGAGGTGCAGGGGCAGGAGGCTTCCGCGCGGGAGATGCTCATGGAGGCTGCACGCCTGCAGATGGAGCGTCTGGATGATCCGGAGGGTGCGCTGGAGGCGCTGATGGATGCCCGGAAGATGGGGGATGATGTCCGGGTGGAGGAGATGCTGCGCGAGGCTGCGCGAAGGGGCGCTTCGATCGAGCCGTGGGTTCATGAGGAGTTGCTGCGGTCAGCGGCGGACCGCGCGGAGGCCACTGCGGAGCGGCACGGGCTCCTGCTGGAGCGTGCATCCCTGCTGTACGGCGCGCTGGAGGATCCCGTGGGCGCGGTGGGCGCGGCGCGGGAGGTCCTCGATGACGAACCGGGACATGAGGAGGCCTGGTCGCTGGTGCTTCGTCTGCTGACGGAGCTGGAGGACTGGGACGAGCTGGTGCAGGTCCTTGAGGACCGCGCGGATTGGGCCGAGTCCGACGCGGATCGGATCGCGCTGTCGCGTCAGCGGGTCGACATCCTTCGGGACGAACTGGACGATGCGCCTCGGGCGGCCGCGGTCTTGCGGGACGTTGTGACATCCTGCCCTGCGGAGGAGTGGGCGTGGTCGCAGTTCGAGTCGATTCTGGTGCAGTTGGGCGAGGTGGCGGAGCTGCAGGACGTTCTGTTGTCCCGCCTCGGCGTTCTCGAGGGTGGGCGCGAGCGGGCCGAGGTGTTTCTCAGGCTGGGACGGAACGCGCTGGACGGGCTGGGCCAGCCGGAGGCTGCGGTGGGGTATCTCGAGCATGCGGCGGAGGCCGAAGAAACGCGGGAACGATCACTGGAGATCCTGCGTCGGCTGCATGCGGAGGCCGGGGACTGGTACGGCGTCGTGGACGTGCTGGAGCGTCAGGAGGAGCGTGAGGTCGGTCCGTGGCTGGAGGCAGCTTCCGAATTGCTGACGACGGTCCGTGACCTGGCGGCGAGCCGCTCCGCGCACGAGGTGGTTCTCGCGCTCGAGCCGGGGCAACCGGACGCGGTCGTGGGCCTTCTTCGCATCGCGCGCGAGCAGGGGGATTCGCAGGCGGCCGGAGCGTTGCTGTCGGACCTTGAGGCGGGGGGGGCCTGGGAGGCGGTGCTCAAGGACCGTGACCCGGCACTGCTCGCGTGGGCCCGGGGAGACGAGGAGAGCGGTTGAGCGAGGCCTGCTCCGGAGGAGTCGGCTGGTTCGGTAGCGCGCCCGGGTCGGGGACTGTGGGATCGTTCGACCGGGTGGCTGAGGGGCTCGGCGGGAGGTTGGGGCGGAGCATGCGGCGCTAGAAGCGGATTCCCCACTCTCCGCGGAAGCGGAGCCACTCCCAAGCCTTGCGTCCGGTATAGACCGCGCCTGTGATGCCGAGCACCCATGGAAGGACCGGAATGCCCGCGGTGAGGAACACCAGCGCGATGGTGCTTGCCCCTGCTGCAGCGGTGGTCCATCCCTTTCGTCTGGCCTGCGCCTTGATCAGTTCCTTGCCCGTCGTCATGATGCTGCGCCTCCTCGTGCGCCGGGAACCCGTCGGTCGGGAGGAAGTGAAGCACTTCGAACGGAGTTGACAATGCCTTCAGCAGGAGACGGGGAAGCGCGTCTGCGGATCGCGCGTTGGTTCGTGGATCGAATGCCGCGCCGTGCCGTGTCGCGAGCTGCGGGTGTGGTTGCGAATGTGCCGGTCGCACGCCCACTGCGCCGTCCTGTGTACGGAACGTTCGCCCGTATGGTGGGCGCTCGGCTCGACGAGGCGGCGCAACACGTGGAGTATTTCAGCAGTTTCAATGAATTCTTCACGAGAGAGCTTCGGCCTGGCGCGCGGCCGGATCTCGGTGTTCCGGGAGGATGGGTGAGCCCGGCCGATGGTCGCCTGGACCAGTTCGGTCGAGTCGATGCGGGCGTGCTCGTCCAGGCCAAGGGGATGCATTATACCGCGAGCGAGCTGCTTCAGGACCCGGGGGCGGACGATCTCTTCGAGGGCGGGCTGTTCGCCACGGTGTACCTGAGTCCCGCCGACTATCACCGGGTGCATGCGCCGTGTCGCATGGAAGTGGAGGAGGTCGTGCACGTGGGTGGGGATCTCTACCCGGTGAACGGACTGTCGGTTCCCTATCGTCCGGGTCTCTTCGCGAGGAACGAGCGGGTGGTCCTTCGCTTTCGGGATGCTGCAGGCCGTGCGGGTGCGCTGGTTCTGGTGGGCGCGACCGTGGTGGGCGGTATTCGGGTGAGCTGCCCGGTGTCGTTGCGTCAGGACCATCGACTGGAGGCGGCACGGTACTCGCTCTCCCCGCCGCATGTGCTGGGCCGAATGTCCGAAGCGGGAAGGTTTCTGCTCGGCTCGACGGTGGTGCTTCTGGTGCAGCGCGGAGATGAGCCCCTGCGCCCCGTGGCGGATGCGATGGCGGGCAAGGTCGTGCGGCTGGGAGAGGGGCTCTTCGAGCCGCTGGCCGACTGAGGCGGCGCGCGCTGCGGCGGCCGAAACACGCGGCATGCAGGTCCGTACACGGCGGAGCGCGCAGAGCCTGCCGGCGCAGGAACGTGGATTCCTTGCGACACCGCGCCTGCTCCACTAAGCTGGGCTGGTCGGATACGCCGTGACCACGTGGCTTCACTGCCTGCCGGTGAAGGCCAGTCAGCGGGTTGAGCGGAGAGCATGAGCGACGAGCAGAACGCACAGAGCCCTGGAGTGACGCTGGCGGCTCCAGAGGAGCCTGCAGGGTTGTCCCCGGGAGTTCAGGAGCCTCAAGGCCCTCTCGATGACGTTCCCTGGAGGGATGTGGCCGAAGGGCAGAGCGCGGAGTTCGTGGACGACCTGGAGGAGTTGGACGAGGTCCAGGACCAGGGTCCCGTCGCTGCCTCGAGAAGCAGCGGCGTGGCGGGGGCGCCGAATGGTCATCGCCCACCTGGCACGACCCAGGAGAGGGCGGTGCCGAAGCCGACTCCGCCCCCCATTCCGGTGGTGACGGCCGACATGCTGACCGCTGCTGCGGAGGCGGCTCGCACGTCGACGCAACCGTTGATGCCAGCGGTGAGTTCCGCATCCGGAGGCGTCGATGACGACGTTGATCCGGATCTCGCTGCGCTCATGAACGACATCGTGTCCAGCGAGCAGAAGAAGAGAAACAAGTCCGCTGGAGGAGGGGGGCGGCGGGCGCGCCCGGTCCGGCCCTGGTACGAGGATGTGTTCGACGCCAGTTGGCTTCAGACGCTCCCCGATGGATTTCACGCGCACACGCTCCGCGAGACGGATTTCCTGATGGCGAGTCTGGGTCTCGACCACGGGGCGCGCGTTCTCGATGTGGGCTGTGGGTTCGGCCGTCACGCAGTCCTCATGGCGGAGCGGGGCTTTGATGTGGTGGGGCTTGACCTCTCGATGGAGCTTCTCGAGAAAGGGCTTGCGGAAGCCCAGCGCAGGAGCCTGTCGATCAAGTTCATTCACGGGGACATGCGCGATCTGAACTTCGACCGGGTGTTCGATGGCGCGTGCTGCCTCAACACCACGTTCGGCTTCTTTGACGACCGGACCAACTACGAGGTGCTCGAGGGGATCGCCCGATCGGTGAAGCTCGGGGGACGGATCGTCATCGAGACGATCAATCGAGACTGGATTCTGGATCGGGTTCCTCGACGCGTCTGGTGGGAAGGTGGAGACTACCTGTTCCTCGAGGACATCGAGTTCGACTTCGAGACGTCCCGCCTGCGGGTCGAGCGTACCGTGGTCGACGAGACGGACGATCCCCACAAGCAGCGGATCGAGATTCGGTGCTACTCGCTGCATGAGATGCACACCCTGCTCAGGTTGTGCGGTTTCGAGGTCATCGAGTCGAGCGGAGACTACGTCACACGGAACGCGTTTCTCGGGACCAGCAGCCGGCACGTGATCGTGACGGCGGAACGCGTATCGTGACCGAGGCCGCCTGCATGGCGGCACGTCTCCTCGGCGTTGCGCTCTCCGGCGTGCGCGCTCTCCGGCACTGCATGGCGGCACGTCTCCTCGGCGTTGCGCTCTCCGGCGTGCGCGCTCTCCGGCACTGCATGGCGGCACGTCTCCTCGGCGTTGCGCTCTCCGGCGTGCGCGCTCTCCGGCATGCGCGGCCCGGTCCCCGAGCGGTCAGTCGACGCCTTCCTCGTCTTCCGGGGGGGGCTCGACGTTTTCTCCGCGGATTTCGGAGATGACGATCAGGCCGTCCTCGGTGGAGACATGTCCCCGGGTCCGCTGGGTGTATTGGCCTACGAAGGTGTAGCGGGCGCCGACCTCGAGTTGTTCCTCGTACCGGATGTCGTGGCCTGCGGCCAGGAGCCGTTGCGGGGAGCGTACGGAGTCGGCGATGAAGAAGTGCGGATGCAGGCATCCGGCTCGGCTGTCCTCGGTGGCGCCCTCGCACACGTAAAGTTCCTGGAGAAGTGCGGACACCTCCACGTCCCCATCCATGAGGGAGCCGCGATTGCGCAGGATACCGGCCACGCTCCACGAGCCGTCGGGCATGCGCGCGGGCAGCTCGAGTGCGTCGAGTGGCGGCACCTCCGGGAGGTCGATCTGCGTGCGGAGTTCGGCGATGCGGGCTTGCCGGGCCTCCTCTTCCGGGTCGGGCTGATCGCAACCCGTGGCGAACAACGGACTCATGGCCACGAGCGGGAGGATAAATCGTTTCGGGAACATGGAAGATCGGCCGGGAACGGGGCGCTCAGGCGCGCTTGACGTCGAGTTGAACGTCTCTCCACGTCTGTCGATGGAGTGCGTCATGGAACTCTCGGGCGTAAATCTCGCTGACCTCGACCACGCAGTGTTCCGGGTGCAAGTCTATCCGACCCAGGTCGTCGCGCTCAAGGCCGGCGAGCCGGGCCATGATGTCGGCGAGTTCTTCGGGGGCGGCCGCCTTCTCGCTGCCCACGTTGATTCGGAACCTTCGGAACTGTCCCTTGCGATCGAAGATGGTCTCGGCCTTCCGGTCGCGCGGTGCGGGCTTTTGTGATGCGGGTTTTTGTGGTGCGGGTTTTTGTGGTGCGGGTTTTTGTGGTGCGGGCTTTTGTGATGCGGGCTTCGGTGATGCGGCCCGTCGGGACCTGGAACGCGTCTCGCGGGTTCTGGATTCGCGGGCCGGTGTCTGATCGGGTGGGAGCCCCCTGTCGGCGCGTGCAGGGGAGTCGGCGCCTGGCTCATCTTCCTTCGCGTGGTCCGTCGGCTCTGGCGTGGGAGCGGCTCCGTCCAGGATTCGGACCATGCTTCGCCGCTGGCCGGTGACCTCGAGATCGGGATGGTCTTCGGCGTGGCGCCGCACCTCCTTCATCGGCATGGACACGCCGCTCGCGATGGATCGCACGGAGCGCATGCGCTCCCGGCCGTCCGCGCCTGAGTTCTGGTCCAGCCAGGTGTGGATGGCAGCGGCTTCGGCGGAGACCTCGAACGGGGACAGGTCCGTCGTCGATGCTTCGGCGACGGCGGGCGTCCGGGGAGGGGCGGTGTCGACTACCGCGGGATCGGAGGAGTCGGTGTCGCGCCGGCTGGCGCGCTTGCGGGTGGTGCGCGCCGTCGCGGGTGCGGCGGCGTCGGCGGTGCTCGTTGCGGGTGCTGGGGCCTGCTCCACCTCGGGTGGTGAACTGCGCCTGGCAGCCTCGGTTTCGGGCGCCTCGGTCTCGGAGCCATCCGGGTTCGCAGCGGGAGCGGCGGCCGTATCTTCGGTTCGGTCGACCCTTGCGGGGGGGGAGGGTGCGTCCTTCGGGGGGAGCTGTTGGCTCGCGTCGCTCCGCGGGGCGTGTCGGAAGGCGGCGATCAGCTTGGCGATGGTGCGGTGGCCGTCGTCGACTTCGGCGAGGCGGCGGGCGATGGCGAGGTAGTCGGCGTACGGGAGCGAGCCATCGGCATCGAGTCCGTCGAGCGCTTCGATCAGCGAGCGATCGGCGCGTGTGCGACGCACTTCGTCGATGCCCGGAAGGGGTGTGCGCTGCTGGCGAATCCGATAGAACTTCTCGAGGTAGTGGAAGACCGAGATGTCCGCTGGGGTGACGAGGGAGAGTGCGATGCCGAACTGCCCTGCGCGGCCGGTTCTTCCAGTTCGATGAACGTAATTGTCGGGGCTGTCCGGCATGTCGTAGTTCACGACGGCCGGCAGCCCGCTGATGTCGATGCCGCGGGCGGCGACGTCGGTGGCTACGAGGTACTTTGTGCGGTCGTCCCGCATACGCGCGAGGGCCTTCTCGCGTTCGCTCTGCGGGAGGTCGCCATTGATGACGCCGACAGGCAGGTCATCGGCTGCAAGTGCGTCATGGATTCGGAAGGTGGCGACCTTGGTATTGGCGAAGACGATCGCCCCTTCGGGCGCCCAGGTGGGCAGGACGCGCCGCAGTGCTTCGAGCTTGGCGGCTTCGTCCACGGCGAAGTACCGGTGCTGGACACTTCGTGCGCCGACGGAGTCGCTGGAGAGGTCGATGGTCTTCGGATCGCGCAGGAAGCCGTTGGCGAGCCGGAGGATGGGGTCGTTGATCGTGGCGGAGCAGACGAAGCACTGCTTGTCGCCGGGGAGGAAGGAAACCACGTCGAAGACGTCCTTTTCGAACCCCATGGAGAGCATTTCGTCGGCCTCGTCGAGACCGAAGATGATGAGGTCCGCGAGGCTGATGTTCCTTCGCCTCAGGTGATCGAGCAGGCGTCCGGGGGTCGCGATGACGACCTGGGCCTGCTTCAGTGCGTCAAGCTGGGGTTCGAAGCCCGCTCCGCCGTAGATGGCAGCGGCCCGGATGCCCCGGTGGCTTCCGAGTCGTTCGGTTTCGCGGGCCACCTGTGCGGCGAGCTCTCTTGTCGGGGCGAGCACCAGCGCCTGGATTCGCCCGGGGGTCGGGTCGACCTTCTCGATGATGGGCAGGGCGAACGCGGCGGTCTTTCCCGTGCCGGTCTGGGCCTGGATGATCAGATCGTGACCTTCGAGAATCTCCGGTACCGCAGCCGCTTGAACCGGGGTGGGGTGCTCGAAGCCGGCCTCTCGGAGGGCGGCGAGGGTCGGGTCGGAGAGTCCGAGGTCTTGGAACGATCGGGTCATGGGTGCGGCGGCAGGGATCGAGAGGATTGACGATGCCAGCGGATGCGGGCTGGAGGGCTCTAGCGTCAAACGGCGGGCGAATGCAAGCACGTGGCCCGTTGAACGGCCACCGGGGGGGCACAATTTCATCTTGACGAGCCTGCGGGGTTGCCACTACTGACTGCGCCTCGCTGGCCGCGCACCCGGGGTTTCCGAGTGCCGGTCGCGAAGGCGATTAGCTCAGTGGGAGAGCACTTCCCTGACACGGAAGGGGTCGGCGGTTCGAATCCGCCATCGCCTACTCGGGCCGAGGTTGACCTCGGCCCTTGTCGTCTCGACTCTCCACGGCTCGTTCAGGAGCGACCGTCATGCCGAAGATGAAGACCAATCGTGCCGCATCGCGCCGCTTCAAGGTCAGCGGATCGGGCAAAATTGTCCGCCGAAAGGCGAACAAGAGCCACATCCTCACCAAGAAGAGCCGTACCCGGAAGCGTCGACTGCGCCAGAGCGCGATCATGCGGAAGGAAGACGTGAAGATCGTTCGTCCGCTGATTCCCTACCTGTAGGGAGCCGCTTTCGTCGCAAAGCGCGAGAGATTGCCCTCGCGTGTCCTGCAGCCGGTCCGTGCCGGCGTGTCCGTTCCAGGGCGTGAAGTCGGCGAGTGCCGCCCCTGGTTCGACCCCTCAATGGAGTGAACAATGCCTCGAGTGAAGCGTGGTTTTCGTGCACGTCGTCGTCGCAACAAGATTCTGAAGTTGGCGCGTGGGTATCGCGGTGCGCGGTCGAAGCTCTTCCGCACCGCAAAGAATGCAGTGCTGAAGGCGCTGAGCTACGCCTACCGTGACCGTCGTGTGCGCCGCCGTGATTTCCGGCGCCTCTGGATCACCCGCATCAATGCTGCGACGCGGCAGAACGGCATGTCCTACAGCCGGTTCATCGCGGGGTTGAAGAAGGGTGGAATCGAGCTGGACCGAAAGGTCCTCGCCGATATCGCGTTGCATGACCCTGCCGGGTTCTCTCTCATCGTCGAGCGGTCGCGCAAGGCTCTCGAGGCCTGAACGCACCCAGCGGACGGCCCGGCCGGCACGGCCGGCATCGGCCTGCTCGCCCCACCGTCTGGCCGTGGAACACGAATCCCCGGACTTGTGTCCAAATGACTTCCCGACGGAGAGCCTCATGACCGCCTCTGTGTCCAATGAGCTGGCGAAGCTGGTGACTGAGGCACGGGAGAAGTTTGACTCGGCTCTGACCGAGGATGAGCTGAACCGGGTGAAGGCGGGCTATCTTGGACGTCAGGGGGCCATCAGCGCCCTGATGCGCCGGATGAAGGAGCTTTCGCCGGAGGAGCGTCCCGCATTCGGTCAGCGTGTGAACGCGGCCAAGGATGCGCTCGAGGTTGCGCTCGATCGCCGCAGGGAGGCGCTGCGAAGGGAGCGCATCCAGCGAGCCATCGAGTCCGAACGGATGGATGTGACGCTGCCAGCGCGGGGGGGGGAGCGTGGTGCGCTGCATCCCCTGAGACGTGTCGAGCAGGATCTTGTCGGAATCTTCCGACGACTTGGCTACGACGTGGCGGAGGGGCCCGAGGTGGAACTCGACTTCCACAATTTTTCGGCCCTGAACTTCCCGGCGGATCACCCGGCCAGGGACATGCAGGATACCTTCCACCTGGAGGGCGAACCCGACCGCCTGCTGCGGACCCACACATCGAGTGTCCAGATCAGGACGCTGCTGGCCAATCAGCCTCCCGTGCGGATTGTCGCGCCGGGTGCGGTCTATCGGTCGGACGAGGTCGACATGACCCACAGCCCCTGCTTTCACCAGATCGAGGGGTTGTTCGTGGATCGAGGCGTCACGATGGCGCACCTGCGCGGAACGCTCGAAGCGTTCGCCGCAGAGCTCTTCGGCCGTTCGGTCGGCATTCGTCTGCGTCCCAGCTTCTTCCCCTTCGTCGAGCCGGGCGCCGAGGTGGACGTGGGCTGCGTGTTCTGTGACGGTGCGGGGTGCAGGGTCTGCGGTCAGACCGGGTGGATCGAGATCCTTGGGGCCGGAATGGTTCATCCTGCGGTGTTCGAGTCTGTCGGCCTCGATCCGGAGGAATGGACGGGCTTTGCCTTCGGCATGGGTATCGAGAGGATCGCCATGCTCCGCTACGGCGTCCAGGATATCCGACTGTTCTACGAGAATGACCTGCGCTTTCTGGCACCCTTCGCCTGAACTCATGAGGACCTCCCATGCGTGTGAGCTGGAATTGGCTCAGCGAGTTCGTTGATCTCGAAGGCTGCGAACCCCTTGCCACTGCGGAACGACTCTCCCTTGCCGGCCTCGAGGTGGAGGGCATCGAGAGGTTCGGCGCGGGCATCGAGGCCGTCCTGGTGGCCAGAGTGGACGAGGTCTCTCCGCATCCAGGTGCGGACCGGCTCCGTCTGGCGACGGTCGACGCGGGCACCCACGGTACCTTCGTCATTGTGTGCGGCGCACCGAACGTGCGTCCCGGAATCCATGTGCCCTTCGCGCCGGTCGGTACGGTGCTGCCCAACGGTGTGGAGATTCAGGCGGCGAGCATCCGCGGGGTGCCCAGCCACGGGATGCTCTGCTCGGCGGATGAGCTGGGTCTAGATGCGGATGGGGAGGGGCTGCTCGAGCTCTGGGGAGCGATGACGCCTGGCCAGTCGCTCGGAGAGGTTCTTGGTCTGCCGGACTGGTCGTTCGAGCTCTCGCTGACCCCAAACCGCGCGGACTGCCATGGTGTCCTTGGGGTGGCGCGCGAGATCTCGGCGCTACTCGTGCGGCCGCTGAAGCGCGGGCACGGACCAGTGGCCTCGTCGAGGCTCGGTTCGCCGCGCGAGAGTGCAGCACGGTTCGAGGTGAGGATCGAGGATGCGGATGGGTGTCCGCGCTACGCCTTTGCCGTGGTGACGGGGCTGACGGAAGGGGTGTCACCGTCCTGGGTGCAGCAGAGGCTGCGGTGTTCGGGGGTTCGACCGGTGAGCCGCATCGTGGACGTGACGAGTCTCGCCATGCTGGAGAATGGTCAGCCGCTGCACGCGTTCGACCTCGAACGCCTCTCCGGTTCGACGCTGACCGTCCGAGGCGCTCGGGAAGGCGAGACCATGGAGGGAATCGACCACGCGGTCCGTGCGCTCGACCCGGATGACCTGGTCATTGCGGACGAGGCGGGGCCCGTGGCGATCGCCGGGGTAATGGGCGGTGTGCGTTCCGAGGTGAGCTCGGGGACGAAGGCGGTGCTGATCGAGTGTGCTCATTTCGCTCCGTCGAGAGTTCGGCGGGCAGCGCGCCGGCATGCCCTGCATACCGAGGCATCGCATCGCTTCGAGCGCGGCGTTGATCCTGGCGCGGTGGATCGTGCACTGGGGCGGGCCGTCGAGTTGCTCGTCCGCATCGCGGAGGAGAGCGGGGATCGACCGCTCGTGTCAGGGGATTGGGTCGATGTGGATCGGCGGTCGCCCGAGGCGAAGCGGGTGTCGCTTCCGGAAGGATTCGTTGCAAGGCATCTGGGTCTTGAAGTCGGGCGCGAGCGCGAACTGGAAATTCTCGAGCGACTGGGTTTCGAGAGCGTGGACGGTGCGTTCGTGGTCCCGTCCTGGAGGTTCGACGTCTCGCGACCCATCGACCTGGTCGAGGAGGTCGCCCGGGTGGTGGGGTATGACTCGATTCCAGCGGTCATGCCGTCGATGCAGCCCGGTGTGGCAGTGCGGCGCCGAATGGACGCGCCGCTGGACCAGCTCGCGCAGCCGATCGTCCCCCGGGAGCGACTGGAGGGTTTCACCCGTCTGCGCGATTCGTTCTGCGTGTCCGGCTGGAACGAGGCGATTCACCCGGCCTTTGGAGATCCGGAGCGCCAGGCCCGGCTGATGGGAGTGAACGAATTCCTGAGGATCCGCAACCCTCTGGGGGAGGAAACCTCGGTCTTGCGCAGAACGCTGCTCGACGGGCTTCTGCGTGCGGTGCGTCACAATCAGTCCCATGGTGCAGAGCGGGTGGCGCTCTTCGAGACGGGCAAGGTGTTCGACCCTGCGTCAGGCGTCCCGGATGGCCCCGAGCCGCAGCATGTGGCAGGTGTCCTGGCGGGGCTGGCCAGTCTTCGGTGGATGGAGGCATCCAGGCCTGCCGATCTGCACGATCTCCAGGGTGCCCTCGAGCGGCTGGGGCACGCAGTGGATAGGCCCATTCGATTCGAGAGCCCGCACGACATCGATGTGCCGCCGTGGCTTCACCCCGGGCAGGCTGCGGTGGTGTGCGCAGGAGGCGGTTGCGTGGGCTGGGCCGGAGGGCTTCATCCGGAGCTTGTGGATTCGCTGGACCTGCAGGGGCCTGTCCTCGCCTTCGAAGCCGATCTGGATGAATGGCTGGCTGTCGCTCCCGCCACTCGTTCGGCCGCTGCTGTTCCACGGTTCCCGGGATCGGCGCGCGACTGTGCGCTTCTCGTGGATCGGTCGCTGCCCTGGGCTGCGGTCGAGCAGGAGATTCGAAGCTGCTGGCATCCATTGATGGAGCAGTTGCGGCTGTTCGATGTCTACGCGGGAGATCGCGTGGCGGAGGGAAGAAAGTCGCTCGCGTTTCGCATTCTCTACAGGAACCCCGAGGGGACATTGCTGGACGCGGATGTCGAGCGTATCCACGGGGAGCTGATTTCTCACCTCGAACGTACGCTCGGCGCCGTTCAACGTTGACAATCACGAGGCCAACGGGGCATTCGCCTCGTCCGGCTGCCCGAACACCCAACCAGGGAACGACAGGTTCCCGTTGATCATACCGGAGGATAGAATGGCTGATCAGACGCAGACCACGACAAAGGCCGACATTGCCGAGACCGTATACTCCCAGGTCGGCGGGTTCTCCAAGCGCGAGAGTGCCGAGATCGTCGACCAGACGTTCGAACTGCTCAAGGAGACGCTCGGCAAGGGTGAGAAGATCAAGATCAGCGGCTTCGGCAACTTCGTGGTGCGCTACAAGAAGCCCCGGGTCGGACGCAACCCCGTGAACGGTGCGAAGATCACGATCAGCGCGCGCCACGTGGCCACGTTCAAGGCTTCGCCCGTGCTCAAGGATCGCGTCAACGAGCACGCGTCTTCGCGATGACGCGAGACACGCGAGGTCGCACATCTCGCTCCTGCTTCTCTGTCGACAGCCACGGGCGCATTGCATCCGTGGCTGTCTCGCGTTCGGGACTCGGCCTGTCAGCCAGCGAGACATTCTCCCGGTGCTGTGGCAAGGTAGGAGGATGAGGCGTGCGAGGAGGGCTTCTCCCCGGGCTGCCGTCCGCAGCGGAGGATGCGGTGTCTGTCGAGATTCCCGACAAGAGCTGGTTCAAGATCGGCGAAGTGGCGCGGATCGTCGGAGTCAAGCCGTACGTGATTCGGTACTGGGAGAGCGAGTTTCGGGCGCTCCGTCCAGCCAAGACGAAGTCACGGCAACGACTGTTCCGGCGACGAGATATCGAGCTTCTGCTTGTTATCCGAAGGCTTGTCCACGAAGAGCGCTTCACGATCGATGGTGCACGAAAGCAGCTTCGGGAGCTGTCCGCCGCAGGGCTGACGCCTGCCGATCTGCTGGATGCCGAGGATTCCGGGGTCGAGGTCGGCCTATCGACCGTTCAGCGGCTCGCCTTGCGGGAACCGAACTCCGACACCGACTCATCTGCTGTCGAGAGAGGGAATGGAGAGGAGATGCCTCTTCGGGCCTCGTGCGGTCCAGCGGAGGAGGGCGGGCTGTCGGCGGCGCCTGGACCGGATGAGCCGCACCCTGTCGCGCGCGCCGCACCTCGGCAGCACGTCGACGATGAACACGTCGGCTCCGACCGCTCTGCTGCAGCGCTTCAGCAGAGAGCTGGTTCTGCTCCCGGGCGCGCGACGACCGGGGCACGCGGGGATGGAACCGGAACGCTGCCCCTGCCACTCGCGTCCCGTTCCACGGACACGGAGCAGTCCGGGGTCTCATCCCCGGCCACCGCGCCTGGCGAGCCTGTGGGTGTCCCGGGGCTCGGCGCTGCTGCGCGTGGTGGACCCGCCCACGAGGCGGCCGCAGCGGAGGACCCGGCGAGCGTGGCGACCCTGATGGCGGAGATCGACGCGATGAGGAGCGAGATCCTTCGGTTGAGGAGGCGCTTGCGCGAAGTGCTCCGGCGGGAGCGAGCAGGTTGGGCGGAGGTTGGACGGCTTCTTGCGGACCTGGATCGAGAGGACGACGCCTGAGGCGCTCGTTGTCGGCGAGCAACGGCGTCCTTCGTGAGACCCGGCACAGCTTCGGTGGCCGCAGGGGGAGTGTGGCTCCTCACCACGTGTGGTACGAAGGGTGGCACACCGGCCGGCGGAGACGCCTTTCGGCGGGAGCCTGTGCTCCCCGGGTGTCCGCATGGGTCAGCCTTCGCAAGCGCGAGGTCGGATCCTCCAAGCCAGCTGGATGCAGTCATCAGGACGAGGTGGGGTCTGTCGGGTTTCGGCGAGAGCGGCGGGTCCATGCCTTGCGGCGAACCTGTTCTTCTCGCTTCTTCTGCTTGCGCAGCGAGACAGGTCGTCCTGGCAGGGCGATCTGCTCTGTGTGGTGCTCCGGGTACAGTCCGGGTTGGACGCCGAGGTCAAAGAGGGTCACCTCGCGCCGGGCTCGTTCGCCGACACGAAGACCGAAGACGGACGCTCCGATTCCGGCGGAGACATAGAGTGCACCTTCCTCTCCGGCCCCCCGGTCGCCATAGAGCCCGTGGACGTATCTGTGGCCGGCGGCGTGACCGATCAGGAGGTGGTGAAGTCTGGCGACGGCGATGTGTCCGGAGTGCGTGTGTCCGGAGAGCACGAGCGGCACGCCGGCACGCCAGAGCCGGGGGGCTTCTTCGGCGATGTGCGAGAGGCCGATGGCCGGGAGGTCGGGCCGCAGGCCGCGCAGGGCCTTTCTGGAATCGGCATGGCCCGTGTAGGCGTCGTCCAGTCCGACGAGCTGGAGCCTGTCACTGCCGATGCGCACGGTGGTGTGCGCGTTGTCGAGGAGCGTGACTCCGGCCCGGTGCAGGGTGCGACGGACTTCCCACGCTCCTGACCAGTGGTCGTGGTTTCCGAGTACGGCGAAGGCGGGTGCCTTCAGTTCGCACAGGAGGCTCTCGAGTTGGTCGAGGTAGTCGAGGCTGTGGCACACGTAGTCGCCGGTCAGCAGTACGAGGTCGGGTTTCTGCGCGTTCACGGCCGCGATGGCGGCCTGCTGGACCGGCAGCGGTGTGACTCGGCCGACGTGCTGGTCGGAGAGATGGGCGACCCGTATTGGGCGGCTGAGGCGCGTGACGTGATCGAGCGGTCCGGCGAAGCGGCGTACGCGAAGGTGGCGACCGTGCAATTCTCCCGGGAACCGCCGGTAGCCAGGCATATTCAGGAGCGGAAGTCCTTCGTCTGGTTGCGCAAGCGTGACGCTGGCGGGCTCGGTCATGGGGCCTCTGCCGTTCGGGAGGGAAGGGGGACGTGCCGTCCCGGTTGCTCGGAAAGGTAGGCGCGGAAGCGGCGACGTCCACCCCATCACCCATCAGAGAGCGGGATCGAACTTGCGGACCAGCGGATCTGGGCTACGGTCGCGGCGCGAAGGCTCCGGTGCGTCTCGAAGCGTCGAGCTCGCGGCATCCGTTCACGTTCCGCTGGATTCATGTCCTCATCGTCTCGGCCTCCAGGGATGTTCGAACCGTCCCGACTCCTGCGTGTTTTCGGGGATATCCGGCGCGAGGAGATCGTCACGGCCCTCCTCATGACGGGGACGTTGTTCCTGCTCATGGCGGGCTACTACGTGCTCAAGACGGTGCGCGAGCCGCTGATCCTCATGAGTGGCACGGGGCGCCTGAGTGGTGCGGAGCTCCGGAGCTATTCGGGTGCCATGCAGGCACTTGTCCTGATGGTGCTCGTACCGCTGTATGGCAGGGTGGCCGCGAGAGTGCCGACCGTAAAGCTGGTGATCGGGGTCACGGTGTTCTTCGTGGTCAACATCCAGCTCTTCGCGCTATGGGCCTGGCTCGACCTGCCCGGGATCGGGGTGGCCTTCTACATCTGGCTCGGCATCTTCAATCTTGCCGTGATCGCCCAGTTCTGGTCGTTCGCGAACGACCTCTATCGGCTCGAGAGTGGCGCCCGGCTCTTTCCGATTATCGCGATCGGCGCGGCGGCCGGCAGTCCGGTTGGTGCCTTCATCACGGGTCTGCTGATCCGGGATGGGGTCGACGTCTATCGCCTCATGCAGGTGACCGCCGTGACATTGGTCCTCTGTGCGATCCTTATCCACGCGATTCATCGCCGGGAGACTGTGTCCCGGCCCGCAGGGGCATCGACGGAGAGACCGCTCCAGCTTCGCGGCGGCTTTCGGCTGATCGCACGTTCCGGGTATCTTCGGCTGGTGGTCGTCATGATCATCCTGCTGAGCGTGGTCACGCGGAACGGCGAGTACATGCTGAGCCGCACCGTGCTCGAGGCGGCACAGGAGCAGGTTGTCGAACGCTCGGAGGCGGCCATTGCTGCGGACGGAGTTCATGCCACGATGGGTCGACTCGGAGGGGGCCGCGCGGACACACTCCCGAGCAGCCCGGTCGACGCCGCCGCGGACCGCTCCGGAGGGTTGGCTGGTGCGATGCCGGTGTCACGGGCCACCGAAGCCGTTGCCGATGTGGTCCGGGATGCGGTGAGCGCCGCGGATGAGACCCTCGCACGAGAGATCGTTCGGGATCGGACACGGCGCTTCATTGGTGGATTCTACGGTGACTTCTACTTCTGGGTGAATCTCCTGACCCTTCTCGTCCAGGGCCTGCTGGTCTCGCGGCTCCTCCGGGTGGGCGGGATGGCCGCGGTGGTCCTGCTGCTGCCGGTGGTGTCGCTCGGGGTGTACGCCATCTTCGCACTTGGTGCGGGATTCGCGATGATACGCTGGGCGAAAACCGCAGAGAAAGTAGTCGACTACAGCGTCATGAACACGGCTCGCGCCTTGCTCTGGTTGCCGACCACCCGCGAGGAGAAGTACAACGCGAAGCTCGCGGTGGACACGTTCTTCGTGCGGTTCGGTGGCGTGCTCACGGCGCTCTGCGTCTTCGTGGCGGGTGATCTCCTCGCGTGGTCGATCCCGGCCTTCGCCGCGGCGAACGTCGTGCTTGCCCTGATCTGGCTGTGGTTCGCCTTCAGGGTCGTTCGCGAGAATCGCAGGCTGCAGGACTCCGTCCCCGAGGTAGCGCAGAGCGGACGAGATGCGGTCCACTAGGCGCACTGGGTGTCGTTCCCGCTGAACCACAGGAGTCTGAAGCATGTACGCGATCGAGATTGGCCACAACATCGAGATGGCGCATCGGCTGTCGTCCCCGTCCTCACCGGAAAAGTGCGTATCCATTCACGGACACTCATGGTGGGTGACGGTGCGGATAGCGTCTCCCGCGCTGGACGAGGAGGGCATGCTGATCGAGTTCGGCCGGTTCAAGCGGGCCTGGCGGGGTTGGCTGGATGACCATCTCGATCATCATCTGGTGTTGAGACGAGGGGATCCGATAGCAGACGCCATCGTATCGGTCCAGCCGGATGCGCGGATCTTCCTGGTCGATGGGAATCCCACCACCGAGCTTCTCGCCAGGCTTCTCTTCCGGCAGGCGGAGGCGACTCTGGCGGACCTGGAACCGGCAGTCGCGGCTCGGGTCGTCCACGTGCACCTGCGCGAGACGCTTGTGAATGCGGCGTCCTGGGACGGGGGTGGAGAGGCTCATTGAGGCAGATGCGAACGGCATTCCCGTGCTCTGCGGTGAAGTCATGCGGTGTGTTGGCAGCAGCGGCATGGCCTGCGGAGGTGAGACGATGGCCTCTGGCAGGTCCGATGTCGGGGCCTCGCGACGTCGGGGTGCTGTGGGTTCAGAATCGGGTGGAACCGCGCAGGATGACTCCGCCGGGCACGGGCTGCACCGATGCGTCGGTGGAAGTCGCATCCTCGCGCCCGATCACCCGGAGCACGACGCCCGTGCCGAGAGCGGCTGCGCCACCGACGAGGAGCAGGTTTCCTGCGGTCTGGCGTCGTTGTCCCCGGGCCTGCAATTGCTCCAGTCGCTCCCGGTCACTTGGCCGAGCCTGGATGTCCTGTTGTGTGGCGTCGGCGGCGAAGCCGAGGAGAACGCCGCCGGTGATTCCGACGGCTCCACCGATGAGCAGCCAGTCGGCGGGAGTGGAGGGTCTGAGGGGTTGGCGTGCCACGACCGGACGGGGCTCCTGCGGTGCCCCGTACTCCTGTGTGGCCGGGGGGGGCTGTGGGGCATCCGGCCGAGCGACGAGGCCGGTGGCGGACAGGAGAGTGAGGACGGCGGGCTGCAGGGAGTCGGGGCCCGCGTCGACGTCACTGGAGGCGGTGGCGATGGCGCGCCCGCCAAACCAGTCGACGAGCGCGAGGTCGGTGCGGAGGGTCTGAGCCGTTCGGGTGACGTTGACCACCACGATGAAGTCGAACCGTTCCAATTCCTCGACCTCGGCGAGGCACTCCGGCTCGCCGTTGCAGGCGACTGCCCGCGCGAAGCCGACGTCTCCAACGAGCATCCCGAGCTGATCATGGGCGATGACGAGAAAAGCCCCGGTATCGGCGGCGATGTCGGCCACGCGGTCGTAGACGGGCTCGGCTTCGGCTATCGTGAGGCCCTCCGTTCTGTTGGGCAGCACGAGCAGGCTGGCGTTGGTCGCGTGGGCCTTCGTCGGAAGCAGTGGCAGGAGAATCGCGAGCGCGAGGGTGAGGTGGAGCAGCGAGATGCTGTCGTGCGCTTTCGCCATGACGTGGACGTTCCTACCTGCAGGGGGGCCGGCCCTCGGTGGACCAGCTCCGGAATCAGTGCTTGCCCCCCCGCTCGCCGTGGATGAATCGATAGCACAGCCCCTCGGTCCTGTCACGCCACCACGGGGGGGTGTCCAGCCTGTCCGTGCCGCAGGGGGGCGCATCGGGCTGGATTGGTCCGTGTGGCGCGACAGGGCGCTCGGATGGGCCCGATGTGGCGGGGGGTCGGCCGAGGTGCGACGGCGCTGCGCTGTCGTGCACGGTGTTGGCTACCGGCTTGTCGTCGCGGGCTTCGTCGGGCTGCTGGGCATGTTTCTGGTTCCCCGGGGGGCGGACGCACTGGAGATCGACGTGGTCGCGCCGACCCGACTGGAGTTGTCGGTGGATTCTTCACCTGCGATGCTGCGGGTCGAAGGGCGGTTGATGGACAATACGGCCCGCGGGGTTCCGTTTCGCGAGTTGACATTGAGCCTCGCCGACGAGGAGCTGCTGCTGGTGACCGATCGGCTCGGGCGGGTGGTCGTCGAGCGTCGCCGCGCAGGGGGTAGGGTGCCGGTGACGTTGCGGTTCGAGGGTGAGCCCTGGTTGCTGGAGGCGGAGTCGACGATGGAGGTGGTGGTGCCCCGGTGGAGCCCGGAGCTGGAGGTGGGGGTCGGGGACGTTCAGTGGCCGGACCGTGTCGCGACGCTTCGGGGCAGTGTCCGGACGCAGGACGGGGCGGTTGCGGGCGCGGAACTGCGTGTGACGTCGAACTGTCCGGTAGAGAGTGCCAGGCCGCGCACGGATGCGGAGGGTCGATTCAGGATTGGTGTACACACCTCCCGCGAACAGGCTGGGCATTGCGCGCTGGAGGTGACGCTCGTCGAGGACGAGTGGCGCGAGCCCGCTCACTGGTCCGGGGTTGTGCCTTACGCGCGTCACCTGGACATCGAGGTGAGGGCTGGACGCGTGGGGCCCGAGGGGAGGGTTCGGGCCCGCACCACAGCGGGACACGTGCCTGTTCCTGGCGTGATGCTGCGCTTGCTTGCGGGGGACGAGACGGTCTCTGGGGCGGTCAGTGATGCCGATGGCCATTTCGCCTTTGCGTGGCCGGAGTCTGTCGAACCGGGGAGTTCGTTCGCTGTCGCCCTTGACCGATGGGGTGGGGACGGGGAGCGGCGGCAGGAGTTGGTAGAGGGCGTCTCCCGTCCGGCCGAGCGCTGGCGGGCCTGGATGCTACCGTTCCTTGGGACCGCCGGTCTGATGCTTGTTCTGGTGACCCTGCTGCTGCTGGCGCTGGACTGGCGGCGTGCGGGAGCGGGGGCGTTCGCGAGGCGAAGGGATCCGGGCCTGGTGACGCGTCGATCGATGCTGGGCGGGGGGCGGACCAGACTGGAGCGTGTGGCACGCAAGCCGGGTACTGTGCAGGTGCTGGATGCGGATACGGGGGGACCGATCATCGGTGCTCGCCTGTTGTTCGGGCAGCGGGAGGTCGCCGTGACCGATGGTGCCGGTTGCTTCGACCGAGCCGCTCTGTTGACTCCTGGTGTCGGAACAATGGTCGTGACCGCGCCGGGATACCGGGATCTCGAGGTGGGAATGCCTCTTGTCGGTGACCACTTGCGTCTCGAGTCGCGCCGTCGGGATCTTCTGCGCATCTATTCCGCGGTGCTCGAGCGAGTGGGTGCGCTGGAGCGGCAGGACTGGTGGGGTCGGGTGAGTGTGTTCGATGCCCGTGATCGCGGGCTGTCGCGATTCATGCAACTGCGCCGACGGTCGGCTGAAGCCGAGGTGACCGCTACGGCCTGTCGAACGTGGGTGGACCGGGCGCGGAGCTCGACGGGCCGCGCCCGTGTGGCGGCGGCGGTCGAGGCGCTCGCACTCCTGACGGACCGGGCGCTGTTCAGCGGTGAGCCGGTCGGGGCGAACGTGGTTGCGCTGGCGGAGGAGCTTCAGGCGATGGTGGGTGAGGAGATTGACGGGATGACGCTTCGGGCGAGGAGAAAGGAATGAGGGGTCCTTCTCGTTGTATTGGGAACGCCGGCCACTTGCTGGCTCGGGTCGTCGGTACGGTGTGGCTTGCCCTGATGCTCTGCGCGGTGGACGCCGGAGTGTCGTGGTCGCAGGAGCTGGCCCGCTACGACCTGGAGGACACCTCATGGAACGGTCTGTCGTCCCTGAAGCTACTGGCGGAGGAACGTGTGGGGGTCTCCATCGAGCAGGTTGCGGTCGTCGACCTCGGGACGATGGCTGACTCCGATGTGGTGCTCTGGCTCTATCCGCGTGGAGGGGTGCCCGTCGAAGCGGTGTCGCGGTGGGCGCGGGCGGGAGGTCAGATGGTTCTCGCGGATGACTTCGGAGCGTCCGCGGCGCTTCTCGAGCGGCTCGGCCTCGCGCGGGTCCCGGTGCCTTCGTCGGGGGTTCCCGTGGTGGATGACAATCCTGCGCTCCCCGTCCTCGTGCCGTTGGGGGAGCACCGGCTGACGCGCGGGGTTCACCGGGTGATGACGAACCACCCAACGGGATTGCGAGGACCAGACGGGGCCGTCCTCGGTTTCGGGGAGACGGAGGTGGCCGGCTTGTATGACATGCGGCTGGGCGAGGGGCGCATTCGCGTTCTGTCGGATCCCAGCATCTTCATCAATCTGATGCTTCCGCTCGGCGACAACCGCCGGCTGGTGACGAATCTGATCGAGGCGATGTGCGAGGAGGTGCCGGGACCGTGTCGGGTTCTTGTTGTGGCCGCTGATTCGGTGGTGACGGGTCCGGTCTCGTCCCGGGAGACTCATGAGTGGTCGGATGTCGTCGATGGACTCGAGTCCGCGTTGCGCCGGTTCGGAGAGCGTCAGCCGAGTGATCGAGCCTTCCGTGTGGCCTCACTGGTCCTCCTTGCAGGCGCACTGCCGTTTCTCGTGGCGCTGTTCCCCGTGAGGAGACAGCCCACGGTGCTTCCCCCGCGGGTGCCTCCCTCGCGTCGCCCCGGATCGCGGCTGGAGCAGCATCTGCGAACGTATCGGAGTCGGGCAGATCATGTGGTTCCGGCGATGCTCCTCCGTGACGTCGTGGAGCCAATCCTTTACGCTGCGCTGGACATGGAGCGGCCACCGATGGACGATTCGGGCCGGGCAGCTCGCGCGGCGGCTGCGGAGCGCATGGCTCGCTCGATGGCGAAGGGACCTGGAGCCCGGGTGATGCTGCGCCGTCGCATTGCGTCGATGCTCGACGGCTTCGCCGCTCTTCCGGTGGCGACGCCCTTCATGACGCCACCGCGCCCCGTCCCGGCGCGGACGTGGCGAAGATGGATCGCCCTCTCCACGAGGATCCTTCAGCAGATGGAGCTCGATGACGCCTACCGAAGACGGGTTGAACGCCTTGAACCCCGAAGTTGAGAGCAGTCGACCTTCCGCGGACCCGCCCGGGGAGGAGGAGGTTGCACGGGTGCTCGAGCTGGTCGGGAGGTTCCGGAACGAGATGGGCAAGGTCTATCTGGGGTCGTCGAACGTCCCCGATCGGATTCTCATGTGCCTTCTCGCCGGAGGTCATGTGTTGCTCGAGGGGGTGCCCGGCGTGGCCAAGACCACGTTGGTACGTGCCTTTGCGCAGTGTCTCGACGCCGGCTTCCGCCGGATTCAGTTCACGCCCGACCTGCTTCCTGCGGACATCACCGGGACGATGGTTCTCGACCCACGCACCGGGGAGTTCACCTTGCGCAGGGGGCCGCTGTTCGCCTCGGTCGTGCTCGGCGACGAGATCAACCGGGCGCCTGCGAAGACGCAGAGTGCGTTGCTCGAGGCCATGCAGGAGAGGCAGGTCACGATCGATGGTGAGACGCGATTGCTGCCCAGTCCCTGGATGGTTCTGGCAACGCAGAATCCGGTTGAGCAGGAAGGTGTGTATGTCCTCCCCGAGGCGCAGCTTGACCGGTTCCTGATGCGGTTGCGTGTTGGATACCCAGACGAGCGGCAGGAGGTCGCCATGCTGTCCGCCCACGGGGCGCGTCCCCCGATGCCGCAGACGGTGCTGGACGGTGAGGGTGTGGTGGAGCTTCAGCGCCTTGCCGAGCGCGTTCTCGTCTCGTCGGCGATCTCCGCGTACATCGTGCGTCTGGTTCGGCGCACACGCCGACTCGACGAGGTGATTCTGGGTGCGTCGCCCCGGGCAAGTCTCGCTCTGCTTCGGGCGTCGCGGAGCAGGGCCCTGCTTCGAGGCCGCGACTACGTCAACGTGGACGATGTGAGGGAGGTGGCGGTTCCGGTGCTCGCCCATCGCCTCGTGCTCTCACCGGGTGCCGCGCTGGGGGAGGTGAACGAGGAGTCCCTGATCGAGCGGGCCGTTCGGGAAGTTCCCTATGACCCTGCCTGAGTTGCCGTGACCCCTACGCTGACCACTGCGGGGCGTGGGCTCCTTGTCTCGTGTCTGATTCTGCTCGGCGCGGGAACCTGGTCGGAACACCTGTCCCTGATGCTGCTTGCTGCGGTCATGCTGATGGTGCTGATGGCGGCCACGATTTTCGCGACGATGCGACTGTGGTCCGCCGAGGCCAGCGAGTTGACGGCCGAGTTGGAGGTGCGAGCACCGAATGCGACGTGCAGGCGCGGGGTGCCGGCGGAGCTGTGCATCACATTGCGTAACCGGTCCCGCCTCGGCTGGGCTCTCCTGCGCGTCAGGGCCTCGGGCGGGGAGGCGCTGGAAGTCGATCCGGAATGGGTACCGCGGCTTCTTCTGCCGCGCCGCTCGGAGGTGCTTGTCGTGTACAGTCTGATTGCGCGACGTACGGGGCGTTGGCACTTCTGGGGTGTGCAGGTGGACGCGGAGGATCCGTTCGGGCTGCTGCGTCTGTCGCTGTGGCTGCCCGCGTCCTGCCCTGTCGTGGTTCATCCGGCGCGCACGCTGCACGGTCAGATGCCCACGAGCCACGCGCTTCAGCGTCGCGCGCGGGACGTGATCGGAATGCACCGCCGGCGTCGTTCGGGCCACAGTACGGAGATCCGGGAGATCCGCGCGTATCGCGAGGGCGATCCCTGGAAGAGCATCGCATGGTCTGCGAGCGCGAGGCGCGGTAGCTTGCAGGTGCGGGAGTTCGAGGCGGAGGAGGCCCGCGAGGCTATCGTCCTGCTGGACATCTCGCCGACACTTCGGGCCGGTCCTCACGGGGCGGCCTTCGAGTACGCGCTTGATGCGGTAACGGGCATGTTGGAGTTGATGCTGGCCGCCCGGGATCGTCCGGGGCTCCTCACCTTCGGGGAGGCTGTCCATGCGGTGACGGCACCAGGCGCCGGTCGGCGTCAGCGTCAGCTGCTCCTGGACCACCTGATCGGCCTGAACACTCTCGTCGACCCGGTCTTCGGCGACTTCACGGAGAGCGAGGTTCTTGAGCTCATCGGGCGCTATCTGCTGCTGCAGGAGCGCCTCGACTTTCGAACGCACCGAACCGGTGCGGTCGGGCAGTTCGACGAGGGGATGATCGAGCGTTGGCTGACGGCCACGATGGAACAGGAGCGTCGTCGTCCTGGTGCTCCGGTGCTCCGGGGCGAGCCCGTGGGGCTTTCGGCGGCCCGTCGCTTCGCGTGGAGGAATGGACTCGAGATACCGGCCAGGATGGAGATTGGTCGAGTTCCTCGGGAACAGGCGTTCGAGTGCGCTTTCGAGGAGGCGCTGCGCGTCTCGCGTCGCACCCGGGAGCTCACCCTGGTGACTGATCTTGCGGAGATTGAGTCGCTCCAGCGGGTGGAGGGGCTGGTTGGTCGTCTGCGCGCGAATGGTCGATCGTTGTCGGTCCTTGTCGTGGATACCGCTGCGTTCGTGACGGGGGGAGCGGTCGGGAACGGTCCATCCATCGAGGGCGTGCTGGCGTGGGCAGAGCGAGAGGAGGTGCGCCGGGTCCTTCCCGTGCTCCGTCGACTGGGGGTTCCCGTGACAGTCGGACGTCCGGGGCTGGATCCTCACGTTGCGCTCATGTCCGGTTGAGGGTGGCCCGTCGAGCGATGTGGTCGAGGAATCCTCGGAAGTAGCTGTATCCGCTCGCGAGGCTGAAGAACATCGAGATCAGGAGCAGGACGAAGCCCACCCGGTTGAAGCGGACGGTCAATTCGAACAGACCGTAGTGGAGCACGTACTCGTAGTGGAGCATCATGCAGCTCAATCCGACGAGTTGAAATGCGGTCTTCCACTTGCCACCCCAGTCGGCCGCCATGTTCATTCCCTCTCCGGCCGCCAGGGCCCGCAGTCCATTCACGGCGAGTTCCCGTCCGAGAAGGATGGCGACGAACCACGATGGCACCCGATCGAGCGGGAGCATGGTCACCAGAACGGCCATCACGAGCAGCTTGTCCGCGAGAGGATCGAGAAACTTCCCGGTCAGGCTGACGAGATTGCGCTTGCGCGCGATGTAACCGTCCAGCCAGTCGGTGAAGGCTGCGAGTCCGAAGAGGATCGCGGCCAGTGTGCCTGCGAAGGGGTTCTCGGCGGCGATGAGCAGGCAGATGACCGGGATGATCACGATTCTGCCCATCGTCAGGGTGTTGGGCAGGTTCCAGATGTCGGCGCGCACGGACTGCGGTGCGGCCGGAGCGGCGCCGTGCGGGGTGGGTGCGGTCATTGCTCGCTGGCGGCTCGGCGCGAGGCATCGAGGTACTCGCCGTAGTACTGCCAGACGCGCTCGATGTACCGGCGGGTTGCTTCGTAGGGGATGCCCTCCACACGGTTCACGGTTCCGGTGCCTGCGTTGTAGGCGGCGAGGATGAGGTTCATGTCGCCTCCGAACCGGTCGGTGAGGATTCGGAGATACTGTGTGCCGGCCATGATGTTTTCGCGGGGGTCGAACGGATCGTCACAGTTGAGGCTGCGAGCGGTTCTCGGCATGAGCTGCATGAGTCCCTGTGCGCCCACATGGCTGATCGCGTGGGGGTCGAAGCCCGACTCGGCGCGAATCACGGCCTTGATGAGCTCGAACGGGATGCTGTAGGCCGCGGCCGCTTCCGCGATGATGTCGTCGAAGGCGTTCGGAGAGCGGTTCGGGTTCGGGTTCGGACGCGTGGGTGGAGTGGGCATCTCCCGCATGCGTCGCGCCTCGCGGGCGGATGTGGCGGACTGGCGTGCCGGCATATCCCCGATGACGTCCGAAGGTGTCTGGCCGGTCCGGGGTTCGGTGGTGTAGAGGACCGTTCCGTCTTCGAGTTCGTATCGATAAATCGTGGCATCGAGCGGGTCCGCGTGCAGGGCGCACAGGCCGAACAGGGCGAGGCCTGTCAGTCGGGGAAGGATGGCGGAGGCTTTCATGGCGGGACGGGGTTGCGGAGCGGAACCGGGCAGAACTCCTCGGGGGAGACTGCCACGAACGCCGGGACGATCCAACTTCTTCCGGTACTGACATGAGCATGAGGTAGTGGCAGGAATGGGGAGGATGACCTAGAGGCGAGTCCGGGGAGGGGGGCGGGAGCGACGTACGACGTACAGGGAGATTCCGAATGTCCAGAACCGTGTCCTCGCATACCTCGCCCCTTCCCTGGGTGTCCCGGCTCAAGCCCTACGTCCCGGGCAAGCCGATCGAGGAACTCGAGCGTGAGCTCGGAATCACCGGATCGATCAAGCTGGCGAGCAACGAGAATCCCCTTGGTCCGAGTCCTCTTGCGGTCACTGCAATGCAATGCGCGCTCGCTTCCCTGCACCTCTACCCGGACGGCGGCGCGTACCGGTTGCGCGGGGCCCTCGCCGAACAGCTCGGCGTGACAGCGGGCGAGATCGTCCTCGGCAACGGGTCGAACGAGGTGCTCTCCATGATCTGCCGTGCCTTCCTCGGCACCGACCACAATGCGGTGGTTTCGCAGTATGCGTTCGTGGCGTACCGGGTCGTCGTGGGGACGCAGGGTGCCCAACTTCGTGAGGTTCCGGCCGTCAGCTTCGGGCACGACCTCTCGGCCATGGCGGCGGCCTGCGACGAGATGACCCGGCTGCTGTTCGTGGCCAACCCGAACAACCCGACGGGCACGTTTTCCACTGTGGACGAGCTGCGCAAGCTCCTGAGAAGCGTGCCGGAGCATGTCCTCGTCGTCGTGGATGAGGCGTACTTCGAGTACGTGGATCGGCCAGACTACTGCAGCGCCCTGGCGCTGCGCCAGGAGCGCGGGAACCTGGTCGTTACCCGCACCTTCAGCAAGGCGTACGGAATCGCGGGCATTCGCGTGGGGTACGGGGTGATGCCTCCCGACATCGCGGCCACGCTGAACCGGCTGCGCGAGCCGTTCAACGCGAATGCGGCCGCTCAGGAGGGGGCACTCGCGGCGCTGGGTGACGAGGTGTTCCTGAGGCGCTCCGTGGATCTCAACCGGCATGAGAGGGCTCGCCTGCAGGCCGCACTTGCCGTTCGAGGGCTGGAGCCCGTTCCCAGCGAGGGCAACTTCATTCTGTTCCGTTCTCCCGTGGGTGGGGCGGAGCTGTACGATCGGCTGCTTCGCGAGGGCGTCATCGTTCGGCCGCTTCAGCCATACGGGATGCTGGAGCATGTCCGGGTCACCGTCGGGATGGCGGGGGAGAACGACCGGTTCCTCGACTCTCTCGACCGCGTTCTCGGCGAAGGTGCGCGATGAGAGTTCATCCATCGACCGGGCTGACCGGCGTGGTGTCCGTTCCGGGAGACAAGTCGGTGACGCATCGAGCGCTGCTTCTCGGTGCGATCGCGGAGGGCAGGACGCTGATTCGCAACCCGGGACATGGCGAGGACAATCGCACAACGGCGAGAGTGCTCCGGGAGATGGGCGTCGAGGTGACGATCGACGCGGAGCCTGGTGCGGAATGGAGCGTCATGGGACGCGGACCGGGCGCACTTCGTCCTCCGACCCGTTCGCTCGACTGCGGCAATTCGGGAACCACTGTGCGTCTGCTCGCCGGTCTCCTCGCCGGGTGCGGAGTGCCAGCCACGCTGGTGGGCGACGAGAGCCTGATGGAGCGCCCCATGGCTCGCGTGGCGGATCCGCTGATGGATCTGGGTCATGACGTTCGTGCGACCGGCCCGCGAGGCCGGCTGCCACTGGTGGTCGGGTCTTCCCGTCCCGTGCCCGAACCGGACGAGGGCGAAGAGGGCCTTCCGCCACTGCGCGTCCTGCTGCGCACCGCTTCCGCGCAGGTGAAGAGCGCCGTGCTGCTGGCCTGTCTGCAGCGGCCGGGGCTCGTGGAGATCGTGGAACCGGCGCCGAGCCGTGACCACACCGAGCGTATGCTACGCGCCATGGGAAGGCGGGTGACGTCGTCATCCCACTACCTGACTCCGGGCGGGACTGGAGAGCCCGATCAGGCTCCTCGGGTCGCGCTGCATCCTGGAGGCGCGCTGCGGGGTCGCACGCTCGACGTGCCGGGTGACCTGTCGTCCGCGGCGTTCGTGCTGGCAGCCGGACTGCTGCGGGGAGAGGACGTGGTCGTGCGGGGTGTGGGCGTCAATCCGACACGAACGGGCTTTCTGGATGCCATCGAGCGAATGGGCGCGCGTGTTGCGTGGTCGGACCGGTCGGTGGGAGAAGGCGGTGAGCCTGTGGCAACGCTGTCCGTGAGCGCCTCGCGCCTGCGGGCGATTCACATCGAGGAAGGGGACGTACCCCGGGTGATCGATGAGCTGCCACTGCTCGCCGTGCTATGCGCAGCCGCCGACGGGGAGTCGTCGCTCGCCGGCGCGGCGGAGTTGCGGGTGAAGGAGAGCGATCGCATCGAGACCACGTCAAGTCTGGTCAAGGCCCTGGGGGCGGACATCGAGACCTCGGCGGGGGGGTGGCGCATCCGGGGTCTCGGAGAAGCGAAGTTTGCTGCCTTCGACCTTGATGTTTCGGCGGACCATCGGCTTGCCCTGTCGGCCGGTGTGGCAGCGCTTGCAGCAGCGGGGCCCTGCGTGCTGGAGGGGCACTCGATTCTCGAGGTCAGCTTTCCGGAGTGGATGACGACGATGAGAGCCCTCGGTGCGCGGATCGAGGAGGATTCATGATCATCGCAATGGATGGGCCTGCCGGTGCGGGCAAGAGCACGGCGGCACGCGCGGTGGCGCGAAGCCTCGGCTTTCGTCTCGTGAACACGGGGGCGCTGTACCGTGCGGTGGCGTGGCAGGCTCTGGAGCGCGGCGTCGCGCTGGATGACGAGGATGGGCTGGCGGAACTGGCGAAGTCGCTGCCCCTGGCCTTCGAGGGAGAGGTGCTCCTGCTCGAAGGGCGGCCTCTGGGCGCACAGCTCCGGACGGCGCTTGTCTCGGACGCCACGAGCCGGATCAGCGCTCTTCAGGCCGTTCGGGATGCGCTGCTGGGGCTGCAGCGCGAACTGGCGTCACAGGGCGATGCCGTTCTCGAGGGGCGCGATATCGGAACCGTGGTCTGCCCGGATGCGTCGCTCAAGCTGTTCGTAACCGCAAGCCTGGACGAGCGGGCGATGCGCCGTTGGCGCGAGTATCCGGAGGGGGAACTGACCCTGGAGGAGGTGCGGGAGGAGCTTCGCAGGCGGGACGAGCGCGATGCGGGTCGCGAGATTGCGCCAGCACTGCCGGCGGACGACGCCATTCATCTGGACACAACGGGGCTGACGATCGACGAGGTGGTTGCACGAGTGGAGGCGCTGGTCGCGGAGCGTCGCGCCATCTCACGGAAAGCGGTTGACGATTCCGGGGGGTGCCAGTAGCCTCCCCGCTCCCGCGCCCGGCTGCTCGATAGAGCGAGTCGGTCGAGCGCGACGCAGCACCGGTCGGCGGAATGGTCCGTCGGCATCGGTCTGGGGGCGTCTGGTGCTCCCGGTGGCGGTTCCGTGTGTCCGTCACATCCACTGATCGGTCCCGTGCGCATGGGGCGCGAGGGACAGGTTTCACTTCATCGGGCCTGAATGGACAAGCTTCTCGTAGACAGTGCGAATCTCGACGACATGCAGCGGGAGTTCGCTGCGCTCCTCGAACAGACTCAGGGCGAGGAACGCGAGGACGTGGTCGAGGGCCGTATCGCCCGCGGTACCGTTCTCGAGATCGCCAATGACCGTGTCCTTGTGGACATCGGCTCCAAGTCGGAGGGTTCGATCGCCCTCGAAGAGTTCCGCAACGCGGACGGAACCGTGGAGCTCGCGGTCGGCGACGAGGTCGAGGTTTATGTGGTTGCCCTCGAGGATGACCATGGGCAGTGCCAGCTCAGCAAGCAGCAGGCCGACTACCTGCGGAAGTGGGACGAGATCGAGAAGAAGAAGGAGGCGGACGAGCAGGTGCGCGGGCGCATCATCGGGCGCGTCAAGGGCGGACTTCAGGTCGACATCGGCGTCAAGGCGTTCCTGCCCGGCAGCCAGGTGGAGCTGCGGCCCACGCGGAACCTCGACAAGTTCCTCGACCAGGAATTCGATTTCAAGATCATCAAGTTCAACAAGAAGCGGGGGAACATTGTCCTCTCGCGCCGCGTGATCCTCGAAGAGGAGCGGGAGCGGTTGAAGAAGGACACGCTCGTCAACCTGAACGAGGGTGCCGTGATGAACGGCGTCGTGAAGAACATCACCGAGTACGGTGCGTTCGTCGACCTCGGGGGCATCGATGGACTCCTGCACATCACGGACATGAGCTGGGGGCGCGTCAATCACCCGGACGAGGTGGTGCGGATCGGGGACGAGCTCCGGGTCAAGGTGCTCAAGTTCAACCGGCAGTCCGAGCGCGTCTCTCTCGGCCTCAAGCAGCTTCAGCCCGATCCGTGGGTAAACGCCGAGGAGCGCTACCCGGTCGGCGGTCACGTCATGGGGCGGGTTGTCTCGCTCATCGACTACGGTGCATTCGTCGAGCTGGAGGAGGGAATCGAAGGGCTCATCCACATCTCCGAGATGTCCTGGACCCAGCGCGTCAAGCATCCCAATCGTGTGGTCAACAAGGGCGACATCATTCACTGCGCCGTGCTGCGCCTCGATACCAACGCCAAGAAGATCAGCCTCGGCATGAAGCAGCTCGAGCAGAACCCCTGGACCCTGCTGGAGCAGCGCTACCCGGTCGGGACCCGGATCGTTGGCAAGATTCGCAATATCACGGACTTCGGTATCTTCATCGGCATCGAGGACGGAATCGACGGCCTCGTGCACATCTCCGACGTGTCCTGGACCCAGAAGATCAAGCATCCCAGCGAAGTCTTCCAGAAGGGCGACGAAGTCGAGGCCGTGGTCCTCAACATCGATGTCGACAACGAGCGGTTCTCGCTCGGCATCAAGCAGCTCAGCTCCGACCCGTGGGAGACCCTTCCCGAACGGCTTCCGCCCGGACACATCGCCGACGCGACCATCACGAAGCTGACCGACTTCGGTGCGTTCGCCGAGATCGAGGAGGGAATCGAAGGCCTCATCCACATCTCGGAACTTGCGGTGGAGCACATCGACAACCCGGCGGATGTCGTCAACCCCGGGGACTCCGTGAAGGTGGAGGTCATCTCCATCGATCCGAAGGAACGGAAGATCGCACTGTCCATCAAGAGCTACATCCAGCGCTCCGAGTACGGAACACTGCGCGAGTACCGCGAGGAGGATGCCACGACCGGACTTGGTGACCTTCTGCAGGGCAAGTTCAGCAGAGACGAAGAGTAGGCCGAAGCATCGAGACGGCATGCTTCGCAGCCCGCGCAGGACCCTGCGCGGGCTGTCGCCGTCTTGACCGGCAGCAGGATGCTCTGGCGCCACGAATCGTGTATGTCGGGTTCGCCGGCCCGGTGTCGGCCATGGCATGGCCACAACCACCCCTCAGCGAGGACGTCCACCGTGATGCCCGCCTTCCTGTCGCCACAGTCTTCCCACATCGCCCCGCGTGCGCGACCCGTGCGGCCTTCGGGGCACACCCGGGCGTTGTGCATCTTCGTGGGCATGGTGCTCTGGGTTCATCCTGTTCCTGCCGAAGCAGATGAGCCCTTTCCCCATGACGACCTGGCCCCCAGCGAACGCCCCCTGCTGACGCTCGAGGAGGCCTTCGCGCTTGCCGACCGGCGATCACCCCTGCAGCGCGCAGCGGCCGCAGGACTTGCGTCGGCGGAGGCCCAGCAGCTCGAGGCGCGAAGAGCACGGCATCCGCGTTTCGAGGCGAACGCGCTTCTCGCGCCGGTACCAGGCATCGGGGAGGAACAGGAAGACGCCTCGGACATCGAACTTCTCCGGCGCCTCTTCGTCAGCGTGGGGCCCTGGGTTCGGGCGGACGCCAGTGCCATCGTTCCCCTGAGCACCTTCGGTCGCATCAGAACCCTCCGCGAACTCGCTCAGGTGGGCGTCGACGTGGCACTCATCGAGGAGGAGAACGCACGCCTCGTGACGCGACATCAGGTGTATCAGGCCTATGTCGTCCTGCAGTGGTACCGTGAGGTGGACCGGCTGCTGGTCGAGGCCGAGGAACGACTGGATCTTGCCGAAGAAGAGCTCGAAGACCGTCTTGACGATGGTGATCGCTCCGCCCGGAATCACCTCCGGCAGCTCACCATCGCCCGAACCGAGCTTGTTCGCCTCCGCGGCGAGGCCGATCGGGCCGACCTCGTGGCGAGACGGTTGCTGCACAGTGCACTTGGCGTCCCGAGAAACGTGAGGACGGAGCCCCTCGACGAAAGCCCCGTCGAGGGTGCCGTACCCGACCTTGATGACGTCCTCGAGACCGCGTGGCGAAGTCGACCCGACATGCAGCAGCTGGACTCCGCCGTCGATGCGCGCCGGCTCCAGACGCAGCTCGAGCGCCGGAGCTGGAGTCCCGACGCTTTCGCTGCGGCGAACATTCGTGGGGCGTGGGCCCCGTCCATCGAGAACCGCGAGGGACCCTTCGTCTACAACCCCTACAACTCATTCTCCATCGGCGTCGCGGTGGGTTTGCGCTGGCGCATCGACCCATGGGGTCACGCTGCTCGTGTCCAGCGAACGGATGCCCGGCTCGCCCAGATCGAGGCTCAGCGCGACGGAGCAAGGCTCCTCGTCGAGGGGGATATCGCCGACGCCTGGGTCGTGGCCAGCAATTCGCTTCGCCTGCTCCAGGCGCAGGAACGGGCGCTTCGCGCAGCGAGGGCGTGGCTCAATCAGGTGTCGTTTCAGTTCGACCAGGGACTGGCCGACTTCGATGATCTCATTGAACCCCTGCAGGCCTACTACCGAGAGGCGGGGGCCTGGTGGGAGACGCTCCTGCGGCACCGCCTTGCGGTTGCGGAACTTGCGCTGCAGACCGGGCAAGCCGATCTCACCCGATGGCCGTCCGCTGACGATGCGCCTTGAATAGCATCGGGCCACCGAACGTCGTCTCCTGCGAAGCCTCACCCCGCTCGAGGGGCGCTTCCGATTCGACATCCTCACCGTCCGCACGGAGTCCCCATGACGACATCACACCTGACCAGCGCAGTGCCGAGCACCACCCGTCTCCTCGTCCTCGTGGCGGTCGTCCTTCTCGTTGTCCCCGTCGTCTCGCACGCTGGGGAGACCGAGAGTGAGGCGACACGATTCGTTCAGGAACGTGCAGACCAGGTCATCGCCATCGTGAATCGGGAGGCCCCGGACAGCACGGCTCAAGCGCAGCGCGAGCGCGATCTTCAGCGGGCCATTCGCGAGTTCCTGAGCTTCGAACTGCTCGCCGAGCGAACGCTTGGCTCCCATTGGGAAGAACGAAGCGCCGAGGAGCGGTCACTCTTTGTGGGACTGCTCCGCGAACTCATCGAGACAAGCTACCTTCGCCGGCTTGGCGGGGACCGTGTGGAGCCGGGCTCGTACACGGTGTCATACGAGTCCGAGCGGGTTCGGCGCTCCCGTGCGACAGTGTCGGGCCGAGTAACAGCCCGGGGGGAGACGGCCCATGTCGACGTCCGGATGCAACGCCACGGAGACGGTTGGCTCATCCACGACGTCGTGACGGACGACGTCTCGCTGGAGGAGAGCTATGCCGAGAGCTTCGACCGAATCCTGCGTGACGAGGGGTGGGAAGCGCTGATTCAGCGCTTGAGGGATCGCATTGCGGAGCTGCGCGAGAGCTGATTGCAGCGGCAGGGCGGGGCCGTTCGCGACCGATCCGGACAGGGCCGCTCGTGGCGTCAGCGCGCGCGCGAGGTGGCGCGCGACTGGCGGCGAGACTGCGCCGCATCGAGTGGCGCGATGGCTCCGGCGCGGTTGTAGAGTTCCGCCGCTCGGGACCACTGCTCTTCCTCGAAGGCATCATCCGCCACCGCGATCAGTGCCTCACGAAGGCGCGCATTGAGCGTCGCCGGAACGGGTTCATCCGCCTCCGCGAGCAGAGCCGCGGCGCGCTCGAGCGTCTGAAGAGCAGCGGCGTAGTCCCCGTTCCGCAGCGAGAGTGTACCCAGTTGTCGATACAGGGTGCTCAGAGCGGGATCGATTTGAGTGGCGATTCGCTGCTGGGCCACTTCGTGGCTGGACGAGGACGTGGGGAGCGCCTCGTGGCACGTTCGTGCATCCTCGTAGGTCTCTGCAGCAACGAGCGTCTGCCCGGAGGCCTCGAGGTTCAGGGCAGCTTCGAGCTGCGCAGTACAGATCTGCAGCTGCTCGCTCGCGGCGAGCTCGGCCCGTGCTGCCTCCAGCCGCTGCGCCGTATCTCTGGATGGTGCAGCGAGCTGAGCCGCCTCGAAGGCGGCTACGGCCCCCATCCAGTCCTGCTGATCCATGGCTCGCTCGCCGCGGGACATCTCTGCCATCGCCACTTCGAAGGCGCTCGGCGGATCCTCCATCCCGGGGCCCGACGGGGCGAGGAGGAGGAGGCCGATCGCACCGGCGATCAGCAGCATGCTGGCGATCGCGGAGACCAGAAGGAGCAGCGTGTTGCTGCTTCCGCCGGGTGCTTGCGGGCGTGTGACGCTGGTTGTGCTGCCGACCGTCTCCGCGAACCGGAAATTCGTCGGGTCGGTGGTGACGGCGAAGCGTATGTCACCGAAGGAGACACGATCCCCTTCTCGAAGTACCATCGCGCGTTCGACGCGGACACCGTTGACCCTGGTGCCGTTGGCCGACCGGTTGTCGACGAGGACGAAGTGATCGCCCTGGAGTCGCAGGTGAGCGTGGACTCTGGAGACGCTGGGGTCGAGCACCTGCAGCAGGTTCGCGTCCGTTCGGCCCAGCGAGAGTTCCGTTTCGGACAGCTCGAAGTACTCGCCTTCCAGGTGGTCGCCGAACCGGATGAGGTACCACGGTCGAGCCGGCATCGGGTTGGACGGGCGAGGAGGAGGGCCGGACGTGGGCAGGGAAGGGGGCAGGGCGGACGGCTGCGAAGGAGCCGAAGGAGCGTCCTGACCCGCAGTGCTCGCGCTGGCGTACTCGACCACGAAGTCACCGATCACGATGGTGCATTGCGGTGGCAGCAGGACGGGCTGCTGGATGCGCTGGTCCTGCACGAAGATGCCGTTGCTCGACCCGAGATCCTCGATCGAACACTGAGGTCCCTCGACCCGGATCCTGGCGTGCTTTCGGGACACTGCGCTGGACTCAAGGCGGACGTCGCAGTCGGCCCCTCGTCCGAGGATGACTTCTCCACGGCTGAACCCGAATTCGTCGACGACCTGACCGCTGGCGTCGAGAATTGTGATGTTGTGTACAATCATCAGTTGTTGGCGAGGTCGATTGGTACCTCAAGGCCGGCCTCACGGGCCTGTGCCACGAATCGCGGTACGTGGCCGGTCGCGCGGTGGCTGAGCGCATCACCGTCGCGCGACACCGAGAGAACCGGGGCGGCGTGCAGCCCCTGAGGTCCTGCACCGGTCACCTCTGCCACCTCCGTGACCATCAGTCTACCTTCACGGTCTCGAGCGAGAAACACCACCAGGTCGATCATCGCGGCGAGTTGCTGACGCACTGCGTGGCCATCCCGGAACTGGCCTTCGAAGGCAAGGATCTCAATCCGGGACAGGGCCTCCGCCGGGGTTCGTGCAGGGATGGTCAGCAGTGACGAGGCGGTTCGGGACGCACTGCCCATCAGCCAGTCTCCCATCGTGCTCTCGGAGATCGGATCCACGGCGAGGAGCGTGGGCTGGAGGCCCAGTCCCCGCGACACGGCGGACGGCCAGATGCCGGTCTGCTGTTCGAGGCGAACGACATGACGCTGGTTCTCGCGAAGACGCGTCACTTCCTGAACCACGATGAAACGCTGATTCGGCAACTCCTCTGCGATCAGCGCTTCGAGGAGCGTCGCCGCATCGGGCAGGTTGCGCGACGACAGGATCATGCTCGCGCCGGTCTTCAGAGCGCTGCGGAAAAACGCGGCCAGGGCACTCGTCAGGACGCCCTCCGCCACCAGCTCGTCCAGGTCTGGCACCACCATCGGGGGTTGCTGGATCGACAGCACCGGCTCGCTCACTGCGATCGGCGGCAGCACGAGGTCGATGCGCCCCCCACCCTGCAGGCGCAGCGTTCCACCTCCCGGTTCGACGAGTTGCCCGAGTTCCCGAATCCGATCCGCGACGGCCCGCCAGCTCCGGGACGAGGCGAACTGCATCGCCGCCTTCTCCAGCCGGCCCGACCGGCGCACCAGGATGCCGTCCCAGCCATTGACATGGATCTCGGAGACATCCGGCGCGGACAGGTAAAGCTCGAGCGGACCCATGCCGATGGCCTCCAGACCCACCAGCTCGATCAGGCGATCGCGGTCAATGCCGTCAGGCACCGAACCGTCGTGGCTCTCGAAGTGCCGGAGGGCTCGCGTACCGAAATCTCTCACCGTCTCGCTGCGAAGCGGGCGCAACGGCGGAAGCTCCGGTTCGTTCGTGTCGAGCCACAGTCGGATGACCTCACGTACGCACGCCACCAGCAGATCGTCGCCGTCCGGAACGAGGTACGACAGTCCGTCCGTCGCACGGGACACCTCCGAGGGCCCCCTGAGCGAGGACGGAGCAGCGCGAAGACCACTGGACTCCAGAGATTCGAGCTCCCCCGTCGGCTTGCGCCGCGGCTCCGGAGCCGGGGGGACGGCGCCGGTTCGCTCCGTCCGCGATCGAGCCGATGAGCGACCCGCGCCTCCGGGCGGAGGACCAGGAGGCGCTGGAGGGGCTGTCCTCCGTGCGGCGCCTCCCCCATCCCGCGGAACGGCATCCATGGGAAAGAGGCCGGGCCCGTCACTGCGCTCGCCTCGCGCTCGTGGCTCGAGACGCTCGATGCCGGACGGGGCCGACGGGGGCACCTCCGCCGACGATGGCTCTGGCGGAATCAGGTCCGCGGCCACGTCGAGTTCCAGCTGCAGCGCAAAGTCGCCAATCGAGAACCGGTCGCTGCTCGTCACCACCTGCGGAGCCGTGATCTTGCGCCCGTTCACCAGCGTACCGTTCGTACTCTTCAGATCGATCAGGATGAAGTCACCGTTCTTCAGAACGAGCCGGGAGTGCCTCTTCGAGATGTTGCTCTGCTTCAGGACGATGTCGTTGCCCGCGACACGCCCGATCGACACCTCCGTCTGATCGAAGGTATATCGCTCAGGCTGCTGCCCCGGACCCGTGACCGTGATGCTGAACATGGACTGCTGCTCCCTTGTGATGCGGTCGAACATGCCTCGCCGCCGCTAGGATTCGGACCTCGCCTGATCTAGAGATGCAACCTGGGCTCGGTCAAGATGGCCGAGGTCCCAGGACACTCTCGCACTCTCCCCCGGCGCAACCATGACCGACGCGCTCCTCTTCGACATGGACGGCGTACTCGTCGATACCACAGCATCGTACCGGCACGCCATCCTCGCCTGCTTTCGCCACATCGCAGCCGACCTCCCCGCCAACCTTCGCGACGCCTGGGCCACCGCGGAGACACTCCGCACCTTCAAGGCCGCGTCCGGCTTCAACAACGACTGGTGCCTCACCGAGGCGCTCGTCCTCATCGCATCCACCCCGGAACCGCGCCTCGCCGACCCCGTGACGCTTCCGCGAACCCTCGCCCGCGCCGCAACCCTCGCCCCCGGGCTCGAGGGCGTGCGTCGCCTCCTCGGCCAGCCCGCCGATCAACCTCTCCCCGGAACCGCGCCCATGTCCCCCCTCGTCGCCGTCTTCCAGTCGGCCTATCTCGGCAGGGACCTCCTCGCTCGTCTCCACCCCGGCACGCCCTACACCCCAATCGCCCGCGAGGACGGTCTCATCCGCACAGAGACCCTCCTCGTGTCCTCGGAGCGCATCGGGCTCGCAGCCGCCCGCTTCCGACTCGGCATCGCCACCGGACGTCCACGCGGAGAGGCCCTCTTCGCGCTCGAACACCACCGCATCGAACACTTCGACGCCGTCGTGACCCACGACGATGTGCTGGAAGCCAGCCGCAGGGATACCGACGTCGCCGGCAAACCCCATCCCTGGCCTCTCCTCGAGGCGCTCCGCCAGCTCGACGTTCCCCCGGAACGATGCCTCGGCTACCTGGGCGACCTCCCGGACGACATGCGCGCAGCGACGGCCGCAACGGTTCCCGGGCTGGGGATCGCGCCCGCCGAACACCACCCCGCCCTGGCCGCCGCAGGCGCCATGCGCACCTTTCGCTCCACCGACGAAGCCCTCGGAATGCTCCTCGAACCCCTCGTCGCCTGACGCGACTTCAGCCGTCCTTCCCGGAGCCCGAATCCGCTGCGTCCGTTGCGCCGTCGAGCGGTTCCGCCCCGTCCTTCGGGTCATCCGCCGGCGCCTCCACCGCGTGCGCGACTGCCGACGATGACTCCGGCATCGCCTCCGCGCGTCGTGCCCGCTCCAGCGCGCTGGCCCCCGCAAGGTCCGCCGCGGACGGATCCAGCACCGGCAGCGTGCCCGTCGACCGCGCCACCGCCTCGACCACGTCCTGAACCCGCTCCTCGATCGAACCGGCTTCATCCGCGGAAACCGCAGACACGGGGGGCTCGTGAGCCGGCTCGCCACGTCGCCGCGCGCTGCGTCCACCGGTCATCGTCAGGTTCGCGCCGGCCTTCACCAGCGCCGCCACCTGCGACTGGGCCTGCGCGACCGAGAGACCGGCGCGCGACGGCTCCGTGTACAGGTGGCACGCGACCAGATGGCCGGAAGCCACCTCCGCCAGCTCGGGCTCCTCGTTCCGACAGCGCCCGAACGCGGCCGGACAGCGCGTGTGGAATCGACATCCGCTCGGCGGATTGATCGGGGTGGGCACGTCCCCGGACAGGATGATCCGCTCACGAACCAGCGTGGGATCCGGTTCCGGGATCGCAGACAGCAGCGCCTGCGTGTACGGGTGGGCGGGGTGCCGATACAGCTCGTCGCACTCCGCAATCTCCACAATCTTGCCCAGGTACATCACCGCCACCCGGTTCGAGATGTGGCGGACCACGCTGAGATCGTGGGCGATGAACAGGTAGGAGAGCTGGTACTCCTCCTGCAGATCCTGCAGCAGATTGATCACCTGGGCCTGCACGGACACGTCCAGCGCAGACACGGCCTCGTCGCACACGATGAACTCGGGAGCCAGCGCGAGGGCCCGGGCGATACCGATGCGCTGGCGCTGCCCACCAGAGAACTCGTGCGGATACCGGCTCACGTAGCTGCCCTGAAGTCCCACGCGCTCGAGCAGCGCCTTGACCCGATCCCGGACCTCGTACTGCGTGCAAACGCCGTGAATCTGCATCGCCTCGCCGATGAGGTTCTCGACCGTCATGCGCGGGTTCAGGCTGCTGAACGGATCCTGAAAGATGATCTGGAGGTTGCGGCGCGCGGCGCGCAGCTCCCGCTGAGGGAGCTGGAACAGGTCCCGCCCCTTGTACCGGGCCGTCCCGCCAGAAGGCTCGATCAGCCGAAGGAGCGACCGCCCGGCGGTTGTCTTGCCGCAACCCGACTCCCCCACCAGACCCAGGGTCTCGTTGGGAAAGATGTCGAAGCTCAGGTCGTCGACGGCCTTCACATGGCCGGCGATCCGGGACAGGATTCCCTTCCGGATGGGGAAGTGCTTCCTGAGTCCGCGGACTTCGATGAGCGGTTCCGATCCGCGTTCGGGCATGAGCATCCAGTTGGGACAGGGGAGGGGAATTCAGGGGCCGTCGACGGTCTCGCCGAAACCCTCGGGGGTGATGAGCTTCGTGACGGTCCGGCCATCGATGAAGGGGCCGGTCTCCTCCTTCGTTCCGGCGAACACCTCGTCGACATAGTGACACGCGACCTGGTGCCCCTTGCCGATGTCCACCAGCGGCGGCTCGCTGCTCGAACACTCCGCCGTCGCGAAGGGACAGCGCGTGCGAAAGCGACATCCCGACGGGAACTGCAACGGCGAGGGGACCATGCCCGGAATCGTGGGCAACCGACTGCCCCGCTTCGCTCCGACATTCGGAAGGGAACGGAACAGCCCGATCGTGTACGGATGACGCGGCTCCGCGAACAGCGTCTCCACATCCGCGTACTCGACCACCTTCCCCGCGTACATCACGGCGACGTGGTCCGACACCTCGGCCACCACCCCCAGATCGTGGGTGATCATCAGGATGCTCATGCCGTACTCGTCCTGCAGCTCGTTCAGCAGGTCGAGGATCTGCGCCTGGATCGTCACGTCCAGCGCCGTCGTCGGCTCGTCCGCGATCAGCAGGTCCGGCTTGCAGACCAGCGCCATCGCGATCATCACGCGCTGCTTCATGCCGCCCGACATCTGGTGCGGATATTCGTCCACCCGCTCCCGCGGGGACGGGATACCCACCCGATCCAGCATCTCGATCGCCAGCTCCCGCGCCTCCTTCGGTGGCAACCGAAGATGGAGGTCGATGCTCTCGATGATCTGGTTGCCCACCGTGTACACCGGGTTCAGGCTCGTCATCGGCTCCTGGAAGATCATGCCGATGCGGTTGCCCCTGATCCGCCGCATCTCCGGCTCGGGGAGGCGCGTCAGGTCCTTGCCGTTGAACAGAATCCGACCCGACACGGTACGCCCGGGAGGGCTCGGGATCAGCCGCATCACCGACAGCGCGGTGACGCTCTTTCCGCAGCCGGATTCACCGACCACCCCGAGGGTCGACCCGCGATGGACGCGGTAGGTCACCCCGTCGACGCTGGGGACGATGCCCGCGTCGGTGAAGAACCACGTCCGCACGTCGTCGAGCTCGAGGAGGATGTCGTTGCTGCCCATGGTGGTGTCCTGCTCCCGGAGTCTCTACTTGCGCAGCTTCGGATCGAGAGCGTCCCGGATGCCCTCACCGGCCATGTTGAACGCCGAGACCGTGACGAAGATGGCAAAGCCGGCGATCAGCATCATCTGCGTGTCGCTGGTCGAACGCCCGAAGGCCAGAATGCGGCCCCAGGAGGGCAGCGTCGGATCGCCGAAACCGAGGAAGCTCAGGGTGCTCTCGATGAGCACCGCCGAGGCGACGCCGAACGTGGCGTTGACGAGCACGGGGCCCATCGCGTTCGGCAGGATGTGTCGAAAGATGATGCGCGTGTTCGACAGGCCGAGGGCACGGGCCGCGGCCACGAAGTCGATGTTTCTCAGCCGCAGGAACTCGCCCCGAACCAGCCGGGCGGGGCCGGTCCACCCGATCAGACCGATGATGACCATCACCCAGGCGATGCTGGGCTGATCCAGGAACCCGATGAAGGTCAGGATGAGGAAGAACGCGGGAAAGCACAGGAAGATCTCGATCAGGCGCACCACCACGATGTCCGTCCGGCCGCCGAAGTACCCAGCGATTGATCCGAGGACGATCCCGATCGTGATGTAGATGCTCACCGCGATGACGCCGATGCTCAGCGACACCCGCGTTCCGTAGAGCAGCCGGACGAAGATGTCGCGACCGGCGTTGTCCTGTCCCAGCACATGGACGATGCCGGGCCCCGTCACGCCGTGAAGCGTATCCTCGTAATGGATCCGCAACGGTGGGAAGAGGGCGAAGCCGCTCTCCAGTCCTGCAGCCGCAAACTCCCGGTACTCCGGAAGCGCCGTCCGCGGCTCCGTCAGCATCAGCCCGATGAACGCGGCCAGGATGATCAGGTTCCAGAACAGCAGGTGCTGGCGGTGAAGTCGCGCCGCATCCGAGACCTTCATGCTCCGCGCCCGGGTCCGGATGAGCAGGAAGCTCACGAGCAGCGCCGGGCTCAGCACCAGCAACAGGTTGAAGAACAGGTCCACCCCGTTCTCGAACACGTTGCGGTTGAACAGCAGCGACGAGAACCAGGGGAACGACAGCCCTCCGTCGCTCCCCCTCCAGACGAACGGCTGGCTGCTCGAAAACACCGGGGCGTAGATGGCCAGCGCGAACAGACCGAAGATCAGCCACATCGCCCAGTAGCTGCTCCGCTGCTTGCGGAACTGCTCCCAGACGATGGCCCAGTAGGATGCGTACTCGCGATACGCCTTGTCGGAGGAGGTCGCCATGTCTCCTCAGTCGAAGCTGATGCGAGGGTCCACCAGCGCGTACGAGATGTCGCTCAGGAGGATGCCCACGAGGGTGAGGATGCTCGACAGGAGCAGGATGCCCATGATCACGTTGTAATCCCGGAAGAAGATGCTCCCGATCATCAGGGACCCCATCCCCTCGATCACGAAGATGTACTCGATGACGATGGAACCCCCGATCAGCACGGGCAGGGTGGTGCCCAGCAGCGTCAGGATCGGGATCATTCCGTTCCGCACGGCGTGCTTCATGATGACGACCCACTCGGACAGCCCCTTGGCCCGCGCCGTTCTGATGTAGTCCGAGCGGATCACGTCCAGCAGGCCGGTGCGCGCGTACCGCGACAGCACGGCCAGGGACATGTAGGTCAGGCAGATGACCGGCAGGACCATGTGCCAGAGCGTGTTCGTCAGCAGCTCCCAGGTGGTCACCTCGATGGCCTCCACGCTGTTGAAGCCGCTGACCGGGAAGACTGCGAAGAAGTTGATCACCTTGCCGATGAAACTGTCGGCATCGAGCGGGCTGGCCGGTGTCAGGTAGGTCTGCGCCAGCGTCGCCACGAAGAAGCTCGGCAGACTGTACAGCACGAAGAGGGCGATCCCCACGCCCCGATCGGCGAAGGTGTTCTGTTTCACCGCGGCGAGAATACCGATGGGAACACTGATGAAATACGCGAGGAGCAACGACATCACGCTGAGGTACACGCTGTACATCCAGTGCTCACCGATGACCTGCATCACCGGTCGCCGGTATCGGATGGAGGTGCCGAAATCGAGGCGGGCGAGGTTCGCCCAGTAGGCGGCGAAGCGGGTGTCGAGAAACACGGAGCCCAGCGTCTGCAGCCCGGTGCGCTCGTAGCGAATGGACGCCTCCTCCCACCATCCCTCCCACTCCGCCAGGATCTCCTGCTGCCGCTCCGGAGAATCGCCCAGCGACCACGTCCACTGGGAGATCCGGTTGTTCTCGCTCACGATCATCCGGTTGGCCGCGCGTTGCTCCTCGGTGCCCCGCTCGCCATCCCGGATCAGCACCCGACGGCGCGCATTCACGGACAGCCGCTGCACCGCGAGGAAGCGGACCTTGTCCGTCAGGGTCGTGTGCACCCTCCAGTTCTCCCCCCGCCACTCCACCGAACCCGACCGGGTCGACGGGTCCAGCCCCAGCGTCTCGGCGAGGATCCCGACCCCGTCCAGCCAGGGTGAGTCCACGTCGTCCCGATAGATCCACACGTACGAGCGGCTGATGGCGAGCAGCTCGGGAACGATCGCGTGCCCCCAGTCCTCCAGCCGCTCTTCGGAATCGAAGATGGCCCCCTGAGCGGGGCGGGGAGGGCGCCGGGGATCGATCGTGCGAAAGCCGACCTCCTGCTGCCGGCGCTGCAACGCGGCGCGCTCGTCCGGATCCAGGTCGGGATCCGCGAGCTCACGGGCCAATGCATGGAAAGGCTCGTTGACGATGTCGGCCACCACACCCGCCGCCGTACGCCCCACGGCGAAGGCCTCCCGCTCTCCCGGGATCGTCCCGCTGAGGTTGCGCGCCACCACCTCGAGGTGACGCATCACGTTGTCCTCGTCCAGGAGGAACCGGAAGTTCAGGATGATGGGGAGGTCGAGGTTGTACTGCTCCTTGAACAGCCGATACCCCTCGCGCGCCGCAGCGCTCTGGTCGGCCTGCTCGCTGCCGCTCGCGCTGGCCGCCTGGCCCGCGGTGCCCGGGGCGAGGTTGATCATCACGAAGACGAGCAGCGTGATGAGCAGGAACGTCGGCACCATCAACAGGAGCCGCTTGAGAATGTACTGCGTCATCGGGGCGTTCCGGCTCGAGGGCTCACTGCTGGATGAACCAGCTCAGCGACTGGTCGAAGGGGCGCACCGGGCTGAAGTTCACGTTCCGCAGGTGACTGCGCCAGGCCGCCACTTCCAGCGGAGCGAACCAGAACGTGTACGGCTGCTCCTCGTGCACAATCGCGTGGAACCGGTGCAGCATCCGGATGCGCTCGTCCCGATCGAAGGTGACCCGGAGCCGCTCGATCAGCTCATCCGCCTCCGGATTTCGGAAGCCCACGCGGTTCGAACCCCGCGGCACATCCGCCTGGCTGGAGTGCCAGATCTGATACGGATCCGTGAGCGCCGCGCTGAGCACCCAACCTCCCGTGAAGGCCTCGAAGTCCTTCTCGTACATCCGCTGAAGCATGATCGACCACTCCACGGGCTGGATCGTCATCCGCACCCCGATCCGGCGGAGATCGTTCCGGTAACTCTCCATCGCCGCAATGAACTCCGGGCGGTGCCCATAGACCATCATCCGGAACTCGAACCGCATCGGTCGTCCATCCACCAGCCGCTCCAGGATGCCGTCGCCGCTCAGGTCTTCCCAGCCTGCCTCGGCCAGAAGCTCTGCAGCACGTTCCAGATCGAAGGGCCACGGTTCGATGCTCGCGTCGTTCTCCTCCGAGTCGATGAAGAACGGACCCGAGATCACCCGGCCGAGCCCCTCCATGTTCACGTCCAGCATCTGCTGCCGGTTCATCGCGTGCGTCATCGCAAGCCGAACCCGCCGGTCCTCGAAGAACGGCGTGTCCATGTTCCAGCCGATGTACCGGTAGCTCAGCCCCTGATACGTGTCGTGTTCCAACTCGCCGGTCTCGAAACCCCGCGTCCCCCCCTGCACGATCTCGTTGCGGTACTGCGTCGGCTGGATGTCCGTGAAGTCGAGCTCCCCCGCACGAAGGTTGTTCAGGCGCCCCGTCTCGTCCCGGATCACCTGGAACTCCACCCGCTCGATGGGCGGGCGCTCCCCATGATAGTCCTCGTTTCGCTCCAGGATGATGCTTCCCCCCTGCTGCCACCGCACGAAACGGTACGGACCCGTGCCGATCGCCCGCTGGTTGAACCAGTGACCATTGAACCGCCGACCCACCTCGGCCTCGTCGTAGAGCTCGCCATCCTCGTCCGCCCCATAGAGCCAGCGCGGCATGGGGGACAGACCGAAGGTGAAGACGAGGGAATGGTAGGTCGACTCGCTCCACCGGACAATGAACTCGTGGTCGTTCACCACCTCGATGCCCTCGACATCCTCATAGTAGTTCCGGAGATGCGCCGCATCGACCTGCGGATTCATCGCCAGCTCGAGGAAGAACACAAAGTCGTCCGCCACCACCTCGCGCTCCTCCTGCAACCATTCGTAGCGCGGATCCGAGAAGTCGACCGATGCCCGGTGGTACCGGATCCCCCGCTTCAGGAAGACGCGGTACTCCGTGAAGTCGTCATTCGCCTCGATGCGATAAGCCAGCCCCGGCGTCCAGCGTTCGATGTCGTCGCGTTGCTGGCTGGCGAGACTCTCCGACACGTATGAATACAGCTCGGACACATCCGCCGCGTTGTTGGTCAGCGGGTTGAGGCCGGGCATGTCCGTGATGAACGCGCGCCGCAGCGTGCCGCCGTCCACCGCCCCTTCCGCCCAGAGCGAACTCGTCGCCGGAACCAGCAGGTTGCCCGGGCGGTTCAGCGCCTCCCACTCGTCCTCGGCGAAGAACCGAGCCTGTTCATCGTCCGACTGGGAACGCGCGCGTCCCGAAGACGCCCGCCCGCCCACCGCACCACTCTCGATCTCGTTCTGCATGCGGCTGATCGCTCGCTGCAGCGTCTGGACCTCGTTCGTCGACGCGATCACGTGCTCCTGCAGATGATTCACCTGGCAGGTGTTGAACAGCACCAGTACGGCGAAGACGAACATGACCACCGTGAGGGCCACGGACGAGAAGAAGTTCCGTTCCATTCGAGGACCGCGCAGTTCAGGGGGATGATGGACGCCGCCGCAGCGCGCCCCGCGCGCCTCCGGCCGAGGGCGCACGGCACGAAACCCTAGCCGAGCCGTCGCGAGCCTGTCAATCACGGCCCGGGAGCCCATCCACAGCAGGCTGCCCCGGTCCACTCGCGGGGATGGGGAACCCAACGCCAATCTCCGCGGCCCGGGAGCGCAGCGGAAACGCGGTGAACCGGGGTCAGGAAGCCACGGCACGGCAGGGGTGGCTACACGACTCCCTCAGCGATCTGCCAGCTGGTCTGCCTGCCGCCGAACGAAGCCGAGCACCTCCGGAATCGGCACGGCCATCGGGCACAGCGCCGCCGCCTCCTCGGCTCCGGGGACATCCCCGGTCGCGGCCCGCGCCGCCACCGGATGCTCCGACAGGTCACGCGACCCCGCGGTCATGAGCTCCATCGGACCGGTGCGTCCGCCCTCGACCACAAGCCCGGCCTCCGCACACACCGCCTCGCACAGGCCGCATGCCGTGCACCGCTGCCAGGAGGCCAGGAGCGCTCGATCCTCCGGCGACAGCGGCAGCAGCCCGTCCGGGTCGTAGTTCTCCCGAAAGCGGGGAAGTCCCCCACGCCGGTACGTGAAGGTCACCTTCGACAACCAGTGCAGCAGGAAGTGCCACCCCAGAAGGACCAGCGCGCGCATCCGCTTCATCGAGCTCCCTCCCGCCGCGCCAGCAACCGCTCCGCGGCAAGCCAGCCGCTCACCAGGCCGAGCCCGATACCCGTCCCATCATGCGCCGGATCATGCCCGCCGAGCACGGCGCCGCACGCCTCCAGCGCTCCGGAACCATCCGGGACCGCGATCCCCTCGCTGTCCACCGGCACCCCCTCCTGCAGAAAGGCATGATCCTGCCACGGCGACCACTCCGCCGAGCGCGACGCCACCATCGAGCTCTTCAGCCACGCAGACAGCGCGAGCGGGCGGCACGCGCGGCCCAGGTGGCCTCCCGCCGCAAGAACCACCGACCACGACGAGACATCGGACCCATCCGCCAGCGTCGCTTGCCATCCGCCATCGCGCGGTCGAAGTTCCGTGACCTCCTCCCGCACCACGAGGCCGGCACGCTCCCGGACCCCCGCGAGGTGGCGGTGCGTCCGCACGCCCCAGACCGAGTCCACGATGGCCCCCGGCTCCACCACCGTCCGCCCGTCGAGCGCCGCGGACAGGGTGTCGATCAACCGATCGCGGTGCGCAAACGTCAGGCCGAGAACCGGCGGCACCACCACGGCACCCCGGCCCTCCGATGACCGGACCGCAGCGACCACCGACGCCACGAAGCGCCGCGCGCGGTCCTCGTCTCCCGCCAGCCGGGCCGCGAACGCCAGCGGACTTCCGCACCCTGCGGCGTCGTCCAGTGGGGCGGCCACGACGGACGACGCGTCCGAACCCCACGCGCGAGCCAGCCATCGGGAACTCACCCCGGGCAGGTCCGACAGGCCCACGAACACAACGCCGTCCCCGAGCGTCCGCGACCCGGCCAGACCGCGCAGGGGCAGGTCGGCCTCTCGCAGGACCCCACCCTCGAGCACGACCCGCTCCGAGGCCAGGTCCATCGGAAGCTCGAGAAGGGCGACGGCATCCCGCGCCTGCCGCCCCAGCGTGTCGGCATCGAGGCCCCAGCGCACGAACGGGTGATCGGGGAACCGCGCGCGCAGCACCTCCAGGCGCGTCGCCGCGGAGAGCGCCGCATGGCCCGGGGGCGAGCCCGAGCCGCGCTCGACCCGCATGGGCGACCGGGCCGGAAGCGCCGGGCCCGCAGGGCCGAAGAGCTGTCCTGCTCCCGAGAAGAGCGCGGTGCCCCCGGCACGCCGGCCGGTCACCGCCACGCGAAGCCCGGCTCCGGCGAGGCGTACGGCCGCGACAGTCCCGGCGACCCCCGAACCCACCACGAGACAATCGAACGACGATGCGCTCATCGCCCCGCCTCCGCGCCGCGGCCAGGGACCCACTCGCCCAGACCCGCAGCAAGGAACGCCATCGCCTGGGCCTGCTCCTCCATCGCCTTCGCGTGCCCGCGCAGGATGCCTCGACGGTCCTCCCAGCGGCACTGCAGGAAGTCGAGTGCGACCTCGCCGAGGGCGTCCGGTGGCAGCGCCATCTCCTCGCAGAAGATCTGCGCCGCGCGGAGCACGGGGCGTGCACCGCCGTCGGCGCCAACGCCCAGGCGCGTGCGCCGCTTGGCGTCATCGAGCGTCCGGCACGCCTCCTCGCGGAACACGTACCGAAGCTCGGCCTCCGTGACCGGCTCAGCGGCATCCACCACCGCACGCGTCTCCGGGGCCTCCTGCATCAGGGCGCGGATCCGCTCGGCGTTCGAGCCGTGCCGGTAGAGAATGCGTCGCGCAGCCACCGCGCTCACACCGAGCTCGGTGAACGCATCCTCCGTCAGGTCGTGTTGCGCGCCGCCCGGGAGCGCATCGAGGTGGGTCCGGCACGCCGCGCTCCGGCCGAGGAACGCCATCACCGCGTCCACCGCCTCCTCCGCCATGATCCGGTAGCTGGCGAGCTTGCCTCCCGCCATCGAGAAGAATCCGCGGCAACCGTCCTCGGCGTGGTCGAAGACCCGGTGCTCCCGGCTCAGGTCGTCCTCGGGCCTGCCGTACGCGTGGAGGGTAGCCCGGCATCCCACCGTGGTTCCGATGATTGGATACTTTCGAATGGACGGGAAGATATGCTCGACTCCCTGAAGCAGGTACTCGACTTCGTCCTCGAGCACGGGGATGTGTTCCATGTCCCCGTAGTAGTCGTCATCCGTGGTGCCCACGAGGGTGTGGTTCTGGTGCGGGCAGATGAAGATCTGGCGTCCGTCCACCGCGGTCGAGAGCACGGCGTAGTTGGTCAGTCGGCCCGCGTACACGAGGTGGACGCCCTTGCCGGGACGCACCTTCACCGACCGCACCCCCTCGCGCTCGGCCACCGCCATCGCCCACGGGCCCGCAGCGTTGAACACCACCCGCCCGAACACCTCCCGGCGCGTGCCGCTCACCCGGTCATGCACCCGCACGCCGCACACCGTCGCGCGGTCCGCGCGCAGCAGGCCCTCCACCCGATGGTACGTGTGAAGGTCCGCGCCGTGCAGCCGCGCGTCGAGCGCGTTGATGACGTTGAGACGCTGGGAGTCCATGCCCCACTCGTCCATCGAGAGGCTGCCGAGGATGTCGGGGCGGATGCCCGGCTCCAGCGACAGCGTCTCCTCCGGGGTCATGCGGCTGTGGCGCAGCCCGCGCTTCAGCGGCTGGTATCGGTCGTAGGTGTCGAAGTAGATCTCGGCGAGCTCGAAGATGACGCGAGCCTTGAGGCCCCCCTCCCGCAGCCACGGAGCGATGAACGGGATCCGGAAGATCAGGTGTGGCGCGATGCGCTGAATGTAACCGCTGTCGAGACAGGCGAGCCGGGTCACCTCCGGATCGCGGCTCAGGTACCGCAGCCCGCCGTGGATCATGCCCGAGCTGGCCCACGTCGCGCCGGTCGAGAAGTCGCGCTGCTCGAAGAGCGCCACCGACAGCCCACGCTTGGCCGCATCGCGGGCCATGCCAGCTCCGTTGATCCCGCCGCCGATCAGGATCAGATCGTAGGGCTGCTCCCGCGTCCCCCGCTCCTGCGCGTCGCTCATCCTTGTCGTCCCGTGTCGTCGTGTGGCCCCGTGCGGGCATCCGCCCGCCCGAAGGTCCCTAGCCACTGGTGGCGCGTTGCGTCAACCGGCGCAGGCGCCCATTCTCCGACTGCTGACCGCCGACCGCCGACCCCGGACCGCCGACCGCCGACCGCCGACCCCGGACCGCCGACTGCTGAGGGC
>REDH01000078.1 GCA_007693585.1 Deltaproteobacteria bacterium
CCACCTGGGGGAGCTGGCTCGGTTGTCCCTGGCGCGGACCCTCTACTCGACGGGCGAGTTCGAGCGCAGCGTGGAGTTCTACGGGCAGATTCCGCGGGGGTCGCGGTACTGGCTCGACGCGCTGTTCGAGTCGGCCTGGGCAGACTTTCAGCTCGAGCAGTTCAACCGGGCCCTCGGCAACCTGCACAGCCTCAACTCGCCATTCTTCGACGACGAGTTCTTTCCGGAGGCTCCGATCCTCCAGGCGGTGATCCTGTTCTTCAACTGCCGCTACCAGCTCGTGCGGCAGGCGCTCGACGAGTTCGAGCTCGTCTACGAGCCGCTGTTCGTGCAGCTGGAGGAGCTGATGGACGAGATGCTGAGCACGACGGACTACTACGAGTTCCTGCGTGACGCCGAAGGGAGGAGCGCAGGTGCGCTCGACCCCAGGCTGCAACAGATCGTGAACGCCACTCTCGTCGACCGGAGCGTCCGGGAGTCCCTCGAGTACATCGACGCGCTGGACCGGGAGCGGCGAAGCCTCCGCGGCCTCGACCGGGGATGGACCAATTCCGAGTTCGGTCTGTACCTGAGCGGTCACCTCGAAGTGACCCACGAGACGGCGATCACCCGAGCGGGGGGACTGGTCCAGTCCCGCCTGCGGGACATCCGGGACGAACTGGAGAGCTACCGGCTGCAGGCGACCGCGATCCTCGTGGAGACCGAGCTGGCCGAGGCTGGCGCCCTCTCGAGCGGACTGGCCGCCGCGGTCTTCCGCGGCGAGACGGACGTGACCGCCGCGGTGACCCGGCCGGATCAGATCCGCTGGACCTTCCGCGGGGAATACTGGAAGGACGAGATTGGTCATTATTACTACCGGATCCGGTCCGATTGCCGATAGGGCCGGACGGACGCGCGCGCGAACCCTGAGTCGCCCGCGCACAGATACACCCCCTCAGAGGATGGGCTCCGTCATGCGGTCTGTTCGATTTCACATCCTGATGGCAGCGCTGCTCGCGGTGCCCCTCGTCTCCTCCGTAGCCACCGCACAGCTCGAGGATAGTCGGTCGGAAGCCGACGTCTCCGTCTTCGAGCTGGAGGACGAGGAGGAGCGGGAGAGCCTCCTCGAGGCCGCCGAGCGTGGACCGGAAGCCACGCAGAGCTGGTTCCGGGAACAGGTCGAGCTGGCCGCCCAGGAACGAACGGACACCGCGATCAACCAGCTCCGCAACCTCGTGCAGCGAACGCCGCGCCAGGACGCCCAGCGCGCGGAGTACATGTTCCGGCTGGCGGAGCTCTTCTACCAGCGGGCCACGTTCTACGAGCAGCGCGCCTTCCAGCGCCGGGACGAGGCGTTCGCCATCCGCGACGAGAACCCCGCCCGGGCGCGGGTGTTCGAGCAGCGTGCCAATGACGATCTCGAGCAGAGCAATCAGTTCGCCAACGAGGCCATCGAGCTGTACGCCCAGATCGTCGAGGATCACTTCGAGACCTACGACCAGATCGATGGCGTGCTCTTCTTCCTCGGCGCCAACCTCTCGCAGCTCGGGCGCAACGACGAGGCCCATGCCGTCTTCGAACTGCTGGTTCGGACGTTCCCGCGATCGGAGTATCTCCCGAACGCCCTGCTCGCCCTGGGCGAGTACGAGTTCCTCCAGGGCGAGATGGAGAACGCCTACCAGTTCTTCGAGGCCGTCGCCGCGTTCCCCGACCGCCCGACCTACGCCTACGCCGTCTACAAGCAGGCATGGTCTCTCTACAACATGGCGCAGAACGATCGCGACCACGAGGACGCCATCGAACTGCTCTTCGAGGCCATCACGGCCAGCAGCCAGGGCAGCGGGTCGGGATCGGCGCGACTGCGACGGGACGCGCTCCGCGACATGACGCTGTTCTACAGCGCGGTCTTCCCCGCGGACGCCGCCTTCGCCTTCTTCGAGGAGATCGCGCCGGACGAGTACCTTGACCTCGTGGCAAGACTGGCCCGCATCTACGGCGAGCGAGGCAACTACACCGACGCGAACCGCCTCTACCGGGAGCTGATCGCGCGCAACCCGAACAGCTTCAACGTGGTGGATCACCAGCGCGAGATCGTCCGGAACACCCGCCCGGGCGGCAACAACGCGGACATCGTTCGCGAGACGCGTCGCCTTGTGGAGCTGTTCGCGCTGGCGAGTGGCTTCGAGGATGCGGCCGAGTCCCGCGTCCAGCGCATGGGGACCAATATCGAGCTGCTGCTCCGGCAGCTCGCCACGACCTTCCACCGCGAAGCCCAGGTCACCCTCAACGAGGAGCTGTACGCCATGGCGTACAACCTCTACCAGGACTACGCGCGGCACTTCGGCGACGTGTCGGAGTACGCCTACATCATGTGGTTCTACTACGGCGAACTCCTGTACCGAAACGAGGACTGGCAGGAGGCCGCCATGGCCTACGAGCGCGCACTGGCGGTCAGCGACGGAGACAGTCAGTACGACGCCGTGGCCATCGAAGGCGCCTGCTACGCCTACACGAGGATGGTCGACCTCGACCAGATCACCGCAGCCACCGGGACCGATCAGGCGTCTCGCGACGAGGCGGAGCTTCCGCCCATCCCGGAGCCGCAGGAGATTCCGGAGGCGTACCTGCGGATGATGGACGCGTGCGACCGGTATCTCGCCGTGAACCCCGATCCGGAGAAGGCGGTCGAGATCGACTACGTCGTGGCGTTCATGTACTACAACTTCGATCACCTCGATGAAGCGTCCACTCGGTTCGGCGAACTGGCCGTCCGGTTTGCCGACGTCGACGCCCAGCGGGCCCGCATCGCGGCGGAGCTGCTGCTCGACAGCCTGGCGCTCAAGCGGGACTACGCCGGGATGCGCCAGTGGATCGATCGGTTCCAGGCGAGCGCGCTCAATCGCGGCGAATTCGCGGGCCGACTCGCCGTTCTCAGCGAGCAGATCAGCTTCCGGGAGTGTCTGCACCTCTTTGAGGACTCCTCCTACGAGCCGGCCGCGTACTGCTTCTTCGAGTTCGCCCAGAACCACTTCCAGAGCGATCTCCTGGACCGGGCCCTCTACAACGCGGGCCTGAGCTTCGAGCACATCAACAACATCGACTACGCCCTGTCGGTCTATGGGCTGCTCATCGAACACCGTCCGGATTCCGAGCTGGTGCCGGACACGATCTTCGAGATGGCGAGGACGTATCACCGCCTCGCCATCTACGACGAGGCCGCCTCCCTCTACGAGCGGTACGCCTCGATTCGTCCCGACGGCGACAACGCCCTCCGCGCGCTGATCAGCGCGGCGACGTTCCGACACGGACTCGGGCACTGGGATGACGCGACGCGCGTGTACCAGTCCATCATCCGGATGGCCCGCGGATCGGAAGAACTCAGCTCGGATGACATCGCCGAGGCGAACTTCCGCGTCGCGGAGATCGAGGAGGAGCGAGGACGGACCCGCAACGCGATGCAGGCGTACGAGCGGTTCGTTCGGGATTTCCGGGGGTCGAGCCCGTCCTTCGCCCTTCAGGCGATGGGCCGCATGGCACAGCTGCACGAGGCCGCCGGACGGCCGGACCGCGCCCTCCGCCAGTACCGCGAGATGATGTCCCTCGTGGACGGTCTCGACGCCGAGACGCGTGCCCAACTCGAGATGCAGGCACTGGAAGCGGTCGCCAGAGCCCAGTTCATGATCGGCGAAGAGATCTTCGAGCGGTTCGAGGCGATTCCGCTTCCCCGCAACGAAGCGCAGCAGCAGGAAGCCATCCGGCAGAAGCAGGAGATCGGCCGCGAGGCGATGGTCGCCTACACCCGGGTGGGCGAGTTCAACCGGCCGGGGTGGAACATCGCTGCGCTGACCCGGCTCGGGCGCCTCTATCACGTGTTCTACGAGCAGATCATCGACGCGCCCATCCCCAACTTCAGCGATCCCCTGGAGGAGGAGCGGTATCGGGTCCTTCTGGAAGAGCAGGCGGAACACATCAAGGACGACGCCATGATGCGCTACGAGGCGGCGATCCAGGTGGCGCGCGATACGGGGTGGTTCAACGAGTTCTCGTTCGAGGCCGCCCGGCTGATGCAGGAGATCGAGCCGTCGTTCCGGGCCGGGTCGGAGGTCCGGGTGACGCCCGGCCACGATCGCAGCCGCTTCTACACGAGTGGACTGCTCGAGAACTTCGATGGCTCGGTGCAGGGCGAGATCGGCGTCGGCCGCTCGCAGGACGCGCCGACCGACGAGACACCGATGGAAGACGAGGGGACGGGCGCCGAGGCCCCGAGCCCGGGAGCACACCCCGCGGAGGAAGGCTGATGACGACGTTCTGCATTCAGGGTCACGGCTCCGGCCGGTACGGGCTCGTCGCGCTCGCCGCGGCGGCGCTTCTGTGGGCCGGCTGCGGGGGCACACAGACGGCGGCCTCCGGTGAGGAGGCTCCCTCGAGTCAGGCCGAACGGGCAGAGCGTCGCGCGGCCGCCGCGGAGCCCGAGCTGTCCCCCGAGGAGATCGCCGCCCGCGAAGCGGCCGCCGCCGAAGAGCACGCCCGGGCAGCATTCTCCAGCGCAGTGCGACAGTACGCGGAAGGGGTCCCCGGACAGCGCGATCTTCGCGCGATCCGCCGACAGTTGCTCGAGGTTCTCGAGGTGTTCCCGGATCACGCGCCCACGCTGTTCAATCTCGGGCTGATCGCCCAGGAGGAAGGCGATCTCGACGAGGCCAGGGCGCGCTATCAGGCCGCCACGGACGCCGACCAGAGCTTCGCGCGGGGCATGGCCAACCTCGGCGCCCTGGAACTGGCCGCAGGGAACGTCCAGGCGGCCATCGACCTCTTCGAAGCCTGTCTCGAACGGCATGAACTCGAAGCGGGCTGCAACATCAACCTCAGCCTCCTGCACCAGCAGGAGGCGTTCGGCGAGGGCCGGATGGACAGGGCGGTCGCCCAGCAGGCGATCGACCGCCTGCGGTTCGCGCTCGGCGGAGAGTCGCTCAACGCAGAGGCATACGCGAATCTCGCCCGGATCTACTACAACCTCGGGCGCTACGAACTCGCGCGTCTGGTGTGCGTGGACGCCTACGAACTCGGCATCCAGGCACCACAACTCTTCAATCAGCGGGGTATGATCGCGCTGGCACAGAATGACGTGGTGCTGGCCTACCAGATGTTCCAGGAAGCCGCGAACCGGAATCCCCGCTACGTCGATGCGCTGATGAACATCGGCACCATGGCACTGAGCTTCCGCGACTACGAGGCCGCCCACCATGCGCTGAGTGTGGTTCTCGAGGAGGAACCCGACCGCCTCGACGCGCGCCTCGCCTACGGGGTCTCCCTGCGGGGCCTCGAGCGTTTCGATGACGCGGAGGCCGCGTACAACCAGGTGCTGGCATCAGAGCCCGGCCATGCGGCAGCGCTCTTCAATCTGGCCGTGCTCTTTCAGGAGTACCACCAGGACTATCCGCGCGCCGTGGCGTACTATCGACAGTTTCTCGAGGCTGCACCCGCAGATCATGAACGACGCAGCGACGCGATGCAGCGCGTGGAGGTGCTGGAGGAGCTGATCGAGATCCTCGGCGGGCAGGCGAGCCGATGATGTGCGTCGCGGGGAACTTTCCCGGGCGTGCGCTGTCCATTCTCATGTGATGCCCCGTGGCCGGTTCCCGGCGCGGACAGCGAGGAGGTTGAGGCGATGAGGAACCTGATGACGACTCTGGCGGTGCTTGCCCTGTTGGTCACGCTCCTTCCTGGTGCTGCGCTGGCGCAGGATCCGGTCTACGAGGACGAGACCGTCTTCGACTTCGACGCGGATGTCGTGGAGGGCCAGCTCGTTCGACCCGACGGAGAGAACATCATGGGTCAGCGCGGACGCGATGCCGCCAGCCTCATCCGAATTCGTCCGGACTTCATCCCGGAAATGGTGCGCTCGGTCGAAGAACTGTAGAGTCGGGCGGGAGCGGAGCACCCCATCGGGGAGGAGCGGACGATGTCGGACAGCAAGGCGTTCATCTTCAACATCCATCGCGACGGTGCGCTCCAGCGCACGGAGCGGCTCGATCAGGACGTCGTCAAGGTCGGTAGTCACGACAAGTCGCACCTCTTCATCGACGATCCTGCGGTCAGCCGGGTGCACGCCCTGATCGAACGGACGGCCGATGGCGTCGTGATCATGGACCTCGGCAGTGGCCGGGGCACGAGCGTCAATGGAGCGCGGGTCAACAAGGCCCCGCTGCGGCACAAGGACCGCATCCAGCTCGGGTCCACCGAGATCGAGTTCCTGACCCACGAGGAGAAGCCGAAGACGGTCGCAGCCGCGGAGATCGTGCCCGACGAGGTCATCTACGCACGCCGCTTCCTGTCGAAGCCGGCAAAGACGGACGGATCGGTGGAAATCGCCATCCTGTTCCGCGACTTCGTGATGCACGAGGAGATCTTCCAGCCGCCGAAGACCGTGACGATCGGCAGCAGCAAGGAAGCCACGTACGGCATCGAGCACGCTTCGGCCGGGGAGCTGTTCGAGCTGATCAGCGTGCCCGAAGGCGGCGGGGAACCCCTGCTGCAGTTCGCGGCGGGGATGGAGGGCGAGGTCTACGTCGACACGCAGCGGATGTCGCTGGACGAGGCGCGGAGCAACGGGGTGGCGAAGCCCGCCGGAAAGGCCGCGGCCATCGCCCTCGGCAAGGACACACGCGCCCGAATCGTGTTCGGCGATGTGGTGGTGTTCATCCACCGGAGCACCCGGCCGGTCGTGGCGCTGCCCCCGGCCCCGGGGGCGCTGCGCGGGGTGGGCTACACCGTCGCCTCGTTCGTGCTCCACGCGATCTTCCTCATGCTGGTGTTCCTGCTCCCCGACGACTTCGGTCGCATGGGTCTCGACGGCTTCGATCAGCAGAACCGCTTCGTCCAGCTCATGATGCAGGACGAGGAGGAGGAGGAGGAGGAACCGCCGCCCACCGACGATGATGACGAGGAACCCGAGGCCTCGGCCGGGGACGAAGGGCAGGCCGGGGACGAGCGGGTCGAGGAGGAAGATCGGCAGATGGCGGTGGAACGCACCGACCCTACGCAGCGCGAGATCGAGCTCGCCGACGAGCGGGTCATGGAGCGTGGGGCCCTGCAGGTCCTGAACGAGATGGGACCCACCTCGATCTTCGGCGACACCGCCTCCGGCATGGATGATCTGATGGCGATCGGCCAGGAGTCCGGTGCCGATCTCGGCGCAGCCTTCGGAAGCCGCGGCCTTGCCGGCGCTGGCGTCGGCGTCGGGGGTGGGGGAGTCGCCGGCCGAACCGCCATCGGCGGTGGCCAGTTCGGGGTCGGCGGGCAGGCCGCACGTCAGGAAGGCCGTCGCGTGGCGCGAATCAGCGAACGCGAGCAGCGGCAAGTGGCAGTCACGCCCGGAAACCCGGAAGTCCGAGGACAGCTTGACCGGGAGATCATCCAGCGCGTGATCCGGGAGCACCGACGCGAGATCCGGGCCTGCTACGAGGCCGAGCTGCAGCGCAACGAGAACCTCCGCGGTCGAGTGGCCATCGAGTTCGTGATCGCGCCGGATGGTTCGGTCGCGTCCGCCCAGGTGGCGGAGAGCTCCCTGAACAGCCGTGAGGTCGAGAACTGCGTCACCAACCGCATGCGTCGGTGGCGATTCCCGGAACCGCGCGGTGGCGGAATCGTGCGCGTGACCTATCCGTTCGACTTTACCACGTGACAAGAACGGACCCTCTCCCAGAGGGTTGGGAGAAACGGACGCGAACGCCGTACCGCCGTGACGGAGCAATCGACGGGAGCTGGAGCCAAGCGGCTTGATGAACCCTGCCTCGCGGCCGTATCATCGCGCGGAAGAGCGGCGCTGGTCGCTGCATGGATTCGTCAGACGCAAGGAGGACGATGAGTTCCGCTGCCTGTCATGCGCCGGTTGCTGTCCACCGGCTGCCGCGCCGACGTTCGTTGCCCGCAATGGCTGCGGCGCTCCTTTCCCTCGCGCTGATGCCCGGGCTGCAGGCCTGTGATCCGTCGCGAGCGGAGTCCATGAGAACGCTCGGGGAAGGAATTTCCCGTTTTCAGCAGAATGACGCCATCAGCGCACTGAGGCTGTTCGAACGCGCGGCGGAGCAGGACCCGTCGAACGCGCAGGCCCACCACCTGGTGGGGCTGGTGCTGTTGCAGACCTACAACAACGCCGGAGCAGCCGTGGAGCATCTGGCCCGGGCGGTGGAGCTGGACGACGATGAGCCCGATCATCACTATCAGCTCGGCATCGCCCTCGGGCGCATCGGTGAACGGACGGAGGCCATGAACGCGCTGCGCGCCACGGTGGAGCGGGATCCGAACCACGCGCGTGCGCTGTATCGTCTCGGCCGGTTGCAGTTGCAGGGCGGCGAGACGACCGGGGCCATCAGCACGTTCACGCGCGCCATTCATGCCGATCCCCTGTTCGAACAGCCGTGGAACGCGCTGGGCAACCTGTACTTCGATCGAGGGCGCCCCCAGGAGGCCCTCGCGGTCTTCGAGAATGCGATTCTCATCAACCCGGAGGCCACGTCGGTGTATGCCGACGTGGGTCGGGTGTATCTCGCGATGGGGGAGTCGGACGCGGCGATCGAGTTCCTTCGGGAGGCCTCGCAGCACCGAGGAGCGCCGGAAGCGGTGCACTACAACCTCGGTGTGTCCCTGCGGACGCGCTACGAGCAGTCGGGTCGCCCTTCCGATCGCGACGATGCGATCCGCAGCCTGACGAGGGCGCTTGGCCAGTGCAATGCGCTGGCGGACCGCACGCGCTGCTCGTCGATTCAGCGCATGATCACGGAGCTTCAGCGAGGCGGCAACTGAATGGTCGTCACGCTGTGCCCCGCGCACGGGCGCATTGTTCGATCCGCGCTGCCCGTGGTAAGGCACCTTCAGCACCCGCGTAGCCCGTTCCGGAGTGTTCCGGAAGGGCCTATTCCGACAGGAGCAAGCACGGCATGTCGAGCGCAATTTCCAGCCTCATTGAAGCCCTCCGAGAGGAGCCCGACAACCCTTCTGCGCTGATCGAGCTGGAGCAGCTCTGGATCGAGGCGGGAGAAACCGACGAGCTGACATCCCGGATGCCCGGGCTGGCGGATGGGTTGTCGGATCCGGTCATGCGGGCACGGTTCAAGCTGCGCGCGGCCAGCTTGCTCGCGATGCAGCGATCGGTGGAGGATGCCGCCGAGGTCCTCTGGCAGGCCGCGGACGGTCTGCTGATCGACGACGTGGTGGCGGCGCTGAAGGCCGGGTTCAGTGGTGCCGGGGACTGGGCGGGATTGCATCGCGCGTGCCTCTCGCTCGCCGAAGTGGCGATGCTGGTGGAGGAAGGCAAGCCGCTCGCCGCGCGGCTCGTGTACCTGGCCGGCGACGTGTGCGAAAACCGGCTGCACGATCCCGATGAGGCCAACCGCCTTTATTCGCGTGCGTTCAAGCTGGACATGTTCTTCCGCGAGCCGCTTCACGCAGCGCGGCGTCTGTTCCGCGGTCAGGAGAACTGGGCGCGGGTGGTGAAGCTGTACGACATCGAGCTCAGGCTCGAGCAGGAACCGGGTGCGCGTGCCCGGCTGCTGCGGGAGCTTGGCGAACTGTACATCGACTCGCTCGGCGATGCGGACGCAGGGGCGACCATGCTCCTCGAGTGCCTGGAACTGGATCCGGGTCAGACATCGGTACGGGAGCGGCTCGTTGCGATGGGGCTGGCCGAGTCGGCAGACGAGGAGGCCGAGGTCGGGGAATCGCAATCCGAGGATGACGCGGCTGCCGCTGCGGACGAGGGGCTCGAATCGGATGAGTCAGGGGCGGGGGACGCGGAGTCGTCCGCCGAGTTGGAAGGTGCCGCTGCGGTCGGGGAGGAGGCCGAGGAAGCGCTGTCGCTGGAGCCGGCCGAGGCCGAGCCCGCACCGGTCGATGAGGAGGAGCCGTCGGTCCCCGAGAGCGAGATCGCGGCCGAGGGGGAGTCGTCGCCCGAGGCTGCGGAGCCGGCGGAGGCGAACGCGGACGAGCCCATGGCCGACGTCGACGGGGTTGCCGAGATGGCTGACGCCGAGGATTCGGCCGCGGAGGACGTCGAGGAGACTGCGGCGGCGGAGGAGCTTGCGGCATCGGACGAGCCGGCGGAGGAGCCGGCGGTATCGGAGGCGCCCGAGCTGTCGACGGAGCGTCGCGCCTGCAGCGCTTCGGCGCGAGCGGAGTCTGCGGTGCAGGCCCTGGCCGAGGTGGCCCAGGAGCATGGTGGAGACGAGCGGGCCTGGTGGCTTGGCGAGTTGCTGGATGCGCTGCGGGCGACGGGGGCCTCCGAGGCGGAGCTGGTGGATCGGATCGTGGAGGCGATCGAGGAAGCGGAGAGTCCGCTGCGCACGGTGTGCGCGCTGCTCCCGGCCACACTGGGAGAGGACGCGGTCTGGCAGGCAGTGGCGCTGCGCCTCGAGGAGAGTCCCGTCCTGGAGGGCGAGGAGCAGGCCTCGGCGCTCTATGCGGTTCGGTTCTATGCGCTTCGGGATGCGGACGGGGCGGAGGGGCTCGCTCCCCGGGCGGGTGCGGATGCGCAGCTCGAGGTGGCAGCCCTGGAGACGGCCCGCAAGGGCAACTGGCGCAAGACGATGGGTACCCTCACGGATGGGCTGCAGGAGCGCGGGCTGTCGAAGGATGCCGCGGAACAGGAGTCGTATGTCTTCCAGGCGTTCATGGCGCTGGGTCTCGACAACGAGGACAAGGCCGCGGACTCGTTGCGTCGGCTGCTTCGCAAGGACAAGTCGAACGCCCTGGCGCGCATGCTCAGCCGGCGGTTGAACACGCGCGGCGAGAAGTGGAGCGCGGTGGCGGATGTGCTCAAGACCGAGGTCGAGGAACTGGGCGATGCCCTTCCGGCCTACCGGGCGTGGCGACTGGAGCAGCTCCTGCGGATCTACCGCGAGGAGCTGAATCAGGACATGATGGTGGTGAACACCTACCAGAGCCTCCTGGACGCCGAGCCGCACAACCTGGAGCTGATCGACGAGCTCTCCGAGCTGCTCGAGAAGCTGAACCGGTATCCGGAGATGGTGGATCTTCTGCGGCGGAAGGCAGAAGCGACCCCTGGCGAGGAGGAGCGGGTCGCGGTGCTCCAGGAGCTGGCGGGGCTGCTGACGGATCGGTTCAACAACCCCACCGAGGCGATCAGGACGCTGGAGCAGATCCTCGAGATCGATCCGGTGAACGTGGAGGCGCTGACGCAGCTCGAGGACATGTACGAGAAGCGTCGCGAGTTCGAGAAGCTGATCGACGCGAAGAAGCGACTGGTCGAACTGGACACGGATCCGGAGGCGCAGGCGGAGCGGTTGCGGTCCTGTGCCGAGGTCGCGCAGATGCGCATGCGCGACAACGACCTGGCCGTGAGCCTGTGGCGCGAGGTGCTCGACGTGCGTCCGGGAGACGATGCGGCGCTGGGCGCGCTCGAGCAGCTCTACGAGCGTGACAAGGACTGGGAATCCCTCGCAGGTGTGCTCTCGGCGCGGGTGGACACGCTGAGCGACGCTGCGGCGCTGTCGCAGGCGCTCACGAAGCTGGGGCAGATCCAGGGGGATCGTCTCGATCGGACCGAGGAGGCGATGGAGACGTGGGAGCGCCTGCTCGATCTCGAGCCGGAGAACATGCGGGCGCGGGAGTCGCTGAAGAAGTCGTACCTCGATCTGGAGATGTGGGATCGGCTCGAGGGCTTCTACGAGCGACTGGACCAGTGGGCCGAGTATGTGCGGCAGATCGAGACGGTGGCGAACCGCCACGAGGATGATGCGACGCGGCTGGATCTGCTGTTCCGCGCTGCCGACACGTGGATCGAGCGGCTGGAGAAGCCGGAGCGTGCCACGAAGAGTCTGGAGACCATTCTCGGGATGGATCCGTCGAATCGGCGGGCGGCGTCGTTGCTGGCGCCGTTCTACGAGGAGCGTCGGGACTTCCGGAAGCTTCCGGAGATTCTGGAGGTGATTCTGGACGGGGCCGAGGAGAGCGCCGAGCGGTTCTCGCTGCAGCGTCAGCTCGCGGAGATCCATCGGGAGCACCTTCGTGCACCGGATGTGGCGCTGCGGTGGTATGCGGCTGCGCTCAGCGAGCAGGCGGATGCCCGTGGGTTGGTCGAGCCGATGCAGGAGTGCGCGGAGGCATCCGGAGACTGGACGACCCTGGAGCAGGCGCTGTCGGATGCGCGGGGGGTGCTCTACGGGGATCCGGACCGGGCGGGCGTGTGGCGGGAGTACAGCTTCGTGCTGGGCCGGCTTTTCGAGGAGCGTCTGGAAGACGACGCGTCCGCGCTGCCGATCTACGACGAGGTGCTCGGTCAGCTTCCGGAGGACCCGGATGCGCTGCAGGCCAAGGATCGCATCTTCACGCGCATGGAGGCGTGGGACGAGCTGCTGGAGGTTCTGGAGGCGCAGGTTCTGCTTCGGACGGACGCGGAGGACGCGATTCCCGTGCTGGAGCGGATTTGTCGGATCCATGAGGAACAGCGCGAGGACGCCCTCGCCGCGATCGACGTTCACGGGCGAATTCTGGAGATCGCGCCGGAGCACTGGGACTCGTTGCGGGCGCTGGACCGACTTCACGCGGAGACGGGGGATGCGGCTGCCCGGGAGGAGATTCTCGGCCGCCTGCTGCTGGCGCCTGGGGTGGCGGACGATCCACACGCCGAGGCGAGGGTGCGTGTGGAGCGGGCCCGACTGCGTGTTGAGCCGCTCGCGGAGTATGCTGCTGCGGTGGAGGACGCGGAGGCGGTGGCCCGCCTGGCGCCGGATCACCCGGAGCTGATCGCGTTGCTTTCGGAGTTGGTGGAGGTCGAGGAGACGCGGCTCTCCGCGGCGCGGATGCTCGAGCCCCTGCACGAGAAGGCGGGCGACTGGCCGGCCTACGTGGAGGTGCTGGAGATCCAGCTCGAGAGCGAGACGGATGCCGCGCGGAGGGTGGATCTCCTCTCGCGGGTCGGCGAGGTGCAGCAGGGACGCCTTCGGGACGAGCAGGCCGCCACGGATGCGTGGTCGCGCTTGCTGCAGACGGACCCGCACTCGGATCTGGCGGTGTCGCAGCTCGAGCAGCTCGCCCCGCGTCTGGATGGTTGGGAGCATGTGACGGCGCTCTACGAGGAGACCGTCGACACGATGGACCTTGGATCGGACCAAGGTCAGGCGCGCGCGGTGTCGCTTCTGGAGCGCGCTTCGCGCTTCCGCGATGGCGCACTGGGCGATCTCGACGAGGCCATCCGGCTGCAGCGCCGGGTGCTCGACGTGGTGCCGGGTCGCGAGGCCACCCTGCTTGCGCTCGATGACCTGCTGCGTCGCGCGGAGCGTTGGGAGGAGCTGCTCGCCAACTACGAGGAGCGTCTTCTGGCGGCAGAGACCGCGGAGGATCGTCGCGCATTGCGCTTCGAGGCAGCGGGGGTGTGCGAGCAGTGGCTGGAGGATCCTGTCCAGGCGATCGACAAGTTTCGCGAGGTTGTTTCGGAGGCCCCGGATGACACGGAGGCCCTGGAGCAGCTCGATCGGCTCTACGGTGTGATCGGAGACGCCCCCGCGCGAGCGGAGAACCTGGAGGCGCTGCTCGCGCTCCGGGAGCCGGGCAGCGAGGACGCGAACACGCTGAAGAACCGACTGGCCGAGCTGCTGGAGCAGGATCTCGGGGAGGTCGAACGTGCGATCGGCCTGTGGAGCGACGTTCTCGCCACGGATCCGGAGAATCTCGGTGCGCGTTCTGCCCTCGAGCGGCAGGTGGAGGACGAGGCGTGGGCGGCTCAGGCGTCGGCCGTGCTCGAACCGCTGTACCGGGAAGCCGGGGACTGGGGTCGGCTGGTGCACCTGCTGGATGTCCAGCTTCAGCATCTGGACGACGAGGATGCTCGGCGCTCGATGTTCGGCCGGATCGCGACGCTGCAGGAAGAGGACATCGGCGATCTCTCGGCGGCGTGGCAGACCGCGCTCCGTGCGCTGGCCGAACGGCTGGACGACGACGCGAATCTCGAGCGAACATTCCGGCTGGCCCCGCAGCTCGAGGCGTGGCCGCAGCTTGCGGATGCGCTCGAGCAGCTCGCGGACGAGGCGCTCGATCCGGAGGTGGGGCGTCGCGTTCTGATGCGGGTCGCCGAGGTGCGGGAGGTGCAGCTCGGGAACCGGGACGCAGCCATGGACATCTGGCGTCGCCTGCTCGACGCCGATCCGATGGATTTGAAGGCGCTGCGTGCGCTGGAGCGGCTCTGCGGTGAAGCGGCGCTCCACGGGGAGCTTGTCGACGTGCTCCTCCGGCTGGCGGAGCACCCGGAGGTCGTGGGTGTGCCCGCGGAGCGTGCAGAGCTGCAGTACCGTGCGGCGGACCTCCACGAGCGTGCACTGGAGGCCCCCGAGGAAGCCGTGGACGTGCTCCAGGCGATCCTTCGCGACGACCCCGCGCAGCGCCGCGCCATCGAGCAGCTCGAGCGGCTCTTTTCGGGCCTGGAGCGCTGGGACGAGCTCGTGGAGACACTGGAGCAGAAGATCGCGATCGCCAGCGATGACGCGGAGCGAATCCAGCTTCACTATCGGCTCGGACAGGTGCTGCAGGAACAGGCGGACGACCCGGATCGGGCCATCATGGCCTACCGGGCGGTGCTGGCGGTCGACGGCACCCAGCTCGCGGCGCTGGAGGCGCTGGACAACCTCTACGCACAGACGGAGAACTGGCCCGAGCAGCTCGAGGTCCTTCGGGAGCGCGCCGCGCTCGCGGACGTCTCCGCGGACCGGATGGCCATCCAGTTCCGCATGGGGCGCATCCACGAGCAGGAGCTCATGGATGCGCGCTCGGCGCTGGACATCTACTCCACGGTTCTCGGAGAGATGCCCGCGCATGAGCCGACCCGGCAGGCCCTGCTGGGGCTCATCGAGCGCGGAGAGGAGGCGGCGACGGCGGGTGCGCTGCTGGAGCCGCTGTACCGCGCGGAGGAGCGCTGGGAGGAGCTGCTCTTCATCCTGTCCCGTCGGATCGAGGCGGCCGATGCACCCGAGGAGCGTCGGGATCTCTGGGTGGAGTGCGCGACGATCCACGAGCAGCGGCTCGGGGACGCGAACCGTGCGCTCGAGGCGACGGGTCAGGCTGCGCGAGAGTCCCTGCGCCAGGAGGAGGTTGACTGCCTCGAGCGGCTTGGGGCGGCGACGGAGCGCTGGCCCGATGTCGTCGAGCTGTTCATGGAGTTGCACGAGGAGGCGCTCGAGCCGTCGCTGCGTTCGGACATCGGACTCCGCGTGGCGCGACTCCGCGAGACGACCCTGGCCGACGTCGAGGGGGCGATCGAGATGTACACGCGGGTCCACGAGGAGGACGCCGGAGACACGACGTCGCTCGTGCAGCTCGACCGCCTGTACGCCATGACCGGTCAGGCCGATGCACTGGCGGAGACCCTGCAGAAGCGATTGCTGGTCGAGGCGGACGCCGCGGAGGCCACGGGGCTGCGTCTTCGCCTTGCGGAAGTGTACGCCCAGTCGCTCGGGGAGTCCGCCGAGGCGGTCAATGTGTACCGCGAGGTGCTGGCCGCAGAGGACACGAACGAAGCCGCGATCGGTGCCCTCGAGGGGCTCGTCGGCCAGGGCGTGGAGACCTACGAGATCGCCACGATTCTCGAGCCGATCTACCGCGCTCATGCCCGGTGGGACGCGCTCATCCGCCTGAACGAGGCCCGCATCGCGGTGGAGGACTCGCCCGACGAGCGCTTCCGCCTGTGGGTGGAGAACGCGGACCTCTTCGCGACCCAGGTGCCCGATCCCGAGCGGTTGCTCGGTGCGCTGGGCAATGCCCTGATCGAGCGGCCCGGCGATGGGGCGCTCAAGGAGCGTATCGAGGAGATTGCGGGCGGCGAGCCCGAGCAGTGGACCGCCGTCTGGGGAATCTACCACGCAGCGCTCGAGCTCGAGGATCTGGCCGACGAGGAGCGGTTCGACATCGCGCTGCGGCTTGCGGAGGTGCTCAACCGGAAGCTCGGAGACGTGGCCAATGCCGAGGCGTTCTACCTTCACGCCCTCGAGGTGGAGCCGGGCGAGGAGCGCGCGCTCGCACCCCTGGACGAACTCTACAGCGCACAGGAGCGATGGGCGGAGCTCAGCGACGTGCTGGCTCGACGCCGGGAGTCGGTGTTCGACCAGGAAGTGCTGGTGCGGCTGACCGCGCGTCATGCCGAGCTGCACGAGACGCGTCTGCAGGATCCGGATGCGGCCATCGCGACCTGGAACGAGGTCGGAGACCTCGACCCGAATCACGTGGGTGCGCTCGATGCTCTGGAGCGTCTCTACGGGCAGACGGCGAACTGGGAAGCCCTGTTCGACGTGCACGAGCGGCGCACCATGCTGCTGGAGACGGAAGAGGAGCGCCTGCCCACCCTCGAGGCGATGGCCCGACTTGCGGCGGAGCGGCTCGAGCGACCGCTGGACTCGATCGACTTCTGGGTCCGCGTGGTGACCGCCCAGCCGGAGCACGGTGACGCGCTGCAGTGGCTCGCTGCGCTCTACGAGCAGACCGAGCAGTTCAACGAACTGGTGGATGTCCTCGACCGACAGGTGCAGCGCACCGAGGACCCCGCGCTGCGGCTTGACCTGCTGAAGCGGCTCGGATGGTATCAGGCCGAGCGGCTGGAGAACGATGACGCTGCGGTGGATGCGTACCGACGGATCCGGGAGATCGAGCCCGCCGATCCCGACGCGCTGGTGGCGCTGCGGGTGTTGTTCGAACGCATGGGAGATGCCGAGAATCTCTCGGCGACCCTGGAGGATCTGCTGAAGCACGGCCTCGTGCCCGAGGAGGAGCAGCTCGCCGTGCACGAGGAGCTGGGGCGACTGTACACCGAACAGCTCATGCGTCCGGAGGATGCGGTCCGCGCCTGGAACCACGTGCGCGAGTTGGCGCCAGGCCACGAGGAAGCGCTGGAGCGTCTGGACGAGACCTTCCTGCAGGAGCAGCGCTGGCAGGAGCTCGTCGAGGTGATCGAGGCCCGGGTGGCCGCGATCGCCGAAGTCGAGGAGCGATCGGAGGAGTGTGTGGATCTGCTGAAGCGGATCGCCGGCCTGTGGCAGGGCAACCTGGACAGCAAGGAGCACGCCGCCGGCGCATGGGAGCGTGTGCTGGACTACGATCTGACGGACTTCGATGCGCTGCATCAGCTCGAGACCCTCTGGCCCGAGCTCGGGGCGTGGGAGAGCTACGCCGCGCTGTGCATCGACCGGCTGGAGGTGATCGAGGACGACATGGAGCGCCTCGAGACCCTGCGGAAGGCCGCGCGGATCTACGAGGAACACCTCGAGCAGCCCGAGGCGTCGTTCCTGCTGCTCGAGCGCGCGCTCCGCGAGGCGCCGCACGAACAGACAAGCTACGAGGAGATCGAGCGGATCGCGGGCATCACCGCGAAGTGGGACGAGCTGGTGGTGCTGTATCAGGCACTGACGCAACAGTTGGTGGACGAGTCCGGCGAGGCCGAGACCCTGCCCCTTCAGCTCGCGATCGGCCGGGTCCAGGAGGAAAAGCTGGATCGCCCGGAAATGGCCGAGATCTTCTACGAGAAGGCGCTGTTCATCGAGCCCGAGAACGAGCAGGCCCTGCGTTCGTTGCGCCGGATCTACGCCCGGACGGAGAACTGGGATTCGATGGTCGATGCGCTGAAGCGTCTCGCGGATATCAGCTACGACGCCGAGGAACAGGTCGCCCTGTACATGGAGGCGGGCGACCTGCTCGAGAACCGGTTGGGCAATCTCGAGGGAGCCGTCGATGCGTGGAAGCTCGCGCTCGGCATCGACGAGCAGCACGCGCCGGCCCTGCTGGCGCTCGAGCGGGCCTACGAGGCCCTCGGCCGCTGGAACGAGCTGATCGAGACCCTCGAGCAGCGAGCGATGAGCACGTTCGAGCCGTCCGAGCTGGTCCCGATCCGATTCCGCATTGCGGAGACATGGCGGGATCGACTCGAGGATGATGATCGCGCGGTCGACGCCTTCAACGATCTGCTGAGCGTGGACCCGCAGAACGAGCCGGCCATGGTGGCCCTCGAGGAGCTCTACGCGCGCCTCGAGGACTGGCAGCGCTACGTCGATGTGCTGGACGACCGGGCGAATCTCGCCGCGGACAACGCGGAGGTTCGGCGCGAGGTGCTGTTCAAGCAGGCATGGGCCTTCGAGACGCAGTTCGACGATATCGATCGCGCCGTGGGCTGCCTGCGGGACGTCCTCGCGCTCGACGCGAAGGATCTGCAGGCCATCGGAGAACTGGAGCGAGTGTTCGCCGACCAGGAGCGACTGGACGAGCTCGTGGATACCTACGAGATGCACGTTCAGGCCGCCGACGAGCCGGGAGCGAAGATCGAGGTGCTGGGGGTCATGGGGCACACTCTGGCCGTCAACATGGATGACCCCTTCCGGGGGATCGAGACCTATCGCCGCATCCTCGAGCTGGACGAGCGGAATGCCGTGGCCCTGCAGAGCCTCGGCACCCTCTACGAAGGCAACGAGGACTGGCAGAATGCCATCGACAGCTACCAGAGACTCGCGGAAGTGACCGCGGAAGATACGGCGCGCCTCGATCTCATGCAGCGGGCCGCCGAGATTCAGGAAGTGGAGCTCGGTGACCTCGACGGGGCGGAGAAGCGCTACCTCTCGGCGCTCGAGTCGGCGCCGGAGTACGTGCCGGCCATGCAGGCTCTTCAGCGCGTCTACATGACCCGCGAGCAGTGGCAGCCCGCCATCGACATGATCCAGCGACAGGTCGAGCACACCCGCGACCTCACGGAGCGAGCGAACCTGTTCGTGCAGATCGGCATGATCTACGAATCCCACCTCGATGACCTCGCTCAGGGGCAGCAGTTCCTCGAGGAAGCCATCCAGCTCGACCCGAAGAACGTCTGGGCCGCCACGCCGCTGGCCGAGATCTACATGGCTGCAGAACGCTGGGAGAAGGCCCGACCGCTGGTGAAGCTCCTCCTCGAGGACGACCAGGTCGAGAAGGACGACGACCAGCGCATGCACCTGCACTACAGCCTCGGACGTACCAGCGAGGAGCTCGGGGACCGGGCGGAAGCCATCGCCCAGTACGAGGAAGTGCTCCGCTACGACAGCGCGCACCTCGAGGCGCTGTTCGGGCTCGCCAGGCTGTACACCGACAGCGGGCAGGACGAGGACGCCTACCGGATCTACCTCGACCTGCTCTCCGCACACCGGGACACCATGTCCACGGAACAGCTCGTCGAGGCCTACTACACCGCAGGAACCATCAAGGCGCGGATCGAGGACCAGGTGGCCGCGCAGGACATGTTCGAGCGTGCCCTGCAGGTCGTCCCGACCCACGAGAAGTCGCTGCGTGCCCTGATCGACATTCGCAACGAGCTCGGCGACCACAACAGCGTCATCGCACTGAAGAAGCAGCTCCTCGAGGTCGCTCCCGACGACCTGGAACGCTACACGCTGCTCGTCGACATCGGAGACGCCCACGTCGAGGCCGGCAACCACGACGAGGCGGTTGTGTCCTACCGCGCCGCCGTGAAGATCGATCCGGAGTCGAAGGTCGTCCTCCACAAGCTCCTCAATGTCTTCACCACCACCGAACAGTGGAAGCGCGCGACCGAAGTGCTCGGGCTCCTCACGAATGTCGAGGGCAACGAGACCCGTCGCGCCAAGCTGCTCTTCACCATCGGCACAATCTTCCGGGACTACCTGGACGATCGGGACCAGGCCGTGACCTTCTTCAACAGCGCACTGGACGCGAACCTCCTTGAGCTTCCCGCGTTCCAGGCGATCGATGAACTGCTGACCGCCGAGCGCGACTGGAAGGCCCTGGAGCGCGGCTACCGGAAGATGATCGAGCGGGTGCGCTCCACGGATGACCCCGCTCAACACAAGGCCCTCGAGTTCCAGCTCTACAAGGGCCTCGGCGAAATCTACCGCTCCCGGCTCGGCGATCTCCGCAATGCCATCAATGCGTTCAGGCTCGCCGCGTCCGTCATGCCCGAGGATGAACTCGTCCACCAGATCCTCGCCGAGCTCTACGAACGGACCGGAGAGAGCGGACCGGAAGTCATCGCCGAGCATCAGCGGCTCATCAAGATCAGCCCCTTCCGAATCGAGTCCTACCGGGCCCTCTTCAACGCCTTCATCAGCCAGAAGCAGTTCGACCGGGCCTGGTGCATGGCCGCTGCTCTCCGGCTGCTCGGCAAGGCGACGCCGGACGAGGCCAAGTACTACGAAAAGTACCTGCCGAAGTCCGAGCTCCGCCCGCGTCGCTCGCTCACCTCGGACCACTGGAAGGCCCTGCTGCACGAGGATGTCAATCCGTACCTCAGCGGCATCTTCCGCATCATCATCGAGAACCTCCGGGAAGAGCTCGCGGTGCGGCACAAGGATCTGGGCATCCACCACCGGAAGGATGCCCTCGCGCTCACCGAGAAGACACCGCTCACCCGAGCCATCGAGGACAACCTTCGGGTGCAGGGCGTGGCCCCGCCGCGCATCTATGTGCGGACGTCAGGAAGCGGGCTGTACCCCGTGCGCCTGCCCGAGCCCTCGCTGCTCGCAGGACAGAACGTGGTCGGGGGCCTCCCGCCGCTGCAGCTCGCCTTCGAGGTCGCCCGGGCCGTGGCACTCCTGCGTCCCGAACTCGCCCTCGGTTCCCTGTTCCAGACCAGCGAGCTCAAGGTCTTCCTCTACGCCACCTTCACGCTCTTCGGTATCCCGGCGCCCAACGACGCCCCCGCAGATCTCGTCGCCGACTACGCACGAACACTCGCCGGACTGCCCGCCCCCGTCCAGAACCAGCTCCAGCGCTACGTGCAGGGGCTGCTCGCCAGCGGTCAGGCGCCGAACCTCTCGGCCTGGCTCAAGGGGGTCGACTACACGGCAAGCCGCGTCGGCATGCTCATGTGCGGCGACCTGCGCCAGGCCGTGGCGTCCGTGCGTGACTCCGCCACCCAGATCGGCAAGGCCGACGTGAAGGAACGAGTGCGAGACCTCACGCTGTTCGGAATCTCGGAAGAGTACTTCCAGTTGCGCGAGGATCTCGGCCTCGGCCTCTCCAACGGCTAACCCCACCGTGCCCCTCTACGTCGTCGCGACGCCCATCGGTACCCTCGAGGACATCGGGCGTCGCGCCACGCGCGTGCTCGCCGAGGTCGACGCCATCCTCGCCGAGGACACGCGTCACACGCTCCGGCTGCTGGAGCACCTCGGCGTACGCAAGCCTCTGCTGGCCTACCACGATCACTCCTCCGACGAGGTCCGTGCCCGTGTGCTCGGCAGGCTCGAACAGGGCGAGAGCCTCGCGCTCGTGTCGGATGCAGGAACCCCTGCGATCTCGGATCCGGGCTATCGGCTCGTCCGGGCGGTCCAGGACGCGGGCCATGCGGTCCATCCCATTCCCGGACCCTCGGCCCTGACCACCTTCCTCTGCGCCAGCGGCCTGCCCACGAACACCTTCCGCTTTGTCGGGTTCGCTCCCAGACGCAGCGGGGAGCTGGATGAGGCCCTGCAGGCCTGGTTGAATGCACCGGAGACCACCGTGCTCTTCGAGAGTCCGCAGAGACTGGTCAGGTTGCTCACGGTGCTGGCTGGCCTGGACCCGGGTCGCGAGGTCGCCGTGGGGCGGGAGCTGACCAAGATCCACGAGGAGATCGTTCGAGGGCCTGCAGACCGGCTTCTGGACCGGTTCCGTTCGCGGGAGCGCGTTCGCGGCGAGGTGGTGGTCGGGATCTCGGGTGCCTCTCCGCGAGAAGCGACCGGTGCCGGTGTGGATGAACTGCGCGACTGGGCCGCAGCGCTGGCCCCGACCGGCATCGGCACACGCGAGGCGTCACGCGTTCTGGCGCAGCAGTTGGGTGTTGCGGCGCGCGAGGCCTACCAGGCGGTATTGAAGGCTCGCGGGGAGTAGGGGCCCCGGGGGGGCTGGCCACGCGCTGACGGTGCGGCCGCTGCGCGTCAGTAGCGGATAGCGAGGCCGATGTTCCAGCCGAAGTTGAAGATGCTGTTGTAGCGGAACCGGTTCCCCACGGCGTCGAGGGTGGGGTTGTAATCCGGGTTTCGCTCGCCGGCCGCGGGATCGAGGTCCACGCGGTCATCGGACGAAGCGGAGCGTCCGGTGTAGGCTCCCGTCAGGAAGTGGCTTGTTCGCGTCTCGAGCTGGGTGCCGATTCGGAGCTGGATGAGGTCGCTGAACTGGAGGTTGAAGCCGAAGTGCCCGCCGACGTGGGCGTGGCCCTCGACGTTGGTGATGCCGTCGTGGGAGAATGTTCCGTCGGGTCGTTCATTGGACATCTGCTGCACGATCCAGGCGCAGTGGGCGCGCTGCACGGCAGAGAGGTCGAGACCCTCCGGCGGATACTGGCGACCGTCGTACCGGTCGAGGCCGACCTCGGAGAGGCGAGTGCCGTTGCAGCCGCTTGCGGCGAGTGCATCGAAGAGGGGGTTGTAGTCGCGGCCTTCGGCCGTGTAGCCGAAGTCGAGCCCGAACTGGAACGTGTAGCGCTGTCCGTTCTCGCGGTTCTCGAACATGATCATCTCGGCGCCGGCCATCAGATCGACCCGCTGACCCGGGCTCTTGACCTGCTGGTTGATTCCGCGGTCCTCGAAGAGTCCGGACGGGTCCCGCAGGGGCAGGGTGTAGGCGAGTCCGAAGTACGGGTCGAAGAAGCTGAACTGGCGGCTGGCGACCGCGGAGAAGGTCATCTCGTGGACCCCTCGGCCGACGCCGGTGTTGCTCCCGCGCGCCACCGTGCCGGTCGGGGCCGTGTAGTCGAAGGCGAGGACAAGGTTGGCGAGGTGGTCGTTGCGCTGCTGCGAGAAGGCCCCCCACGCGATGCCGAAGCTCATGTCCCCGAGCCCGGCTCGATTCGGCCCCTCGTTCCCCGTGCCCACGTCGAAGTAGCTGTAGTTGAAGACGCGATCGTCCCCGGCGCCCTGGAAGCGCCCGCGGCGATTCGGCGCGGGTGCGACGGTGGAGTTCTCGCCCGAGACGCCATCCGCGAACGTCAGGGTGCGTCGGTCGGAGAGGACGACGGGCAGCCCGATGCGAACCTCGAGGTCATGGTAGAGGCCGAAGCCGATGTCGAAGTTGAGGGTGTTGGTGACGCGCTTGCTGGACAGCTCGCTGTTGAAGAACGGACAGGCGCCCGACTCGTCGGTGCAGGCGCCTTCGCGCGAAATGTCTCCCCGCTCCTGGCGCTGCTCGAAGGAGGGCACGATGCGGAAGCCGAACGGCTGATCGTTCTCGTCGTCGAACGAGGACAGCACCCGGGTGACCTCCGCGCCGAATGCGGGGAGTGCGAGCAGGAGGCCCAGCAGGATCACGACGGAGCGTACGACGATGCGGGATGAAGTCATCGGACCCACGTGCGACGGGGAGGAAAGGACCGAGGCGGGTGCCGTCGGCGATCGACGGAGCATGCGGCGGCCGGAGGCCGTGCGGGAACGTGCCACCCGAAACTCTCGGTTGTCCTTCATGGCGGACAGCCCGAAACCCTTCGCTGCACGGACCCATTCCCGGCGTAGCAACACTTGGCGCGGACCGTCAAGATTCGGTGTGCCCGGTCGCGGCACCTCGACCCGGTTCCAGGGGCAGGGGAGGGGCGAGGTCGTCCGCGCCTGCACAGGTCAGTGCATGGATCGTGACCGCTCCGGCCTCCCGGAGCGCGGCTGCGCAGGCCTCGAGGGTGCTCCCTGTCGTCGTCACGTCGTCGATCAGCAGCACCGCTGGCGGCGCGGGGGCCGTGCACACGTACGCACCGAGGATCTCTCGCCGGTCGGAACGATTTCGCCCCGCGAGGGAGGAGAGGTGAGTGCGCCGGCGGAGCGTCGTGACGTCCAGGGCGCGGCCACTGTGGCGCGCGGCGTGGACGGCGAGAAGCTCGGCCTGGTTGAAGCCTCGCTCGCGAAGCCGCTCCCGGCTCAGCGGGACCGGCATGACGACCGCCGTGCGGGGGGGCGCGGGCACGTCCGTCCTCGTGCAGTGCGCCATCCAGTGACCGAGACCTTCGGCACGCCAGGTCTGATCACCGAACTTGAGGGCGAGGAGCGCGCCGCGCAGCAGTCCGTCGAACGGCCCGCAGGCGACGCGGTTGTCCACCCCGGGAAGGGGAGGGCACCGCCAGGCCGGCCAGCGCCGAGCGCAGGCAGGGCAGACGCCGACGCGTTGGCTGGCTGGTAGTTCGCCGGTGCAGATGGCGCAGCGAACGGGGGCGAGGAGCCCGGCGATGAGATCGAGAGGCCGTTCCATCGTGCTGGTTCCGGTGCGGGGCAGGGCGGCAGGCGAGCGCTCGGGGAGCGGGATCGTCCCGGCAGCAGTCCCGTTGCACCCCCGGGAGCAGCCCCGCTTCACCCCGACAGGAGTCCCGTTGCGCCCCCGGGGCAGTCCCGTTGCACCCCCCGGGAGCAGCCCCGCGTCACCCCCGGAAGAGTCAGCCCCATCGAGGCTCGCTCAAGCCTTGTGGTAGGGCTCGCCGGCGAGGATGGTGAACGCTCGGTAGAGTTGTTCGAGCACCAGCAGCCGCGCGATCTCGTGGGGAAAGGTCAGGGGCGACAGCGACCAGACCCAGGATGCGTGGCTTCGCAGGGCCTCGTCGTGCCCGTGGGCGCCCCCGATGCACAGCGCCAGCTCGCGCGTGCCGTTGTCCCGGACATGGGCGATGCGACGGGCAAGCTCGACGCTCCCGGGGCGCTCGCCGCGCTCGTCGAGCACGACCAGCATCGCCTGTTGAGGCAATGCGTCGCGCAGCGCCTGCGACTCCCGTCGCCTGAGCTCGTCTCGACCGTAGGCGCCGTGTGCCGAGCGCACCCAGCGCTCCCTGAGACTGACGTGACGGCCCAGGCGCTTCGCGTAGTCGGTCGAGGCGTCCGCGAGTGGGCCACGGGCCGGCTTCCCCACCGTCAGCAGGTGAAGGTTCACGGGTCCGGACCCCCGGACTGCTCCTCCAGTTCGCCTGGGGGCTCCAGCGCCAGCCGTGGCGCCTCGCGGTAGATGCTCTCGATCGCGTACTCGCTGCGAAACGGCTCGTAGAACACATGGAGGACGGCATCGAGGAAGTCGACGAGGATCCACTCCCCGGTGCGGATTCCCTCGACGCTCGCAGGCCGCACCTTCAGCGGCCGGAGATCGTCGATGACATGGTTGGCGATCGAGGCGGCATGCCGCTCGCTGGTCCCGTGACAGACCACGAGGTAGTCGGCATAGGAGACCAGCTTGCGCACGTCGAGGACGCGCACGTTGCGCGCCTTCAGTTCCCAGGCGGCTTCGGCGATCGCCCGGGCCAGCGCCTCGGTGTCGAACTCCTGAGGGTGGCCGTTCGGGGAAGCCGAGCGGGTGATGTCGTCGTTCAACGGACCTCCGGGTGGTGCAGTCGGGTGAGTCGCCGGGGCGCGAGCGCGTGCCTCAGCGAACGTGGCCGTCGCCAGTGACGACGAACCGGGTGGTGGTCAACTCGCGGGCCCCCATGGGACCGTAAGCATGCAGGCGACTTGTGCTGATCCCCATCTCGGCCCCCAGGCCGAGCTCGCCTCCGTCGGCGAAGCGCGTCGAAGCGTTCACCATCACGCAGCTCGAGCCGACCCGATCGATGAACTCGCGGCTGGCGGCGATCGAGTCGGTGATGATCGCTTCCGTGTGGCCGCTGCCATGGCGCGCGATGTGGTCCGTGGCCTCCTCGAGCGAGTCCACGATACGGACCGCCAGATCGAGGCTCAGGTACTCCCGACCCCAGTCCTCGTCCGTCGCGGGAGTCAGGGCAGGATGTGCGGGAAGCCGAGACAGCGTCCGGTCGCAGGCGTGCAGGCGGACACCGGCGTCGTGCAGTGCATCGACCAGCGGACCGAGAACCCCGTCGACGGCATCCGCATGCACGAGCAGCGTCTCCGCAGCGTTGCACACCGAGGGGCGCTGTGCCTTGGCGTTGACGACGATGGACAGCGCACGCTCGCGGGGAGCGTCGCTGTGCAGGTAGACATGGCAGACACCCTCGAAGTGCCGGATGACGGGAATGCGCGAGTGCTCGCTGACGTAGCGGATCAGGCCGCTGCCCCCCCGGGGGATCACCACGTCGATCAGATCATCGAGACCGAGCAGGGTGCGGAGCCCCTCCCGATCGGAGGGCTCGAGCTGAATCACGGCGTCCGCGGGCAGCCCGCTGTCCGCGATCGCCTCCCGGAGCAGGGCGCCGATCGCCGCGTTGGAACGGGCCGCCGCGCTTCCGCCCTTCAGGAGCACCGCGTTGCCGGATCGCAGCGCCAGTGCAGCCGCATCGCTCGTGACGTTCGGCCGAGCCTCGTAGATCATGCAGACGACGCCCAGCGGGATCCGTTGCCGGGCCACGCGAAGTCCATTGGGCCGAATCCGCTCCTCCGCCACCTCGCCGACCGGATCCGCCTGGACGGCGATCTCATCGAGGGCGGATGCCATGCCCTCGATCCGCGACGGGTCGAGCCTCAGCCGGTCCACGAAGCTGGGGGCCGTCCCGGAAGCTTCGGCAGCCGCCACATCCCGCGCGTTGGCCTCGAGCACGACGTCCATGCGCGTGCGAAGCAGCTCGGCCGAGCGAACGATCGCCCGGGTTCGCGCTGCACCCGGCGTTCGCGCCAGAACGCGCGACGCAGCCCGGGCAGCACGTGCCATGTCCTGAATGGTCTGGTCTTTTGTGTGCACAGCATCCACAGTGAGAGGACCGGGGCTCGGCCCAGCGCCCCGGGAAGCTTGATTGCTCCGTCCGCCGAAGTCAACGCGACGCGCGTCGCAGAGCCGAGGACGGGCGGCGGCACGAGCCGACCACTCTTCCCCCCACACTCGGCTCTCCCTCCGGATGATCACGCTGCGACTCCTGCCCAGGCCCGGCCAGGCGGCCGACATCGAGACCCTTGCCCGGTTGATCGACCGACCGGCGTTCGAGCTCGCCAGGGCACTGCGCGGCGTGGGATTCATCGAGATCCAGGTCGAAACACCGCAGCAGGCCGCGGAGGTCGAGATCATCGCAGGGCGCTGCGGTCTCGACGTCCGCGAACCGAGCCCGGCACAGGACGCGCCGAGCCCGGCCGGGCAGCCGCCGGTGCCGCCGCCCGACGAAGGCGACCGGAGACCCACGGAACCCAACGCAGCCGGGGACCCGTCCAGGGTCGACGCAACCACGCTCTGGGCCAGAGCCCAGTCGGCCCGGGGCGCACCACCGGGGACCCCCGACGCAGCCGTGGACGCGCTCGGCGAAGCCGGTACGGGGCACGAGAAGATCTCGCGCGGCGATGGCGAGGTGGCCGAGCCGTCCCGGGCACCCGGCTGGGCAGATCGGGATGTCCCCGCACACCCGTCGGCCGAGGCGAACCCTCCGCAGTTCATGCTCGTGGAGGAGGCGTTCCGCGAGCCTCCGGCGGTCGAGGGGCGCCAGCCTTCCCCGTGGATCGCCCTCGCGGCGGGTGTCCTTCTGCCGGGAGGGGGGCAGTTCTACCTCGGTCAGATCACGCGCGGCCTCCTGGCGGCCCTCCTTTCGGTGCTCGTCGTTCCCTGGCTCCTCGCCGCCGCGCTGGCCTTCCGGGATGTGCGGAGGGCCCGGTGGAGACGGCACGCCGAGCAGCCCGATCGATCCCCGGTCGGCCTGTGGCTGGCCGTGCCGGCCTTCTGGATCGCCACCGCGGTCCTCATCTCCTGGAGCAGCCGCCCGGTCACCCCGGAGCTGCCCGCCGTGCCCATCACGTCGCCCGTCCATCGCGCGCCCGCGGACGACGTCGCCCGCCTCGAGGGAGCGACCGCGCCGATCGACCGGGAGCCGCGGCCACACCCGCCCGAGGACGCCCGGGCGCACGCCGCAGACGAGGAGGACTCTCCCGAGGGGAGCCAGGAGGAGCCGGACGATGCCGCAGAGGCCGCCGGCCCGCTGCTGGACATGCTGATCGAGGACGCCGAGCAGGCGTGCGGGACCGGCGACTACAGGCGCTGTCTTCGCCTCGCCGAGCGCATCCTTCAGATCGATCCGGCCTCGCGCCGCGCGATCGAGCTGCAGGTCGAGGCCATGGTGCGCGTCAGCGAGTGACTCCACGATCGAGCACGCACCAGAGCCAGCGAATGCCGTTGCCTAGTTGGACCGATGGCTCGTCACGAGGCGCTTGCTCCACTCCGCGAGATCGTCGAGGCGACGAAGATTCGTCACGCCATCGATTCCCGTCGGTGCGCTCGGGCCGCCGGCCACCAGATGGATGGTCGGGTCGATGCGCCCACGAAGCTCGACGAGCTGACTGCGCACCCTGCGCGGATCGGCGGCCCGGGAGATGCTGACGAACACGGCGATGGGGTCGGCCTGACGCGCACCGGCCTCGATGTCCGCCAGGGGGGTGTCGGCACCAAGGAAGACCACCCGGCAGCCAGCCATCGAGAGCACGACGGCCAGCATGTGGAGGGTGAGATGATGCCTCTCCTCGGGGAGGCAGGCACAGATGACGCGCGGTCCGGACTGCCGATCGCTGAGAGGGCGCCAGTTCTGCGCGAGGAAGTCCCGGAGGCGCTCGCTGGCGAAGTGCTCGTGGAGTACACCGATCCGGCCATCGGCCCAGTAGGCCCCGATCGCCTCCAGGAACGGCGTGGCACGATCCTGAAGAAAGTGAAGCGCGCCGACACGGTTCCACTCGGAGCGAAAGCCCGCATCCAGGGCCTCGCCATCGAGCGCCGCCGTGGCGCGGACCCAGCTCGCCATCGGCTCGTCCAGGCTGAAGTCCGCATCCGGTCGTGCGGCCGGGGGCGCGCTGCTCCCGACCCAGACCCGCAACTGTTCCACCGAAGCCGGGACCACCTGCGCCGCACGATGGCCGGCGGCCAGGGCGCGACTCACCAGACGCAGCTTCTCCACCGTCGCTTCACCATACACCCGGTGCCCGCCCGGCGTTCGCTGTGGCGCAGGAAAGCCGTACCGGCGTTCCCACGTGCGCAGCGTCTCGACCGCGATGCCCGTCTCGCGGGACACGGCGCCGATCGACAACTGCATCGGGCTCTGGGGGGCTGGTTCGACCATCGGGGAGTGCAACGAAGGGGAGAAGATTCGTGAGGAACACCCGCTGCGATGGGATGCATCGGCAGCGAACGGGGTGCGGGAAGGGCCGAACAGGAGCCGCGGCATGCGCCGCAGAAACCCCGGGAGGCCCGGCGGCGTCGGCTCACATCTCGGCCAGATGCTCCCGGAGCGCAAACCGGATCCGGTGCAGCCGCGCCTTGAGCGCCGATACCGAGAGGTCAAGCCGCTCCGCAACCTCTTCCTTCGAGAGGCCCTCGATGTCCATGAGCACGTACACGGCCCGGTTGAGTTCGTCGCTCGCCTCGAGGAAGGACTGCATCTCGCGCAGCCGTCTCTGGTACGCCACCTCCTCGTCCGGCGCCGCGGCCACACCCTCCACCGTCGGGTCGACCGCGACCGCCTGCAGCACGTCATGCTCCATGGGCACGGGGACGCGGCGATACTTGCGAACCTTCATCTTCGCCGCGTTCTCCGTCACCCGGAACACCCAGCTCCAGAAGGCGCTCCGCCCGTTGAACAGGTGTGCCTTCCGAAAAACCGTCCAGCACACGTCCTGCACAACCTCCTCTGCGTCCCACTCGTCCCGGACAATCCGCCGGGACACCGCGAAGACACGGTCGCGATACTGCCGGTGAAACTCCGTGAGCGCCTCGGCGTCCTGTGCGCGCAACCTCTCGACCAGCTCGTTCTCGGTCATGTCCTGCTCTCATGGTTCAGGGGTTGACGCCCTCTCGCGTCGTTGGACAGCTTATGGATAGGTTCTGTGCCGCGGTCAATCCCTACGAATACCTTTTGCACAGGTTTTGGGCGCGCGTGGGGTGCGGAATGCACAGGATGTCTCGTACATATCCGAAAACAATGGCGCCATGTGGCCGGGCGGACCCGTTCCATGCACGGAACAGCGTGTTCGAAACCCCCGGAATGCGCCGCGCGCGCGCGTGCTGGTGCATCCGTCGACCAGCACCGAACCATCCACGATGAACAGGTCCTGTTCAGGTGGAGAACAGGATGGCCCGATCCCACCTTCCTGTCCCCAGCTCCCTGCGGATCGACGACTCGGCGGGTCGTGCAGCCGCGCAACGCTTGTCCGATGCGGAAGGACATGCGACCTCCGCCGACGGGGTAGGGGGTCCGCCGGAGCTGATCATGACTCGGTCGAGTGCGAATCCGCTGGTGATCATCCCCACCTACGACGAGGTGGAGAATATCGGGCCGCTCCTCGAGCAGGTGCTCGAAGCCCTCCCCGAAGCCCACGTGCTCGTCGTCGACGACGCCTCGCCCGACGGTACCGCCGCGCGGGTCGACACGATGGCCTCACGCGATCCCCGCATTCATCTGCTCGAGCGCTCCGGAAAGCTGGGCCTCGGGACGGCCTACCTGGCCGGGTTCCGATGGGCACTCCAGCGGGACTACTCCCACGTCTTCGAAATGGATGCGGACTTCAGCCACGACCCCGCTTCCCTGCGTCCCATGCTCGAGGCCGCGGCCCATGCCGATGTCGTGATCGGATCCCGATACGTGGATGGGGGGGGGACCGTCGACTGGTCCTGGCCACGGCGCGCCCTGTCGCGCTTCGGCGGGTTGTACAGCCGATCGATTCTGGGCATGCCCGTCCGGGACATGACCAGTGGATTCAAGTGCTACCGTCGCGCGGCGCTCGAGGTCGTCGACCTCGATGAGGTGTCGTCCACCGGATACGCCTTCCAGATCGAGATGAAGTACCGGGCTCATCTCGCCGGGCTTCGTCTCGTCGAGACCCCGATCACGTTTCCCGATCGCGCGCGGGGGACCTCCAAGATGAGCGCTGCCATCGCCCACGAGGCCATGCTCCAGGTCGTGCGCCTGCGGCTGCGGCTCGGGTCAGCGCGATGAACTCAGGCCGCAGGCCGCGACAAGGTCGTCGAAGGCCGCCAGCGCTCGAGACACGAGCGCCTCCCGTTCCGCGTCCGGCAGGAACGCTCCCTCGAAGGCGTTGGCCGTGAGCTGCCGCACCTCGTCGAGCCGCAGCCGGTGGGATCGAATCAGCAGATCGAACTCCCGCGCAAGGGTCGTCGCGGACACCGTGCGGTTGTCCGTGCACACCGCCACGCGAAGCCCCTCGCGCAGAAACGCCGCCGCCGGGTGATCCTCGATCGAAGGGACCGCCCCTGTCTGCACGTTGCTCGTCGGGCAGACCTCCACCACGACGCCCTCCTCCCGCACCGCTTCCCGCAGCGCTGCGTCCTCTCGCAGCGCCGTACCGTGACCGAGGCGCTGCGCATGAAGTGTCGTCAGCGCGACCCGAACACTCTCCGAACCGGCCGCTTCTCCCGCATGCACCGTACGCGGCACGCCGGCCGCCCGTGCACGGTCGAACGTCGAGCGGTGCAGCTCCGCCGGAAACTCGGCCTCGGCCCCCGCCAGATCGACCGCGCCCACACCGACATCGTCGCCGATCCGTGCAGCGAGATCGACCACGGCCTCACCCTCGGACGACGGAAGATGGCGCATCGCGCAGAGGATCTGGCGCGTGCGCACACCGAACGCCGTGCTCGCCCGGTCCAGCCCTCGACCGACCGCGCGCACGGCCTGCTCCATCGTCAGCCCGCCAGCGGTCAGGAAGACGGGTGCGTAGCGCACCTCCACATACAGGTGGTTCTCCATCGCGCAGTCCTCGATCAGCTCGTGGGCAATGCGCTCGATGGCCTCCTCGCTCTGCATCAGCGGCACGGTGATGTCGAAGGCGCGAAGGTAGTCCCGCAGGGTCGAGACGCCCGGGCCCGGGTGGAGCAGGCGTGCCAGCTCGACGGGATCGTGGGTCGGGATCGCTCGTCCCTCCGCTCGGGCGATCTCGATCAGGGTCTCCGCACGCGCCGAGCCGTCCAGGTGAAGGTGGAGCTCCGCCTTGGGCATCTGCTGCAGAAACGCGTGTCGCTGGGAGTCGGGCAGGTCATGCATGGGGGCCTTCGAGTGCAACGGGACGACGTCGAATACGATCCCGGACTGCGGAGCCTGATCCCGCATCGCCCACAATGCAAGGAGGGAAGTCGTGTCCGACTCGATCCGTGGCGCAGCCACCTCTGCTCACTCGTCCCGAAACCCTGGAACCGCCGACCCGCCGGAGCCGGCCAGCCGACGGTCCGGACCGAACTTTCAGCAGGTGCTCCGGGGCAGTCTCCAGGTCGCCAGCGCAGTGGTCCCCGGGGCCGGGCTGGCCGGTTCCGTTGCCGGCAACGAGCAGGCAGCCATGATGGCCCGGGTCGAGACCATGCAGGCCGAGGGCCGCATCTTTCAGCTGGAGCTCCTCGCGCTCCAGGAACAGATTCAGGCCGATCACCGAACCTACAGCACGATGTCGAACGTGATCCGGGCCCGTCACGACACGGCCCGCGCCGCGATCCAGAACATCCGGGCATGATGTCCGCCGGAACCGCCACCCGAAGGAGGGACGACATGAAATCGAAGAGGATGGAACTCGCCGGCGGGGCACCCTGCACGACTGCCGCCTCCAGGCCGGGCGACGGTGGGACCGGGAGCCCGGATCTCGGGACCGCCGACGTTCGGGCATGGCTCGTGCGTGGGTACGCGCTGCTTCCCGAGCGCCGCTTCGCCGAGGCCCGGGCCTGCTTTCGCGAGGCGGGAAGGATGGTGCCGAGCTCCGTGGTGCCGCCGGTCCTCGAGGCGACGGTGCTGTTGTGCGAGGGAGCCCTGGGTGAAGCCTTGCGACGCCTGCGTGCGTTGGGCCGGCGGCACGGAGACCTGCCGCTCCTCGTGCTGCACGAGGCGGAAGTTCTGGTGCGCATGGGTCGCACGGCGGCTGCCCAGCGGGCCCTCGCCCGACTGGACGGGCGGGAGGTGACCGAAGAGGAGGCCCGGTTTGCGGCGAGCCTTTCGGAGGCACTCGCTCTGCTCGCGGCCCGCGGGGACCGGCCGAGCTTCAGTCCGGGTCACCCATGATGGTTCGCGCGCGTCCGGGCTCGATGGTGACGCGGAACGTGCGCTCGCTGCCCAGCTCGTCGAACACGAGACGCACCCGGTAGGTGCCGGGCACAATGGCGAAGTTCTCGAGTGGCGTGGTCCGCTGGGTGTCCTGACCGTCGATGAAGACCCTCGCGCGGTGGCGGCTCCGGATGTTGAGGGTGCCGGGCGGCCCACTCGGCGCCGCCTGGGCCTGCTGCGTCGGCGGGGGGGGGGTGGGGGTCGGTGCCGGGGAGGGCGTCGGGCTGGCGGTCGGTGCGGATCCGGTGACGCGCGGGCGTTCGGTCCGGGTGGGCTCGGTCCGTGACGAGGACGCGGTCACGCGTGGTCGCTCCGTGCGCGCGGGCTGCGATTCCGGCTCGTTCCGCACGGTGATGCGCGGGGCGGTGGTCGGGGGCGGTGGTGTCGGCTGGTGTGCGTCGGATGGTGCGGGCTGACTGTCCGTCGGCCGGGTTTCGGCGGTGCGGGTCGGCGTCAGTCGTTCCTCGATCATCCCGCCCTCGATCTCGCCGGGGACGAAGGTTCGCGTGAGGGGTTCGTGTCCGTCAGCCTCGATGAGCAGGGTGAGCGAGGCTTCGGCCGGGAGCGCATCGGCACGGGCGGGGGTCGTGCCGCTGGCGAGCGTCTCGCCCTCGGCGTCCCGGACCGTGAATCGTGCGCCCGCCGGATGCGCGCGCACGGCGATTCCGAGGCTTGCCGGGTCGAGGGCGATGGTGAGTTCGCTCCCCACTTCGTCGAAGCGGACGCGAGCCTCGTGGGGCAGGTGGTCCGGTGCCTCGACACGCAGGGAGAAGACACTTCCCACGTCCTCGCTCCGCAGTTCGAGCGGGGGCGCACCGCGCTCCTCACCATTGATGAACAGGGTGGCCTCTGCGGGCTCGACCTGGAGGGTGACCATCTGCCGGAGGCGCTGGAGCTGCCATGCTTCCTGGCGCTCGAGTCCCGGTTCGAGCGTGACGACCCGTTCCACGGGCTCGAAGCCGTCGGCGCCGAGGCGGACGGTCACCGACCCCGGTGGAAGATCCTCGATGCGGAAGCTGCCAGTTCCCGACGTCGTCGGGTGTCCGTCGATCGACACCTCGAACTCGGCGATGGGGGGCTCCACCAGCCCGGAGAGGATGGCGTTCTCCGGCGCGCCTTCCCGGAAGAGTGCGAAAAGCAGGACACCCACAAGGATGGCGGTCAGCAGGGCGATCGCGACCAGTGGGCCGCGGCTCCTGCGCTCCGGCACCCGGGGCGCGTCCCGGGTCGTTCGTGCGGCGGGCGCCGGGCGGGCTGGGACGGCGGCGGCCGCCGGTGCGGCGGCCGGCTTCTCCTCGAGTCGCTCCCAGCCACCCGGTGGGCTCTCCGCAGCGGGGGCCTCCGCCACACGGGGAAGGGCACCGCTCGTCTGGACCCTGCGGCCGGGCGGGGTTCCACCGCCTCGGCTGCTCTCGGCCTTCGGTCGCGCCCAGACGACATCCTCGGAAGGAGGCACGAAGTTCTCGATGGACCGCTCGGACTGCTCCTTGCCTTCGCCCTTGGCGAAGACGGCGGTCTCGGACTCCTCGTCGTCCCAGCTCAGGGCGTGTGCACCGGCCGAGGCCAGATCGACCGCAGGCATGCTCTGCGTGCGGAACGACTCGTTGTTGCGCCTCTCCTCGGCAAGCTCGCCGCCGAAATAGGCGGACATGACCTCGGCGATGTCGCGGCTCGTCAGGAAGAGATCCCGCTCGCGGAGCCACCGCTGCAGCGCGACACCGAGGTCGTGCGCCGTGGAGAAACGCTCTGCCTGGTCCGGCGAGAGCGCCTTGAGAACGAGCTGCTCGAGATCCGGCGGAACATGGGGATTGTACAGACTCGGCGGGACCACCTCCATTCGCCGGATCTTCTCGAGGGTCTCGAAGTCCGTGTTGCCCAGGAAGAGTCGCTCGCCCGTGATGAGCTCGTACAGGCAGATTCCCGCCGCGAACGTGTCGCTTCCACGATCCGCAGGACGGCCCCGAACCTGCTCCGGGGACATGTAGCTGAGCTTGCCCTTGACGATGCCGACCTGGGTATGTCCCGACGTGTTGGAGGCCTTGGCCACGCCGAAGTCCACCAGCTTCACCGTCCCCTCGTACGACACGAGGATGTTCTGCGGTGACACGTCCCGGTGCACGATGCCGAGCGGCGTTCCGCTCGTGTCGGACTTGTTGTGCGCGTACTCGAGTCCCTCGCACACCTTCATCATCACGAAGGCGGAAACCTCGGGCGGCAGCGGCTGGCCCTGCTGTCGAGCACGGTCCCAGAGGTCGCGGAGATCCCGCCCGGACACGTACTCCATCGCGATGAAGTAGTCGTCCCCCACGCGCCCAAGCTCGAAGATCTGCGCGATGTTCGCGTGCTGAAGCTGGCTCGCCAGCTTCGCCTCGTTGATGAACATGCGGATGAATTCCTCATCCTCCGCGATCGACGGTCGAATCCGCTTCACCGCGACGAAACGCTCGAAGCCCTCCACACCGAAGGCCTTCGCCTTGAAGATTTCCGCCATCCCCCCGGTGCTGATCTTCTCCAGCAGCACATAGTTCCCGAAGGGAATGGGCTGCGGGAGAACCCCGGTGCGTCGTGCCGTCTCGGCCATGCTAGCTGTCCATGGAGCCCGTTGGTGGAGAACCGGATGCACTGCGCCGCCGCTCCGATGAACTCGATCGGGCGGCAGCGTGACATGCACGGGGCGTGGTTATATCCGCCGCGCGGCTCAATTGCCACCACGTTGATATGGACGGCACCGTCCCCGTCGCACTGTGACCACCGACACGGCTCGTCGCACTTGCCACCGGCCGCAGCCGGTGCCACCGTCTGGCATGGCCAGGGCACCCGCAGCCCTCTCGCCGCGCGCCAGCCCCGTCCACCGCCCCCAGCCCGAGGAGGGCCGCATGGAACTTGTCAATGTCTACCTCTGCTACAACTCCATCGAGGCCCAGCGCGCCCGGTCCATTCTCGAGGAGGAAGGAGTGGAGGTCACGACGCACTCCCTCGCCTCCACCGCGTTTCCCGTCGGCGACGACGCCAACGCGAGGATGACGCTGCAGGTGCTGGAGGACCAGGCCGCGAACGCACGCCGCATCCTCCATGAGGCCGTGAAGGCCGACGTGCTCACCGGCGACGGTCACGTCGTCGACGCAGACGACTGAACCCGACGAGCGCCCGCACATCCATCCCGCGCGCCGCCCTGCGTCAGTCCGTCCGGAACGCGACCGCCGGATCCAGACGCGCCGCGCGCCGCGCAGGAAGCCATGCACCCAGGGTGCAGAACGCCAGCGCCAGCGCCAGGGACGCCGGAGGCAGCAACGGATCGATGCGGAACAGCGACTCCGGTTTGAACGGAAAGTCCGCCGTGAACGCCGTGAAGCCGGCGTCGATGCCGTGCATCAGCCCAACGGCCAGCACCCACGAGAGCAGGGTTGACGCCACCGCCAGCACCGCGGCCTCCCCCATCACGAGCACGTGAAGCTGACCCCGGGTTGCTCCCAGCGCCCGCAGGACGCCGATCTCCCGCTGCCGCTCGGCGATGATCATCAGCAGCGTATTCATGATGTTCAGGGCCGCGAGCCCCACGATCAGCAGGCTCAGCCCCACCATCACCCCGATGAGCACCGCCACCATCAGGCTCGCTCGCTGGGCCATCTCGTACCGGGGATCGGGCTGCAGCCCGAACTCCTGCTCCAGCGTCCTCGCCACCCGCTGAAGATCCTCCGAGTACCGGACCACCACCAGCAGGCTGTCCACCTGGCCGTCCCCTCGATCCGGACGATAGGTCGCGTTCCAGCGGGTCACATAACCGATCGGGATCGTCGCCCCGAGCGGGATCGCCCGGGGCGTGAACCCGACGATGTGCATCCGCAACCGCTCCGTCCCGGCTTCGCCGGCCTCCACCCGCTCCGCCGCGCCCACGAAACTTCGCCCGAGCAGCGCGTCGAACTGGAACCCCTGCAGCCCCTCCGCGGTCAGCCGGGGAAGGTTGCGCAGCCGGCCGCCACTGCCGCTCAGGACCGACTGGACGTTGCTGTTGTACAGCTCCAGGAGCTGCGTCGACACCACCACGGGCACCGGCATCGCGCACTCCCGCCGCTCACGGTGGCACCAGGCAGGTGCCACCGGGCAACCTGCATCCTCCGGATCGAGCTCCTCACCACCCGGACGGGCAGCGCGCAACGCCCGCTGGGCAGCATCCGGGTTCCCCGCAGTCACCGCGATGCGGAACCGATGCTCCACATCATCGCCCGCATCGCGTATCTCCACCCTGCCGCTCCGCCCCGCCGCCGAGCGCGTCCGCTCGAGATGCGCCGCCGCCGCGCCACGGTCCGCGAAGGCCCAGATCTCGTCCGGCGGAGTGCAGGCGACGGCCTCGCAGCGACCCCCGGAACACACGTGCGAGGGGGGACACGGCAGGTTCTCCGAACACGACCCGGTCTCTTCCCAGTCCGTGAACGCGAAGGGGTCCCGCTCCTCCTGACCGAGATCCGCGCGGATCAGCTCGGGCGGCACCCCGTCCGCGATCAGCTCCGACCACAGATCCGTCCCCAGCAGCGCCTCGCCCCCGACCACATAGCTCGGAAACGCCAACTGCTGCCGAGGGTACACCGCCACCACGTCGTCGAGATCCGCGATCGCGCTCACCTCGCGATCCGTCAGCGGCGCTCCGGGGCCGAGCAGCCCGCCACGCGCCGGGGACACTTCGATCTGGTCCACCACGAAGACGCGGCGAAGGACGTTCTCCCGAAGCCCCGAGCCCACCCCGAGGAACAGGATGAACGTCGTGATGCCCAGGATGAGGCCGGCGCTCGAGAAGAGGAAGTTCCGCGGACTCCGGAGGATGTTCCGCACGATCAGCGAGCCCGTGTTCATCCCGCCTCCTGGTGCAGGAGACCATCGCCCAGCCGGTACCGCTCCCGCGTGCGCTCCACGATGTGTGGCTCGTGCGTCACCATCAGGAATGTCGTCCCCCGCTCGCCGTTCAGCTCCTCGAACAGGTCCATCAGCCGGTTGCCCGTCTCCAGGTCGAGGCTCCCCGTCGGCTCGTCGCACAGCAGCAGATCGGCGCCCTGGACCAGCGCGCGGGCGATCGCCACCCGCTGCTGCTGGCCGCCGGACAGGATCGAGGGGCGCTCGTCCAGACGATCCGCGAGGCCTACCCGCTCCAGCAGGGAGAGGGCACGCTCCCGGCTGTCCAGGTCCGCGGTGTGGAAGGCCGTGGGCAGCAGCACGTTCTGCAGCACGGTCAGGTGGGGCAGCAGGTTGAACTGCTGGAAGATGAAGCCGCACCGCAACCCCCGGAACCGGCTCAGCTGCCGGTCGGCGAGGGAGGCGAGATCCGTTCCGAGGACCGTCACCCTTCCCGTGTAGGATCGATCCAGACCTCCGATGATCTGCAGCAGCGTGGTCTTCCCGCTGCCGCTGCGCCCCGTGATGCTCGCGAACGCACCCCGCCGCAGGTCCATGTCCAGCCCCGCGAGCACCGTCGCCGCCCGCCCGTCACGGACCCACGCCCGCCCCACATCTCGGAGGACGGCAGCGAACTCTGGGGCATCGGGCGCTGTGGTCATGACGAGGCAGGGCTCACGGCGCCGGGGCGAAGCGAAGTCCGATGTCCACCCGAAGCCCCGCGTCGTCCACCCGCACCCGGCCCATGAGCTGGTCGGCGAAGAGCGCGATCTGGCTCATCCGAACCGGCACCTGCGCGTCGAGTGCGGAGCCGAGGGGGCCCGTCAGCAGCGAGCCGAGGTTGATGTACCCTCCCGCGGTCCCGGCAGCGGTCATCATCTGCACCGAGGAATCATCCCGGATCAGCACCGGCGTCGCATCGCCGGTCTCGGCAAGGCGATCCAGCGTCGCCCCGCGCTGGCGCTCCGAGACCAGCAGCAGGAAGCGATCGTGGGCCACGATGCTGATCAGGTTCAGCCGAGGATCCCGTACGGTGTACACCGGCTGGCCGCGATCCTCGAAGCGGTTGATCTCCTCGCCGGCCGCCGAGGCCACCCGGTCGAGCGCCGCCACGATCACGTCCCGGTCGGCCAGCTCGATCGCCACCACCGCGCCGAGCGCGTCCAGCAGATCGCCGATCGGAATGTCGTCCCCCCCCAGCGCCCGGATCAGCGTCATCGCCCGGATGCGCGTCATCGCCACGAGCACGTTCGCGCCGAGGGCCGGCACCAGCTCCCGCTCCACGTCGAGCTGCAGCAGCTCTCCGAGCTCCGCCAGCGTCCGGTCCACCTGGCGCGCGCTCCCCTCGTCCCCGCGGGCCGCGGCCAGGGTGGCCTCCGGGTTCACCGTCAGCCGCAGCACGCCCCACGCCTGAGGCCCCGGAATGCGACCGAAGGCCGGCGGCGGTGCAGGCGCATCGAGGATGGCCCGCGCACGGGCGAGGTCCCGCTCGCTCACCGGCGGCAGAATCCGGACGTCGATCCCGTCCCCGCGCGGATGGACCGCGAAGCCCAGCCGCTCGCCGCCCGCGAGCTCCTGAAGGGCCTCCGCGAGGCCCGAGCCCGCGTCCACCCCATCCGCTCCCACCCAGCCGGCGATCGCCATGCCGTCCACCCGGGGAAGCATCGCGCGGAAATCCTCCCGATCCGCAAGGGACGACCCGCTCGCCTGACGCATGGTGCGCACGATGCTCTCCACGTCCCGCCCCGGCTCATCCACAAGGAACAGAAGCCCGATGTTCTCGAAGCGACCGAATGTGACCCGGTCGGACGGATCCCCCTCCCGGGTGAGCGTCACCAGACGCACCCCGTCCACGTCACGCTCCGACCGCTCACCCCGGAGGTTGAACGGCTGCTCCGACAGGATCTCCGCCATCCGGTCGTCGAACCGCTCCGCGTCCGAGAGGTACGTCAGCAGCACCGGCGTGTTGTTCACGATCCCCAGCGCCAGGCCGCCGCTCGATGCGATCCCGATCTCCCGGAGACTCTCCGGCTCGTCGATCCGGATGCCGAACGTGTTGCGCAGATCCGTCTCGGCCTGCGCGATGGCCCCCGCCTCCCCGGGAAGACGCTCGCGAAGCGCCGGCACGAAGCCGAACACCCGATCCCAGTCCCGAACCACGATCGCCAGCGGCACATCCGCCGGAAGCAGGGCCGCCAGACCGCTCGTCACCCCCGCCGGCGTCGACGGAACCGTCGACACCCCCGTGGCCGCCCGACTGCTCCGGGGCCCCTCCTCGCCTGGACGATCGCCCCCACAGCGGCTGCAACCGGACAGCACAAGGGACACGAAGAGCACGAGCAGCGGCAGTCGATTCATGGCAGACACTCGGGTCGGAGGTGCGGATCGCCCCGCGCCGGAGCGTCAGGACGTGTGCCCCCTCTCTCTGTCATCCCCGGCGCGAGGATGCAACGTCTCCGCAACGCCGACCGCTCGCGGCCGATTCATCGAGGGCCAGCAGGCACGAACCGGCTCCCGCCACGCTCACCCCCGGCCGGAACGCAGGCAGGATCCCCGCCGGCACGAACACCCCCACGTTGATGGGCGCCACCGAACCGTGCTAGCCGCGCCACCAGCGGCCGCCGCGCAGCGCCCCCACGCCGCGAGGAACCACGAGGATCATGCTCAGCCACCTCTCCGTCCGGAACTTCACCCTCATCGACCACCTCGAGCTCCCGCTCCGGCCCGGCCTCACCGTGCTCTCGGGGGAGACCGGGGCCGGCAAGTCGATCCTCTTCGACGCCCTCGGCCTCCTCTTCGGCGCCCGCGCCAGCACCGACACCATCCGCGCCGGCGCGGATGAAGCGTTCGTCCAGGCCGAATTCCTCCTCGGACGCGGCGCGGCGCCCGTGCGCCACATCCTCGACGAAGCCGGTCTCCCGGACCCCGAGGATACCCTCCTCCTGCGGCGAACCCTCCACCGCTCCGCGCCCAACCGTGTCTTCGTCAACGACACCCCGGCCACCGTCAGCCTCCTCCAGCGCCTCGTCGCCCCCCTCGTCGAGATGCTCGGACAGCACCAGCACCTCGCCCTCCTCAGGCCCGAGGTCCATCGCGACCTCCTCGACGCCTTCGGCGGCCTCGTCCCCCTGCGCGATGAACTCTCCCGCGCCGTCGACCTCTGGCACGAGGCCCGCCGCAACCTCGACGGGCTCCGCAGCGCCGCGGAAGGCCGCGAACAGCGCCTCGACTACCTCTCCTTCCAGATCCGGGAGATCGAGGAGCTCGCCATCCAGCCCGGCGAGTTCGACGCCCTCGACGCACAGCTCCGACGCGCCCGCAACCTCGAGAAGCTCCGCGACGCCGCGCGAACCACCTCCGGTGCACTCCACGACCGCAACGACTCCGCCACCGACGCCGTCGGCGTCGCCCTCGCTGCGCTCCAGAAGGCCGCCTCCCTCGACCCCGATGCCGCCGCGCTCGTCCCCAGGCTCGAGGAAGTGCGCGTCCTCCTCGATGACCTCGCCCACGACGTCCAGGCCTGGGCCGGGGACCTCGTCAGCGCCGACGATCTCGACACCATGGAGAGCCGCCACGAGAACCTCCGGCGTGCCTTCCGGCGCTTCGGCGGCGACGAGGACACCCTGCTCGCCCGACTCGACGAGATGCGCGAGGAAGCCGCCACCCTCGAGAACTACGGCGGCAGTCTCGAAGACGCCATGGCCCGCGAGGCGGACTGCTTCCGGACCGCCCTCGACACCGCACTCGACCTCGACCGCCAGCGCGCCGCCGCCGCCGAACGCTTCTTCGCCCAGGTCGCTCACCTGCTCGACGACCTCGCCATGCCCCACACCCGCCTCTCCCTCCAGGTGAACCTGCCCGACGAACCGGAACGGCAACGCCGAAAACTCTCCCGCCACGGGCTCGCCGATATCGAGATCCTCTTCTCCGCCAACCCCGGGGAACCCCCCAGACCCCTCGGCCGAATCGCCTCCGGCGGCGAACTCAGCCGGCTCATGCTCGCCTTCAAGACCGTCCTCTTCGAACAGGACCCAGTCGACACCTACGTCTTCGACGAGATCGACACCGGACTCGGCGGCGCCGTCGCCGAAGTCGTCGGCCGCATGCTCGCCTCCCTCGCCGATGGCAGGCAGGTCCTCTGCATCACCCACCTCCCCCAGATCGCCTCCTTCGCCGACCAGCACTTCCAGGTCTCCAAGCACGTCGATGGAGATCGGACCACCTCCCGGATTGTGCTATTGTCCGACGAAGCCCGGGAGGAGGAGATCGCCCGCATGCTCGGCGGCCGCAAACTCACCGACGCCACCCGCGCCCACGCCCGCGACATGCTTCGACTGGCCCGCACCCCATGATCCACCCCACCGACAGCGGCACGATCCGGAGCAGGGCCCCCCTGAGACTCCGGCGCCGCCGGCGCCGCCGAATCCTCGCCGCCTCCCTCGTCGCCCTCGGCGTGCTCGCCATCCTCCGCCACGGAGACCCCGTCCCCGACGAGATCGAGACCACCACACCCGCCACCGCACCCGCCACCGCCGAACTCCCCACAGACCGGCTCCTCACCCTCACCGCCCCCACCCTGCGGATGCCGCTGGCCGTCGACGCCGACCCCGCAGTGCCCGCCGAGGCCGACTCCCCCACCGTCGCCCCGACCTGGGTCGAGGGACGCATCGCCCCCGACCAGTCCGTCTTCGCCGCACTCCGCGCCCACGAGATCCCCGCGGCCAGCATCCACCCCGTCGTCGCCGCCGTCGGCGAACACTTCGACTTCCGACGCGCTCGCCCCGGGCACCGCTTCGAGGCCGAGCTGGACCACGAGGGCAACATCCTCCTCTTCCGCTTCCAGACCAGCCCGGAGACCATCTACGAGGCACGACGCACCGACGAGGGAACCTACCAGGCCGGACTCGCCAGCCTCGAACTCGAGGTCCGCATCGAGAGCCTCTCCGCCATCGTCGAGTCCAGCGTCATCGCCGCCATCGTGCGCGCCGGCGAGGACGAGGCACTCGCCCAACGCTTCGCCGACGTCTTCCGCTGGGACATCGACTTCGGCCGCGACACCCGCCCCGGCGATGCCCTCCGCATGCTCTACGAACGCGTCTACCTCGACGGCGAGTTCCTCCGCCACGGCCGCGTCCTCGCCGCCGAGTACCGCGGCTCGCGCGCCCAGGAGTCCGCCTGGTGGTTCGACGACGACGACGGCACCCGAGGGTACTTCGCCGCCGACGGACAGCCCCTCCAGCGCATGTTCCTCGCCTCGCCCGTCCCCGGCGCACGCATCTCCAGCCGCTTCAACCCCGACCGCATGCACCCCATCCTCAACGTGCGACGCCCCCACCTCGGCGTCGACTACGCCGCACCCACCGGAACCCCCATCCTCGCCACCGCCGACGGCACGGTCCGCACCGCCGGATACCGCGGCGCATACGGAAACTTCATCCTCATCCGCCACGCCAACGGCTACGAGACCGCCTACGCCCACCTCCACCGCATCGGACGCGGCATCCGCCCCGGTGCACGCGTCCGACAGGGGCAGACCATCGGCACCGTCGGCACCACCGGACTCTCCACCGGACCCCACCTCCACTACGAGCTGCGACGAAACAACCGCCACATCGACCCCCTCCAGCACCGCGAGACCCGCGCCGAACCCCTGCGCGGACGAGCCCTCGCCGACTTCAACCGCGCCCAGGCCCGCCTCCAGGCCGAACTCGAACGCGTCGCCCTCCCCGACGTCGACCCCACAAGCCTCCTCGCCGAGGAACCCGAGGACGAAGACCTCAAGGACTGGGAAAACTGGGTGATGCCCGATGACCTCTAGCCGCCACGACGGCCACCGCTGGATCCGGCGCATCCTCCCCGTCGCCGGCATCCTGCTCCTGCTCCAGATCCTCCTCGCCGCCGCCGCGCTCGTCCACGTCACCACCGCCGACTTCGACCGCGCCGTCCGAATCCTCGGCGAAACACGCCCCCTCGCCCACGCCCCCACCCCCCTCCGCGTCCACGTCTACGCCCGACACACCGGACTCGGCATCCCCCAACCCGATCTCACCGCCACCATCGACCCGGGCGACGGCCCACAACCCCTCCCCCTCTCCGCCGTCGACAGCCGCGGTGAGTTCCTCCAGACCACCACCCGCCTCTCCGGCGAAGCACGCGTCCACCTCACCGCCTCCCTCGCCCCCGGCGACGAGCGCCAGCTCTCCCTCGACCTCATCCCGTCCTCCGGACGCGACCCCTTCGCCGACCCCTCCCTCTGGCGCCCCCCCCCCACCGGCCGGCGCGGAGGGCCCCAGATCGGCTCCGGCGAACGGCCCGGCGTCCGCTTCGTCGGTCCCCTGACCTCCGCCACCGCCGCCGAGCCGTCCACCACCGACCAGGACTCCGGCAGCCCGGACTCCACCGACCAGCAGCGCCCTCCCGATGTCCCGTCCTGCGACTGGGATGTCCGTCCCGTCAGCCTCGCCGGCCCCCCCGCACGCTGGGTACGCAACCCCCTCCTCGTCCGCTTCGTCCGCGCCGACGGAACCCCCGCGGCCCGCACCACCGTCCACCTCGCACGCACCGAGGGCGAGGGCCCCGTGCCGCCCCCGCTGACACGCACAACCGACTCCCTCGGCATCCTCGGCTTCGACGTCCGGCCCGAGAACGCCGAACGATGGACCGTTCGATGGACCTGCGACGACGCTCCCGTCGAACGCACCCTCCTCGTCGCCCCGTCGTGGGCAGGCATCGGACTCCTGCCCCCTCCGGGCATCCACCCCGACGGAGAACCCCTCCCGCTCCAGGTGGAGCAGCAACGACACTGGGGCTCATGGAACGCCTCCCTGTTCTGCGAAGGGCGCTGGGTACACACCGAGTCCGCCCCCGTCCGCGAGGGCCTCTCCCGGGTCACCCTCCAGCCCGGTCCTCTCGGCGCGCGCGAGACCGGTGCCATGCGCATCTGCCGAGTCGCCGCCTCCACCTCCCTCTCCACCCCGGAGCAGCGTGGCTTCTGGATCGCCGTCGCCGACGGCGACCTCGACCCGAACGATCGCGCCGCTGCGCTGCTCGAACGCGTGCAGCGCGCCCAGCACCGACTCGGTCCTCACCTCGCCGACGCAAGCGCCGCCACCCTCACCCGCGCCCGCCCCGACGAGGCCGAGCGCTTCGCGCAGTGGCTGCTCGCCGTCCCCGAACCGCCCTCCCTCCGATGGCCCCTGCTCGCCGACGACCAGGACGCGCACGGACAACGCATGCAGGCCTGGCGCGAACGACACACCCGACGCCTCGTTCTCCTGCTGCTCGCCGACGGCGGCCTCATCACGCTCGGCATGGCCGCCTTCGCCATCCCGGCCCTCCGCCGCCGCCGCCGTGCGCTCATGGCGGTCATCGACGACATCGACGCCGCCGCCGATGACCCCGATGCTTGCGGAGCGCCCGCCGAGGAGCTGGTCGACAGCCGCAGGGCCATCCTCGCCCTCGTGTTCGCCATGGGCGCCGTCGTGTGCTTCGGCATCGCCCTGGCCACACTCGTCTCCTTCATGCGCTGAGTCGCCCGACGACCGCGCGGGACCGAACCGGTTGCCGTCGGCCGCGAAGGCGAGTAACGTGACGCACGGGCGGGAAGCGTGCGCGCCCGCAACCGCCGGCTTCGAGGCCGCATCCCCCGTCCAGGGTCCGCGCGATCGCGGAACGATCCCGACGCACAAGAGCCATTGCCATGAACCGCCTGCTCATCGTCGCCCTCCTCGCCAGCCTCGTCCTGGCCGCCTGCTCGGATATGCCCGTCCGCACCGTGGACGACGCCATCGCAGCCGAGGAGTCCGCGATCATCGCGACCCCGGTCCGCAACGCCGTGGACGTCATCTGGGTCGTCGACAACTCCAACTCCATGCGCCCGTTCCAGCTCCGCCTGGCGCGCGACCTGCCCGCGCTGGCCTCCGCACTCGCCGAGCTCAACGTCGACTTCAACTTCGCCGTCACCACCGTCTGGCGCGACGATACCGGCTTCCGCGACCGACCCGACCCCCGCGAGCTCGACTCCCGCTTCCGACCCGACGGCTTCCGCGAGCGCTGCGAGGAGCCCCGCGGACCCGTGCTCCGCGCGGTCGACTACCGCGACAACCGCGGCATCGTGGACATCGACGCCCTCCAGAGCGACTTCGAGTGCCTCTCCGCCGTCGGCGAGGAGCCCAACGCCGCCACCGAGATGGGGCTCCAGGTCGTCCAGCGTCGCATCATCGAGGAGTTCCAGGGCAACGACCCCGTCGGCTTCCTGCGCGACGACGCCCTCCTCGTCGTCATCTTCCTCAGCGACGAGGACGACTGCTCCCAGGAACAGCTCCGCATCACGAGCAACGCCTGCTACCAGCGAACCAACTACTTCGACCTCACCGACGTCGGCGAGATCGAACGCACCCTCCTCGAGGCCAAGGGCGCCAACTTCGAGGACCCCGCCAGCGTTCAGGCCGCCCGCGACCGTGTGCTCGTGCTCGGCCTCATCGGCCCCCCCATCGTGGGTGGCGTCTACAAGCCCACCCTGATCGGCCCCGTCAGCGAGAACGCCGCCACCACCTGCAGCGGCGTGTTCACCGGCCTCCCAGGCCTCCCCGACTCCTGCAGTGTCGCCGCCGACTGCGGCGTCAGCGGCGGCATCCTCCAGTACGTCTGCCAGAACAGCGAGTGCGGCCTCGTCGTCACCGCCAACTCCTCCTACCGCTACTGGGACCTCATGCGCCGCTTCGTCCCCAGTTACCGCCCCCCCGGTGCCGAACCAGAGGAGTCCGGGAGCGCCAGCGAAGGCGAAGAGACCCCCGCCGCTCCCGAGGGCGTCGACATCTGGGAGAACGACCCGATCGGCTTCATCCCCCCGCCCAGCGAGCAGCCCTGGCGGCCGATCTGCGCCGCGGACTACAGCCCCGTGCTCCGCGCCCTGGCGCGGCAGATCACCAGCGTCCTCGAACTCAACTGCCTCCCCTCCCGGCCTCGGGGCTGCGAGACCAACGCCGACTGCTCCGCCGGCGCTCAGTGCATCCTCTCCACCAACCCGCAGTTCGGTGGATGCCCCGCCCAGAACCTGTGCACCGACTTCCGCATCCAGGTCGAGCTGCTCGAGGACGAACCCCGCCGCGCACGCGGCTCGATCACCGCAGGAGAGTACTGCGCCAACTTCGACAGCAACCGCGAGACCACCGGAGGCTACATCCCCGCAGAAGACGCCGAGTTCTACGTCGACTTCCGCGCCCTCCGATGCCCCTACGGCGCCGGCTTCAACTTCACCCAGGGCAACCAGCCCGCCGATGACGTCCAGTTCCGGCTCCGCTACCCGGTCTCCATCAGCGACGACTTCTAGCGCGCGCTTCGCATCCCGCTCTCCACCCGCGACGACATCCGGCGCGCGCTCCGGCAGGGCGCCGCACCACACCGGTACCGTGCGGTGTTCCACCTTCGACATCCACGGGGCCACTGCCGGGCAGCCCCAGACCACACGCCAACGGAACGGCATCCGGGCGTTCGCCAGCGACTTCGTCGGGCAGGGGCTCCAACAGGCCGGAGAACCGGCCCATCGCCTCGTGACCCGCAACGCCAGAGCGGACGTCCTGCTCCCGACTGGGCATCGGTTGCGACACTGTACCCGCCGTGCGGTGAGGTGCACCACCTCGCCGCACGGCGATTTTTTGATCGCGACGCCCTCCCCCGATAGATCCGGGATCACGGGGAGGCACCCGTCCCGGATGTCTCCAGTGCCCCCTGACCCCCCGTCCGAGGTGTTCCATGCCCGCCAAGCAGAAGCTGACCGTCTACGTGCCTGATGGCATCCACGAGGAGATGAAGGCCGAGGCCGACCGCCAGGACCGCTCCGTGTCCTGGCTCGTCGAGCACTGCTGGAAGATGGCGCGCAACCGGATGCAGTCCTACCCCGGTGTCTCCGAGCTCGTCGAGGACGTCGCCGCCGACCACACCTGAAGGCGCCAGGCCCCCGGGCAGCAAGGTCCATGCCAGTGCCCCCGTCCATGACGGCGCGCACCGGGACCTCGCGGGGGACCACACGCGACCGTCCGAGGCGCTCGGAGGGCGTCGACATGGACGGTCCCTGACCGCGCTCAATGATTCCCCGGGGGATCACACACGACCGTCCGTGGCGCTCGGAGATCCTCGACGCGCCCGGTCCCGGACGACTCTGCTCGCGTCGCCCCCCGCGCACCTCCCGAGGCACCGGGGCGTCGCGCACCCCCCGTGACCGCCCGCTCCACCGCGGGTCGGCCCCCCCCGGTCAGTCCTCGTCGCGACGCTCGGCCTCGATCCGCGCCTGCAGCCCGGACAGGCGCTGCTGTGCCGTGGCACGCCAACCGTGGGTGCTGAACCGTCCGAGGAACGTCTCGTAGGCGGCCACCGCCGCCTCGCGCTGTCCGGAACGCTCCAGGGACTCCGCCATGCGGAACCACCCCACCGCGGCATCGCGGCGCCCCAGCGTCTCGGGACTCAGTGCCTCCTCGTACCAGGAGGCTGCCGCGCGATAGTCGCGCAGCGCGTGCAGCGACTCCGCCAGCCACCACGCGCGTTCCGTCGCGTACGGGACCACGGCCGCGAAGCCGTGCGATCGCAGGAGGGCGTCACGCGCCTCGGCCCACTCGCCGGAGCCGGCGTATCGTCGGCCGGCCAGCCACGCATCTTCCGCCAACCGATGGCGGTATCGCTCCAGCTCTCGTCGGAAGAGCTCCACGGTGGTCCGGTCCTGCAGGCGCCCCTGCACCTGCCCGAACCGCTCGACGGCCTCCTCGTATCGCTCGGCGACGATAAGCTCGTGAAACTGCCAGGCCTCGCGCTCGGACTCCCGCCGGGCCTGCAGGTCGGTCTCCAGTTCCGCGATTCGGGCCTCCAGCGTCGTGATGCGCTCTGCGGCGAGCGCCTGGTCGAGGGCGTTGCGCTCCACGCTGGCCCGGAAGAAGAGGAGCAGGCCGATGAATGTCAGCGCGGCGAAGAGGAAGTAGGCGACGGCGGAGTTGAAGAAGCTCCGGCGCTCCAGCCCGTCGACGCTGCGCTGGAGCTGGCGGATTTCGCCGCCGAGGGACCGCACGGCATGTTCGGTCCGGATCGAGAGGTTGCGCGCCTCGGTGGTCTCCTGTCGCACGACCGCGAGCGCGTCCTCGCTTCGAGGCGCGGGTTGGCCTGCGCCACTCGACCGCGTCTGGTCCCGGCTCATGGCTCCACGGTGGCGGAGAAGGGAGACAGGGGAGGGGGCTCCTGCACGTTCCCGTCGCGCAGGCCGGTGACGACGCCGAAGACGGTCGCACCGATCGTCCAGGCGATCAGCGCCACGATGACGAAGAGTCCGGCACGCCGGAGACGGTTGGCGCGTGCCTGCAGGCGGGGGGAGAGGTCCGTCTTCTCGGTCATCATGGCAGGTCGCGCGGAGCGGAGGCGTCGTCGGTCGGCTCGAGGGCCGGCAGCAGCAATCTGTACACGCCTTCGGCTCCGGTGATCGAGGTGGCGACCGTGCGCGCCGTGTTCCCGTCGAGGATCCAGGCGTTGACTTCGGCGCCGACGAGCGGCGAGCCGTCCGGGCGCAGGGTTCGCCCGCTGACGACGCCACTCTCGGGCAGGACGAAGACGTGGTCTTCCGGCGGCTCCCCGTCAACCTCCACGCGAACGGGGAAGATCGCCCGCGCGAGCCCGCGCTGTGCGGGCGGGGTGATCTCCACCCGCTGTGTTCCGGGCAGGGCGCGAAGCACGAAGCGGCCGTCCTCGCCGGTCTGGGCGTACGCGCCGAGGAGTTGCGGCGTCACGCCGAGCTCGGCAAAGGTCTCTTCGTCGCGCAGCGGCTGGAAGGTGACGCGGGCGTCGACCACGGGATCGACCCCGTTGGGTGCGAGCACGACGCCCTGCACCTCGACCCGCTCTCCGAGCTCGATGTCGAGGGAGGTCTCGCGCACTGCGGGGGCGATCTCGACGTCGCGCACGGACTGGATGGCGAGGGCCGGGTCCTGGGGGATCACACTCAGGGTGTAGCGCTGCGGGAAGAGCGTCAGGACGGCGCGCCCGGCGTCATCTGTTCGGGCCGAGGCAGCGTAGGAGAGTGCCTCCGGCCGGACGCGTCGTGGGTCCGCGGTCTGTGGTGGCAGGCTGTCCTCCGACGACGTGTCGGGCAGGGTGGGCAGTGCGCCGCTGCGCGCGCTGAGGTTGGCGCCGGGGACCGGTGAGCCATCGGGCGCGCGGACGTGGACGGACAGCTCCACCGGCGCACCCTGTCGTCCCATGTCGAACGTGAAGACATCGTCGCGCGTCTGTTCGGTGAGGTGCACGGGTTCGAAGGTGATGTTCGGCACGGGCGCGGCGCTGTCCTGGGTCGGGCGCACGCTGAGCCGGTAGCGGGAGGCCTCGAGGGGCGCGTGCACCAGGAACTCGCCGCTGGCATCGGTCACGCCGGAGGTCGAGAGGTGGGTTCGATCGAGGCTGAAGGCCTGCACCCGCACGCCCGCGGCGGGGACGTCGGCCCCGCTCGCGTCGTCACGCCTCACCAGCCGGCCCCGCAGGGGGCGCGCCCGCTCCGCTGGCGGGATCACGAAGGTCCGCTCGGTGCTGTCGGTGATCAGAACGTTGCTGAACCGGGTAGGCGGCGTATTGGGCATCGCCGGGCGGATGGTGACGTCGTAGGTGCCTGGACTCAGAGCGACATCCCAGTACCCGGCCCGGGCTGCGGTCTCCTCGCTGATCGCGGTCACCGGATCGAAGAGGTGGGCCCAGGGGCCGACGGGGACGAACCGGATCTCGGCGTTGCGCGCTGCGACCCGCTCGTCCGGGTTCACCGCGTCGTAGACAACCGTGCCGAAGTAGCGCACGGGCGGGGTGACCACCAGGTCGGGGACCGGGGTGCCGAGCCGGACGTCGAGCTCGGCGAGCTGCGGGGCGAGGCCGCTCGCGCTCTGCGGCGGGCGCAGGTGCAGGACGATCCGCAGGGGCGTGTCGAAGCCCTGCGCGCACAGGCCGGATTGGCACGAGTAACCTTCCGGGCAGTCCGCCGATGTGGAGCAGAGCAGGTCGGGCAGATCCACCGAGGCGGTGTCGGGCTCGGCACAGCCGACGACGACGAACAGGGCGCTCAGCAGAAGGCCGGCGAGCCGGGATCCGCGGATGGGGCGACGAATGGTCCGGGTCGCCTCAGGGGTCATCGCACTCCCCTTCGAGGACAAGGCTCCAGGAGACCGTTGTCGTGAACGACTGCAGGCCCGGGAGGAGTTCGAGTCCCGGCGGCAGATCCTTGAGGATCTCGAGGCGCACGACAAGCGGGCTGTATTGCGGCTCGAGGGGGAAGGCGCATCGCAGCAGCCGCTCCTCCGGGACGTCGTAGACGACGAGGTCGGGGAAGGGCTGCTCGAGCCGGGGCTGGAGCTGTCCGCCGCCGAGCTCCCATGTCCGCGTCTCGCCGGCCAGCGAGAAGCTCCAGCGGTAGCGAAGGACGGCGCCGGTGGGGTCGTAGACGTTGCGCAGGTCGAAGACGGCCTCCCCCGGCTGGGTGAGATCGATGGCGACAGGGTGCGTGTTGGGCGGGGAGACGTCCTCCGGCAGATGGAACGGCGCGGACTCCGGATCGGGCGGTGCGCCGACGATCGGAGGGCCGTAGGGGCAGCCGGAGGCGAGCACGCCGAGCAGCAGGACGGTCCACGCTCGGGGGCAGGGTCGGGATGGTCGTGCGGTCGCGGGGGCATGGTCGCGGGGCGAACGGCTGGGCAGGGAGACGGCGACGCGAGGACGGACACAGGGCGCCGCCGGCATCGCGCAAATGCGATGCAAGATGCCTGCCAGCGGTCTGCGGTGCGCGTCCTTCAACGGGGTCCGGTGTCCGGGGTGGGGGCGGGGAGGGGAGAAGTCAGGACATTGCTGTCATGCATTGTCCTCGTTCTCGTCGTCGTCCTCGTCGTCCTCGTCGGTCCGATCGCCTTCCTTTTCGAGGAACCGGAAGATGGTGCGGGGATCGACGCCGAGGTCCCGCGCCGTGCGGGTGCGGTTGCCCTCGTTGAGCGCGAGCACCTCGAGGATGTAGTCGCGCTGCCAGTTCTCCCGGGCCTCGGCGAGCGGCAGGATGGACGGGAGCTGGTCCTCGCGCAGGTCGAGCTCCTCGGGGCCGAGGGTGGGCCGTTCGCCGAGGATCACGGCCTTGCGGATGTGGTTCTCGAGCTGGCGGATGTTGCCCGGCCAGGGATGGCGGCGCAGCGCGACGAGCGCCTTGCGGTTGAAGCTGCGGCGACCGGTGCCGTACTCCTTCACGAACCGATCGAGAAAGTACTGTGCGATCAGTACGATGTCGTCTCCCCGCTCGCGAAGCGGCGGGAGCGACAAGCTGACCACGTTGAGGCGGTAGTAGAGATCCTCGCGGAACGTCCCCTCGGCGATCATCGTCTCGAGCTCCCGGTGGGTGGCCGCGATGACGCGGATGTCCACCGTCTCCGGCCGGTTGTCCCCCACACGGGTCACCACGCGCTCCTGGATGGCCCGCAGGATCTTCACCTGCAGGTTCAATGGCATCTCGCCGATCTCGTCCAGGAAAAGGGTGCCGCCGTCCGCGGCCTGGAATCGGCCGGGCTTGCTCGCCGTGGCCCCGGTGAAGGCCCCCTTCACGTGGCCGAAGAGCTCGGATTCCAGCAGATTCTCCGGGATGGCGCCGCAGTTGATCGTCACGAACGGACCGTCGCTGCGGTTGCTGCGGCGATGCAGCTCGCGGGCGATGAGCTCCTTGCCCGTCCCGGTCTCGCCGAGGACCAGCACGTTCACGTCGGTCCCCGCCACCCGCTCGACCCGACGGTAGACCTGCCGCATGGCGTCGCAGGCCCCGATCAGCGAGCCGAAGCGCATCGCCTCGAGGGCCTCGCGCAGCTCCGCGTTGTCGAGGCGAAGCTCGTCGAGCAGCACCGCGTTGCGGATCAGCAGCGCCGCCTGGGCGGAGAACACCCGCAGGGTCTCGAGGTGGGTCGTCGTGAACAGGTTCACCACGTTGTTGTTCCCCACGTAGATCAGGCCGAGAAGCTCGCCGCGCGCCTGCAGCGGAACGCACATCACGCTGCACAGCCGGAGGTTCACCACCGAGAGGCTCTGCGCGAAGGCGTCGTCCTTGAGCGCGTCGGAGACGATCAGGGGCTCCCGGGTCCGCAGCACCGTGGACACGATGCTGTCGGACAACTGGCGCACCGCATCCGCGATGTTCTCCCGGTCCACGTTCCGTCCCACCCGCACGCTCGGCTGGCCCTCCTCGTCGAGGAGGACGAGGAACCCCTTCTCGGCCCTCGTGAGGTCGACCACGGCGTCCAGCAGCGCCTCCAGCAGGCTCTGCGCGTTCTCCGACTGCATCAGCCGGTCCGAGAAGCCGACGATCTCGCGATAGGCATGCACGAGGTCCGCCGTGCTGGCGTTCTCCTGCGTCGCGCTCACATCGTACAGCCGGAAGTGGACCAGCGTGTCCCCGAGCAGCAGCTCGTCGCCGTGGTCGAGTTCGTGACGCGCGCGCTTTCGCCCGTTCACGATGAGACGCGCCTGCTGCACCGCCTGGATCGAGAAGGCGCGCCCGTCGAACTGGACCATCGCGTGGGTCTCCTCCATGGCCGCGTCTCGCACGACGACGTCGTTGTCCGCACCGCTGCCGATGCTGGTGATGCGCCGCGTGAGGTTCACGGTGCGCGGGGCGGAGGCGCCCGGGGGCTGGAGGAGAAGGCTGGGCATGGTGCGCGAGGGGCTGGGGCGGATCAGGGAGAGCTGCGGCGGGGCCGGTCACCCTGCCGACGGCTGGAGCGCCGGTCCGGACTGGCGGCCGGATCCGGCGGGGCGGTGAGCGTGCGATAGTCGACGAGACCCTCGCGGGGGTGCAGCAGGGCACCGTGGAGGACGTTGAGCGCCATCACCGAGAAGAACGCGATCCCCGTGCCGACCTGGGCGCGCTGACGCCGCTCGGCGCGGTCGACATCCGGGAAGAAGCCGCGATCGTCCCGCGACGTCTCGTTGAGGATGAACAGCGACGCGCTCGCCACCCCGAGGGCCGACTGGGCGATGAGATACGTCACTCCGAGCACGTCCCGGTCCATGCTGAAGAATCCGTACCCGAAGGGCATCATGGACACGAGAAGCGGCTGCTCCCGCACCCGGCTCTCGATGTAGATGATCGCCTCCTCGGGCTGATCCCCGAGCCGCTCCGCGAGCTCCTCCGCGTTGTCCTCCCGCACCCGCTCGAAGCGCGAGACCACCGGCGCAGGGTACAGCAACGGATCCAGTCGCGCCCGCGGATCCAGCCGCAGCACTTCGAGGAAGGCCACATCCGCGTCTCCCCGCTCCCCGAGAAAGAACGCGCTCACCCCGTCCAGCGTCCACAGCTCCACGAGGAGCACATCCGACAGGGGCATGGGCTCCGGCCGCAACAGGGGATCCACCCGTTCGCGAACCGCCCGGTAGTCCCCGTACACGAACGCATCCTGCGCGAACCGCACCGCCGCCTCCACATCGGCTTCGGTCGACGGCCGCTCCCCCCCCACGGCATCGGAGGACAGCCCCGCGCCCTGCTCCGCGCCCGGCGTCGGCTCCGCGCTGCCGGGCGCTCCCTCTTCACGCCTCACCGCGTCGCGTCGCGGCGAGGCCTCGCTCCCGTCCGCCTCCACCCCTCGCTGCGGTTCGGCGTCGTGCTCGCTCCGTCCCGAGGCCACGCTCCGTTGCGGGTCGTCGGGGGAGGCACCGTCGCCCGCCCTCGACGCTTCCTCTGGTGAGGAGGGGCCGGTCGGTGGAGTCGTGCCAGGGGGGTGCGGGGGGGCGGTGGCGTCCGCGGACGCCACGAGGAGCGTCGCGAGGAGTGCGGCGGCGAGAGAGGTGGCGAAGCCGCTCGGTGTGGGGTCGAGGCGCATGGCCCGCGGGTTATACCACGGGGGAGCCGCGGCTCAAGGATGGCCGTTGCGGGGGCCGGGCGGTGCGCTTGGTCCGAGGGGGCCGGGTGGGTCAGAACGGGGCGTCGATGCGGCGGTCCTCGCCTGTGCGCACGGTAAGGCGGGTCTCCCAGGGTTGCCCGAAGGTGTCGTCGGGGATGACCTGGAGGTGGATGGTTCGCTGGGGCTGGCGCCCGTCGATGGTGACGTCGATGGGTTCGCGGCTGCGGCCGGCGCGCCGCCCATCGAGGAACACGGTGCTGGCGATGCTCGCGTCGACGGTGATTCGCGCGGGTCGCCAGGGAACGACGAGGGGGACGTCGATGCGGCGGCCGGACTCGACGGTGACGGTCTGCTCGGCCTGGGTGCCGAGTTCGGGGAGGCGGGCGACGATGTGGTGCCTTCCGGGGGGGAGGCGGAGGGGGCCGTCGAGTTCCTGGGCGGTGCCGACGGAGGTGCCGTTGACGAGGATGACGGCGGTGAGGGGCCAGATGCGGAGCTGGACGATGCCGGGTTCCGGTTCGGGTTCCGGGGGGAGGGTGGGTTCCTCGGTGAGGTCGGTTTCTGCGGTTTCGGTGGGTGCCGCGGCTTCTGCGGGCGTTGTTCGGGGGCGTGGGCTGGTGGGTCTGGGCTGGGTGCGGAGGTCGGCGAGGGAGGCGCGGATGGGGTCGAGGGAGGCGTGGTGTGCGGCGCGGACGGCTTCGGTGACGGAGCGGCTGGCGTTCTGGCGGACGGTGGCCCGGAGGGCGAGCTGGTGTGGGCGGTCGATGCGAGTGAAGGCCTGACGGATGGCTGCGGCGTGGCGTTCGAGTTCTTCGGGATCGGGCTGCGTGGGCTGGGCCTGAGCGGGGAGGGCGGGGTCGGGGGAGGGGTCGTCCGCGGTCGGTGTCGACGGGAGGAGGACGAGGGCGACGACGAGGGCGGATGTGGCTGCGATGCCGGCGAGGAGGAGCCCGACGCGTCGTCGTCGTCGTCCGGCCTCGACGCCGGCGACCCAGCCGAGGGCGTCGGGCTGGTGGGGGTCGAGGGTGAGGATCCGGTCGCAGATGCGGAGGAGGGCGCCGGTGCGTCGTTCGTCGCGGGCGGCGCGGCCGAGGTCGAGGAGTCGGTCGACGAGGCGGGGCAGGAGGTCGTCGAGCCAGGCATCCGGGTGCCGGAAGAAGGCGGCGAGTTCGCGGCGGTGGTCGGTGATACCGAGGGTGCGCAGGTACTGGTCGAGGGCCTCGCGGAGGTCCTGTGCGGAGGCGAAGCGGTCTTCGACGCGGCGAGCGAGACAGGTGTTGATGAGGTCGTCGAGGGGGGCGTCGACGCGGGGATTGTGGGCGCTCGCGGGGGGGAAGTCGCCGCGGAGGATGGCGTTGAGGACGACGGCGGGGTTGTTCCCCTCGAAGGGGAGGCGGCCGGTGGCCATGAAGTAGAGGACGGTGCCGAGGGCGAAGATGTCGCTGGTGGGCCGGAGCTCCTCGCCCTCGATCATTTCGGGGCTCATGTGGGCGGGGGAGCCGAGGAGGGAGCCGGTCATGGTGAGGCGCTGGTCGTCCAGCACGCGGGCCAGCCCGAAGTCCATGAGTTTGGGCGTTCCCTCCCGGCTGATCATGATGTTCTCGGGCTTGATGTCCCGATGGATGACGCCGCGTTCATGGGCGTGGGCGAGGGCGTCGGCGAGGACCACACCCACGAGGACGGCGGCGACCGGGTGCCGGAAGCCGGTGTCCTCGACGAAGGTGCGCAGGGTGAAGCCGTCGACGAGTTCGGTGGCGAGCCATCCCACCTCCGCGCTCGGCTCGGCGCATGCGTAGACCTGGACGATGTTGGGGTGCTGCAGGCGCGCGGCGGCGGTGGCTTCGCGTTCGAAGCGCACGCGGTTCTCCTCTCGGCTGGCGATGTGCTCGTGGAGAATCTTCAGCGCGACATCGCGCCGGAGGCGTCCATCGCGGGCGCGGTAGACCACGGCCATCCCGCCCTGTCCGAGCTCGTCGATGATCTCGTAATGTGCGACGGTGCGGGAGGGCATTCGTGCCGGGGAGGGACGGAGGTGCGTTCGGTGGCGCTGGTGCCACCGCTCAACCTACGCGTGCGCCAGCGCAGGGACAAGCGCGAGGGGCCATGGCCTTGTCTGGGGAGGGCAGGGTGATGATGCATGGAATCGAGGCGGCGGGGGGCCGTGTTCGCTCCGGTGCGGGCGGCTCCCGGTGGCTCGCCTCCCCCGGGCGGGCTCCGGGGCTTTCGTGGCCTCCGTTCGTGGCGGGTCCGACCGCGCGCAGACTTTGTCTCTCCTCGACTCCCGGATGCACATGCTGTCCTCATCGCTTCGGCTCTCCGGTCTGCTCCTGCTCCTGCTCGGTCTTCTGTCGGTGTCCGGTTGCGACCGCGGGGAGTTGTCTCTCGACGAGGTGGCCGGGGATCAGGCGGCCTATCGGCTGCACTCGTCCACGGTGGACTCGCCGGACGGGCCGGTGCTGCGGGTGGAGGTCGAGCCCCTGGCGCCCTATCGGGTGAACCTGGAGTTTCCGTGGGCGCTGATGGTTCCCGTGAAGGACATGCAGCTCGCGTCTGGCGATGCCTCGCGGCTCGACGAGGCGCGGGCGGTGTTCGAGTTTCCGGCGGGGACGTCGACGGGGCTGGTGGAAGGCAACCTTCGGTTGAGCGTGTGCACGGACGACATCTGCCTCACGCCGCGCGAGCGCATCCGCTGGGAGGTGGCGAGCGGGGAGTGAGCGACAGTCGGGGCGTGCCGGCACGGCGGCAGGGCCCCCTTGATTTCGACACACGCCAGCGAGGAGCACGGACGCATGAGCGAGAGCAACGAGAGCACACCGGCCGCACGGGCGATCGAGGCGCTGGCCACCTCGATGCAGGAGTCGTTCGAGACGCATCGGCGGATCCTGTCCTTTCCCGACTTTCTGGAGCAGGTGGCCGAGCACCCGCGCCGCTTCAGCCGGAGCGCGGCGCAGTACGTGCTGGACGCGCTCGACCACTTCGGCACCAGCACCCTCGAGCGCGGGGGGCAGGACGTCCGTCGCTGGTCCTGTTTCGACGCGCCCTTCGACGGGGGGCGGGACAAGGTGGTGGGCAACGAGGCCATCCAGGCGGAGGTGATCCGGCACCTTCGGAACTTCGAGCGCGAGGGGCGGATCAACCGGCTTCTGCTGCTTCACGGTCCGAACGGCTCGGCGAAGAGTTCGCTTGTGTCCTGCATGATGCGGGCGCTCGAGGCGTTCTCGCACGCGGACGAGGGGGCGATCTACCGGTTCAACTGGATCTTCCCGTCTTCGGCGACCGAGGGGGGACGCATCGGCTTCGAGAAGCGCGGGGCGGAGTCCGAGGAGCGGCTCGACTCGTTCGCGTACCTGGAGGAGGGGCGGATCGATGCGCGGCTTGCGGGGGAGTACAATGACAATCCGCTCTTCCTGCTGCCGACGGAGCAGCGCGTGGCCTTTCTGGAGGAGCGGCTGGCGGCGGCGGGCGAGACCGGGTTCGTGCTCTCGGACACCATCCGTCACGGTCAGCTCGGTCATCGGTCGCGTCAGGTCTTCGAGGCGCTGCTCTCGTCGTGCCGGGGAGATCTCCGTGCGGTGCTGCGCCATGTCCAGGTGGAGCGGTTCTTCATCAGCCGTCGTTACCGCGAGGCGGCGGTGACGGTGGAGCCGCAGCTTCGCGTGGATGCGGCCGTGCGGCAGCTCACCGCGGATCGCAGTCTCGCCGCGCTGCCGAGCGCGCTGCAGAACCAGACGCTCTTCGAGGTCTTCGGTCCGCTCGCCGAAGGGAACCGCGGCATCATCGAGTACAACGACATGCTGAAGCGTCCCATGGACGCGAACAAGTATCTGCTGTCCACCAGCGAGAAGGGGACGGTGTCCCTCGATACGGGGATTCTCCAGCTCGACGCGGTGCTCATGGCCACGGCGAACGAGACCTACCTCGAGGCGTTCAAGCAGCAGCCGGACTGGTCCTCCTACAAGGGACGGATCGAGCTCGTGCGCATGCCGTACCTGCTGGACTACCGGGCGGAGGAGCAGATCTACGACGACCTGCTCGAGGCGCTGGCGCTGGACAAGCCGGTGGCGCCGCACACCACGCATGTGCTCGCCCTGTGGGCCGTGCTCACGCGCCTGCGTCGTCCGGCGGCGGACGGCCTCGACGACGCCATCCGGGGGGTGGTGGCGGATCTTCAGCCCCTGCGCAAGGCGCTGCTCTACGCGGACGCCGACCTGCCCGCGGGGTTGAACGGGGAGCAGCAGAACAAGCTGCGGGCCGCGATCCCCGACCTGGCGCAGAAGGGTGCCGAGGGGCCGCACTATGAGGGACGGTACGGGGCCAGCCCCCGCGAGATGAAGCAGCTCCTGCTCTCCACGGCCCACGGGGAGGGCGAGACCCTGTCGCCGGTGCGCCTGCTGGAGGCCCTGCGTCACTTCATCCGGGACGTCTCGGTGTACGAGTGGCTGCGGATCGAGCCGGACGGGTCCTACCACCAGCCGGCGGCGTTCATCGACCAGGTGCGGGAGCACTATCTGGACCGCGTCATGCGCGAGGCGCGGGAGGCGACGGGTCTGGTCGACGAGGACGAGTATCTGCGGGTGTTCCAGCGATACGTCCAGCATGCGAAGCACTGGCTGAGCGGCGAGAAGATCGACGAGCCGGGGAGCCGGGCGAGCGTCCCGGCCGACGAGCGCATGCTCGAGGAGGTGGAGCAGGCGCTCGGCCGGGAGGAGGAGGCCCGCTCCTTCCGCAGCGGCCTGATCCATCGGGTGGCGGCGTTCCGGATCGATCACCCGGACGACGAGGTCGAACTGGCCCGGATCTTCCCGGCGTTCGTGGATCGGTTGCGCGAGGACTACTACGCGAGGAAGGCGCTGGAGGTGAAGCGCCAGGTGGAGGCCTTGCTCGCGATCACCGATCGGCAGGACGAGCGGGCGGCGGAGGCGCTCGATCGTGGCCAGCGCGAACAGGCCGACCGGATGCTGGAGTGCCTGTGCAGTCGGTTCGGCTACGTGGAGGCCACGGCGCGGGAAGCCATGGCGCTGCTGTTCCAGGAGCGGCTTTCGGAGCTGGGCTGACGGGTTGTCAGCGCGAACGCTTCCGGGCGTGGGGATCGGCGCTGTCGGATCCGCATCGAGTGACGGTGCGCGGGAGAGGGGCCCGTGCGCCCGTGCGAACCACCGTGCCTTCCTGCCCGGCATGTCTTCCGCTCCGGAAGGAGCCGGGAGGCCCACCGAGTTCTGCGGTGTGGATACCTACTTCCTGCCCGGCATGTCTTCCGCTCCGGAAGAGCCGTGCGCTGGTGCGAACCGCGGTCGGGAGCGGGCTGCGGGGGCCTACTCGAACAGGAAGATGATCTCGGCGCGGTTGTTGTTGCGTCGCCCTTCGGCGCTGCGGTTGTCGAACGCGGGGCTTTCGCGGCCGAAGCCGGCGGTGTTCAGGCGGGACTGGGTGATGCCGCGCTGCAGGAAGTAGTTCTGCACGTTGTCCGCGCGGGTCTGGCTGACGGCCATGGCGGCCTCGACCCGGGAGCGGTCATCGGTGTGGCCCTCGATGAGGATGGAGAGGTTGTCGTACTCGCGCATGAGCACGAGGACCTGATCGAGGAGGTAGGTCCGGTTGCTGCGGATCTCGGCGCTACGGCTCTCGAAGAGGTCGGGGAGCGTGATCACGAGGCCGCGGGCGTCGATTCGGGCCCCTTCGAAGAAGATCTGCTGCGCCTGTTCGAAGAGAGCGCGGACGCGGGTGTCGCGCATGAGGCGGTCCTGCTCGCTCATGAAGCGGGGCCGGGCGCGCTCGGAGGCGCGGCGGAAGGCGTCCAGGGCCTGGACGGCGATCTCGTGTGCCTCGTCGAGGTTGCCGTCATCGAAGCGCGTCTGGGCCCGGGTGAGGAGCTGTCGTGCTTCGCGGAGCAGGTCGGTGGCGTACTCTTCGGCCTTCAGCCCCTCGGCGGTGCGCTGTTCGATGCGGGCTTCCTGGATGGCGTAGACGGCCCGGGTCTCGCTGCGGCTGGCTTCCTCGAGGGTGGCGAGCTCGCGGCGGAGCTCCTCGTTGCGCTGGAAGAGGGCCTGGACAGCGGCGAGCAGGGTGATGAGCTCGCGTTCGGAGCTCAGTCGCGCATTGAAGTCGTTGCGGCGCTGGATCTGGGTCTGGAACTGTGCGCTGGCGCTGGAGAGCCGAGCGCGCGCGTCGGCGGCCCGGGCGTAGTTCTCGGCGGCACGGAAGTACATCAGCCCGACCCGGGCGGCGAGCTCGGCCTCGGGCATGCGCTTGCGCTGGTACTCGTCCATGGCGCGCTCGTAGAAGACGTCGGAGCGCTGGAGGTTCTCGACGGAGAGGTCGAGGAGTTCGCGCACGTTGAGGTTTTCTTCCTCGGCGGGGTCGACGCGCAGGAGGGCGCCGGTGGCGGAGCTGCGCAGGGAGTCGAGCTGCGCGAGGTTGTCCGGCATGGGCGGCAGTCCGCCGCAGGCGCTGGCGAAGAGGAGCGCGAGGAGCCCGAGGGGCAGGACGGTGCGGTTCAGGGTGTGGTTCATCGGCCGTCTCCTTCGAGGGTCTCCAGGATGTTCTGGACCTCGTCCTGAAGCTGCTGTCTGCGCTGGGTGGCGCTCTCGAGCTCGAGTTGCGCGGTGTCGGCATCGTGGAGCATCTCGTTGGCGGCAGACTCGCGCTGGTCGGCGAGATCCTCGAATGTGGCGCGTTCGAGGATCGAGGCGATGAGCCGTTCGCGGGCCTCGATGCGGAGGATCACGGACTGGGCCTGTCGGCTCTCGCCGGCGGCGAGGAGTCCCTGGGCGTCCGTGATCTCCATGCGGACCTGGGAGAACTCGCTCGAGGCTTCGTCGGCGTAGTCGCTGCGCTCATGCTCGGCGATCCGGTCGTTGGCGGCCTCGAGCCGCTGTCGCAGCTCGTTGCCGTGGGCGGAGAGCGGCAGGAGCAGCAGCAGCGCGAGCGCGAGGAGCGCGCTCATCGGCTGGCGGGGGAAGGCACGTGGGGTCATGGTGGTCCTCCTGGCGGGGTGCAGCGGGTGGGCTGCGCCGGTGCGTGGGCATCCGGGGCGGGATAGGGGGAAACGGGCGCGGCGTCAACGCGCGGAATCGTCGTGATCATCGGACCGTGGTGGTCCCGGCCAGTGCGGGGGCGTGGAGCGGATGTGGAGGTCACGTTGCGGGAAGGGGATCTCGATGTCGCGTTCCTTGAAGACCTTCCAGATTTCGAAGCGGATCTTGCCGAGGGCCTCGTCTCGTCGCTGGCGCGACGCGTCCAGCCAGACGAGGAGGGTCATGGTCACGGCGCTGTCGTCGAATTCGGACAACCAGACATCGGGGGACGGGGTGGTCTCCACCATCTCGAACCGGCTCGCGGCTTCCAGCAGCGCGTCGCGGACCACTTCGGGGTCGGCCCCGTAGGAGACGCCTACCGGGATGTGCATCCGGAACAGGCGCTCGCTGTGGGTCCAGTTGGTGATGGCGCCGTTGACGAGCTCGCTGGACGGGATGACCACCTCGGTGCGGTCCGGGGTCAGGAGGGTCACGCTGCGCATGCCCACGGCGGTGACCCGGCCGAAGAACTCGTCGCCGATGGAGACGATGTCTCCTTTCTCCACGCTGCGTCCGAACAGCAGGATGAGTCCGCTGACGAGGTTGCGCGCGATGTCCTGCAGCCCGAAGCCGATGCCGACGCCGAGGGCGCCCGCGAACAGGGCGAGGGAGGCGAAGTCGAAGCCGAGGGACACGAGCCCGAGCAGGCTTGCGAGCAGCAGCACCAGGTACCGCAGGGTGGTGGAGAGCGCGTAGCCTGCCCCTTCGTCGATGCCGATGCGCGGGTAGACCACGTGCTCCAGACTCACGCGCAGGACGCGCGCCAGCAGGATGCCGGCGGCCACGAAGACCAGGGCGACGCCGAGCCCATGGACGGAGATGGGGGTCTGGCCGACCATCAGGAAGGGGCGCTGCAACAGCGCGAGGAGCGGTGGCAGTACCCCGAGCACCTGGAGGAGCAGGGCGCCGAAGACGAGGTAGATGCAGACCCGTGCGAACGAGTCGACCTCCGCGAGGAGGGCGGTGACGAAGGGGCTGTCGTCGCTGTGGACTTCTTCCATCCGCGTGGTGAACCAGCGCTGGGCGAGGGCGGCCGCGGCGAGCAGTCCGAGGAGCAGGTAGCTGCGCAGCAGGATGGTGGAGGCAGCCTGATGGAAGCCGAGCGTCCACAGCAGCAGGAGGATCACGGAAAGCCCGACGATGCTGGGGAACCACCGTGCGACGAGCCACCGGAAGCGCTGCCAGCGCAGTCCACCGTCCCGTGGCAGGAGCGCGAGCACGGCATTGCGCAGGAGGAAGAAGCGCAGGGCGAGCACGGTGGCGGCGCCGAGGGTGAGGGTGCGCGCCAGCGCGACCGCGTCGTCCCGGTAACCGGCAGCGTCCAGGACGTCGGCGACCAGGTGGAACACCAGCACCCATCGGACGGCGCTGAGCATGGCCCCTTCCAGCCGTTCGACCGCCTCGGGGTCGGCGTGTCGGGCGACGAGGAGCGCGACCTCGTGCAGGCCGACGAGGGCCAATCGATAGATCAGGAAGATCTGGAGCCCGGCGGTCAGTCCCAGGGTCCACGGTGCGTAGCCGAACACGCCCTGCAGCGGCATGATCGAGAACAGGAAGAGCGCGGCGGGGATGAGGAGGGCGCCGGCGGTTCGGACGAGAATTCGCGCGATCGCGCGGAGGGCAGGCCAGCGCAGGGCGTCGAGGTCCATGCGCTCGGCCAGGGACCGCGAGCGTCGGACGAGGAGGCGGTGCTGGCGCCATGCAATGGCGAGCAGCAGGACCATGAGCGTCAGCGCGGCGATGGGTGGCGCGAGGGCGAGGGGGGAGTCCGCAGCGAGCGAAAGCGTGTCGTCGATCAGTCTGCGGCCCATGCGCTGCAGATCGTCGCGTACGCTCTCGGCGGTCGCGAGGCCGAATCCGAACGGCACTCGTCGGAAGAACTCCGCGCCCACCATCGGGACCTCCTCCAGATCCTCGGCGCCTGGCCGCCGCACGAGGAGGGACGCGTCCTCCTCCTCGCCCGCGCTCTCGCCGCCTGCGCTCTCGCCGTCCGCGCTCTCGCCGTCCGCGCTCTCCTGCGGTGCGGTCTCTGCGTCCGCGTTCCCTGCATCCGCGTCCTGCTCGATGTCCGGAAAGAACTCGAGCGGTGGCCCGGTACTCTCCGCGCGATCCTCCGCCGTCTGCGGTGCGACGCTCGATGGGTCCGTCAGCGGTTCCGCGCTGCCGGCGGGGGGAAGAAGGAAGAAGAGGCCGGCGACCAGGACGAGGAGGGCGCCCAGGAGGGCGCCCGGATGGCGGGATGGCTGCACCGGATGCGGACTGCTCATCGTGTCTCCCATCCTCCGCTGGAGGGTGGCCAGCCGGGGGCAGGTCTGCGCATGGCGCCTTCGGCGGCGCTGCGGACGTCGGCGGACGGGTGTGCCCCGGCCATGTGTCGGAGGGCCTCGTCGCCGTCGCGGGTGCCTGCTCGAGCGAGTACCGGGGCGAGGCGGACGAGGGTGGTGTCGTCGGCTCGGTAGAGGTAGCGGACGAGGGTGGGCATGTTGCGGCGGAGGGTGTCCTCGCCCGAGCGTTCGAGCAGGCGGAGGGCGAGCTGTACCTCGGCGTCTTCGCGGGAGAGCAGGAGCTGGTCGAGGGGGAGGAAGCGTCCGGGATCGGGGACCGTGTGTCCCTCCAGCAGCGTCTCGAGGAGCTCGGCGGCGCGTCGGCGCAGGGGCGGGAAGGGGCTCCCGAGGCAGCGTGCGGTCAGCAGGGCGACCCGCTCCTCGACGAACGCGCCGTCCCGGATGGCTCGTCGCAGGCCGCCCAGGAGGAGCACGAGCAGCATGACGTCCTCGCGGTAGAGTTGGGGCTGGTCGAGGATGTCGCCGACGAGGTCGAGCACATCGGGGACGATCCGGGAGCGGTGTCGGTCGGCTCGGCGCAGCCACTGGCGCCCGGCCTGTTCCCGGACGTGGAACTCCCGGTCACGCAGCAGCCGCGGCAGGACATCGAGGGCGGGGCCGACGGAGGCGGCCACGAGTCCGGCCAGCTCGGCCCGGAGGAAGACGTCGTGGTGCATGAGGAAGCGGCGGATCTGCCGGTCGAGGAATGCGGGGTCCACCATGCGGTGGCGGGCGGCGGCCCGGAGCAGCCAGATCAGGTCGTCGCGCTCCGGCCATGCGGCGTCCAGGAGCATGGCGATGCGTTCCCGTGCGGCCGGGATTTCGTGCTCGCAGAGCAGCTCGAGGATCGCCCGTCGGAGGGCCGTGTGGCTGGACCCCATGTACCGGAGGATGGTGTCGGGACCGGCCGGATGGGCGATCAGTTCGATCCCGGCCTGTCGGCGGGCCTGTGGATCGGGGGAGGTGAGCGACGCGAGGATGGCGGTCAGGTCCGCGGGCGGCTCGTCATCGGCGATGCGGGACGACATGGAGGAGGCCGGGCTGTCTCCGGCCTGGGCGCGTCGCGTGGTGGCGTCCGGGCGAGGGCCGGCGAGGCTGGCGAGGGCGCCTCGGGCCCGTTCGGAGACGAACGTGTCGCCGTCGCCGCTCATGCGGGTGAGGAGATCGGCGGAGGCGGCGTCGCCCAGCGCGCCGAGGGCGTCGGCCACCGCGGCGCGTACGAAGGGCGAGGGGTGATCCGCGTGGCGGGAGAGGGCGTTGCGCGCCCGGGCCACGAGTTCCTCGAGCGCCCTTCCTCCGGCGGGCGCCACCCCCCCTGGCGAGGCGGAGGCGCCCGCATGGGCGTTGTGCGCCTCGGACGCTTCCGCCGGCTCTGCGGGGGTGCCTGCGTCGTCGTTGTTCGCCGCCGGCGCTTCCGCCGGCTCTGCGTGGGTGCCCGCGCCGACGTCCGCTGCGGTCCCCGGAGCGCCGTCGGCGTGTCCTTTCGGGGGGGCATCCGCTTCCTGTGGGGGCGGAGGGTCCGGATGCGTCCCGCTTCGCGTTCCGCCGTCCGCACGGTGCGTGTGCGAGGGGTCCTCCGCGGTGTCGACGGGCGGGGTAGTGCGCAGGCCGGCCGGTCCTCGGTCGTCGGTTGCATCGCGGACGCTCGTCGGGGCCTCCTCGTCGAAGGCAGAGCCGGCGTCCGGGATCGCGGCGGGCGTTGCCGGGGCAGGATCGGGGGGATGGGCAGCGTCCGTTCGGTCGGACGGGGAAGCGCCGGACTCGGCCGCTTCGGAAGCGGTCGGGGCGGCGGTTTGGTCCGGGGATGCGGCGTTCTCCTGCGGCTCGGTGGCTGCGGGCGCGAAGTCGGAGGCGTCTTGTGCGTGTTCTGCCGTACCGTGCGTTCCGCTCGCGGGGCGTTCGTCGCGGGCGAGGGCGCGGCGCAGGGTTCCTGCTGCCTCGCCGGTGCCGCGGAGCAGGACGGGCCGGACGGGGTCCAGGTCGGCGTCGGGCTGTTCGAGCAGGGGCAGGAGGGAGGGGAGCGCGTGGGGGCTGGCGATTCGGGCCATGGCTGCGGCGGCCACGCGCCGGATGGCGGGGGAGCGCAGCGCGAGGGCCTCGCGGAGGGCCGGGATGGCCTCGGTGCCGAGTTCGGCGAGGTCCTCGGCGCGATCGGGGGAGTCCCTGTCCGCCATCTGGAGTTCGGCGAGGATTTCGTAGGCGCGGCGGCCGCGGTCCTGAGGCATGTGGGGCATTTGGCTGAGGGGCTGGACAGGGTGGCCCGGTGGGGGCAGACGGGGGAGGGATAGCCGTGATCGTGCCCTTCGTGAAGGGGCATCCCGGTGTCGAGGTCAGGGAGGCGAGGGATGATTCATGTGATCGAGCCGGATTTCTCGGCGGGGCCTGCGGAGGGCATTCGTGCCCATGTGGTGCTTGTGGAGCCGGAGATTCCGCAGAACACGGGAAACGTGGCGAGGCTCTGTGCGGGTGTGGGGGCGTGGTTGCATCTGGTTCGTCCGTTGGGGTACCGGCTGGAGGATCGGTATGTGCGTCGTGCGGGTCTGGACTACTGGCCGGCGGTGCGGCTGAGCGTGCACGAGTCGGTGGCGGCGGTGCTGCCGTTGCTGCCGGAGGAGCGGGTGTCGCTGTTCACGACACGGGCGGGTCCGCTGTACACGGATGGTGCGCTGGAGCCGGGGAGCGTGCTGGTCTTCGGGCGTGAGTCGACGGGGCTTCCGGAGGAGGTGCTGGAGGCGTTTTCGGGGAGGGAGGTCCGGATTCCGACGACCGGGGACGTGCGGAGCCTGAACCTCGGGAACTGTGTTTCGGTGGGGCTGTACGAGGTGGTGCGCCGGGCGGGCTGGCGGGGGGAGTCGCCGCTGGTCGGGCCGGCGGGGGGGTGAGTTGCTGGCGACTGCGTGGCGTTGTGGGCATTCGGATTCGGGCGTTTCGGGCGGCGAAGGAGTTTCGGTCGTCTGGGACGACGAGGAGGCGTTCCGCGCTCGATCGCGGCTGGTGGCGTGATTTCGGGAACCTTGCGATTCCTGTGATCTCGTCGTACTCTGACAGGGATTTGTTTCCTCCCTGATCCACGGGAAAGCATCATGAACGTTCGTCGCGCAGTCGTTCTTTTCGGTGGCGTGATCGCCGTCATCCTGTCCGGTTGCGAGGGAACCGTGGGCACGGACGCCCGTCTCGCCGATCCACCCATGGCGGCGGATGTGGTCGAGATGGATCGGGCCCCGCAACCGTATGTGGGTGCAGTTGCGGGGGTACGCGTGGTGGGCGAGTTCGTCGCACACATCGATCCACTGGGCGGGGACTCGTGGATCGAGATGCTTGAACCGGGGCAGAAGGCGGTGCCGGGGTTCAGGGATGATCTGCGGCAGAACCGGGACACGGGACCGTTCGAGAATCGTCGCTCGGGAACGCTCCGCTTTCAGCAGGATGACGAGTTCAGCGGTCAGACGGAGACCGATTGCGAGGCCTGGTGGGAGGAGATGTGGGATCAGGAGGGACCGGGTTTCCGGTTCGGGTACTATCCGCCGTCGCTTCGGGAGGACTTCTTCCAGACGCTTCACTCCGGTGGGCCCGGGGGGGCTGAGGTGTCGGGAGGCAATCGGTTCTGCACCGGGTTTCAGGTGCGCAACGACACGGGGGCGCCGATCCAGGATCTCTGGATTCTGATCGAGACGTTCCGGATCGAGGGTGTTCGCTCGTACGTGTCCGAGTCGCCTCGGATTGTGCCGGACCTGGAGCCCGGAACGTTCCGGGCCCTGGATCCCTTCTCCCCGATCGGAGTGTTCCGCTATGGCACGCTGGACTGGGATGAGGACGAGGAGGAGGGCGAGGTGGTGAATCGCCAGTGGTACTTCTACTTCGGGGACACGGATGTACAGGCGTTCACACTGACCGGGCGTATCGTGGAGCTGGTCAGCGAGCAGTGCGGTACCGGCGCCGACGACAACGGCGACGGTCTGGCGGACAGCGGATGCGGGACCTTCAGCGCCGGGGCACCCTGCCGCAGCGACAGCGACTGCGGCAGCGACTCGTGTTCCGGGGGGCTGTTCCGTGCGTGCGCGGACGGCGACCCGGACTACGACGAGGCGGAAGGCGAGGGCTGCATCGGGGACATGTACTACCGGAACGGAGTCTGTGACGGGGCGCCGCTCGGCGCGTTCTGCAACGAGACCGAGGACTGCCTCGGAGTGGCCGGATGCCGGGACAGTGTTTGTGTGCCGACAAGTCCGACGTGTCTGGAGGAAGGGAGTGACGGACAGCCATGCGAGTTGTCGCCGGATTTCTGTCCGGACCTGAGCGCCGGCGCCACCTGCCAGGCCGGGGTCTGCATGACCCCGACCCAGCAGTGCCACGAGCACGAG
>REDH01000174.1 GCA_007693585.1 Deltaproteobacteria bacterium
GGGAGGTGATTCGGCAGCTGGGGCTGGAGGGGGACCTAGTGTTCGGGGACGGGGAGCGGCCGTTGCGCGGGGGGGGCGGGGTGGCGGCGACGGAGTGGTGTTCGTGGCGGGGGGCGACGCTGCAGGGGGTGGTGCATGACGAGAACGCGCAGGTGCTCGGCGGGGTGGCGGGCCATGCGGGGCTGTTCGGGACGGCGGATGCGGTGGCGCGGCTGGTGGAGGGTCTGGCGGCGGGGCGCGCGGGTCCGGGGGAGCTGGCGGTGGCGGACATGTGGGACCTGCGGCACCGGGTGGGGACGCACGTGCTGGGGTGGGACACGATGAGCGTGCCGGTGTCGAGTGCGGGGACGCGGATGAGCGCGCCGCACACGGTGGGCCATCTGGGGTTCACCGGGACGAGCGTGTGGCTGGACCGGTCGCGGGGGCTGGTGGTGGTGCTGCTGACGAACCGTGTGCATCCGTCGCGGGAGGACGGCCGGATCCGCTCGTTGCGTCCGGCGGTGCATGACGCGGTGGTGGACGCGCTGGAGGGGGGCATGGGATGAGCGCTGGATGCGTGGGGCCGCCGGGGTGCCCTGCGGGACGAGAGGAGGACGAGATGGATGCACGGGAGCGGAAGCGGTGGCAGGAGCTGGCGGAGCGTGTGGCGCGGGAGGCTGCGCCGCTGGTGGTGGAGGCTTTCGCGCGTCCGCGGGGTGGGGAGGAGCACAAGGGTCGGATCGACCTGGTGACGGAGACGGATCGGGCGGTGGAGGAGCGGGTTCGGGCGCTGCTGCTGTCGGAGTCGCCGTTCGTGGTGCAGGGGGAGGAGGAGGGGCTCAGCGGGGAGGGGGATGGGGTGTGGCGCTGGGTGGTGGATCCGATCGACGGGACGACGAACTTTGCGCACCGGGTGCCGCATCTGGCGACGAGCATCGGGTTGTGGGGTCCGTCGGGGGCGGTGCTGGGGGTGATCCTGAACCCGGTGACGGGGGAGCTGTTCTCGACGGACGGGGAGGAGGTGACGCTGGGGGGACGTCGGCTGCCGCCGCTGGGTTCGCGTCCGCTGTCGGAGTCGTTGCTGGCGACGGGGTTTCCGTATGATCGGCAGACGAACGCGGACAACAACGTGGCGGAGGCGGACGCGCTGCTGATGCGCTGTCGGGGGATTCGGCGCTTTGGCGCGGCGGCGCTGGATCTGGCGTGGCTGGCGGCGGGCCGGATCGACGGGTTCTGGGAGCCGGGCCTTCAGCCGTGGGATGTGGTGGCGGGCCTTTCGATGGTGCGCGCGGTGGGGGGCGTGGGGGTGACCTACGGCGGGGAGCCGTGGTCGCCGGGGGCGCGGACGCTGGTGGCGGGTCATCCGGCGATGGTGGAGGCGCTGCGCGGGGAGATCGCGGGAGCGCGTCGGGCGGCGGGGCACGGCGCGGGCTGAGGGCGCTCAGCGCCGTGCGACAGCGCGGGGGCAACCGGACGTTTGCGTCTGTGCCCGGGGGGAGAGGGCGTTGGCCGTGGTCCGCGCGTGGTGAAGCGGGTGCGCATCCAGGCGTGTGCGCCTGTGCCCGGGTGAGCGGGCGTTGGCGGTGGTCAGCGCAGGGCCATGCGGTAGGCCCACCAGGGGGTGATGAAGATGAGGACGTCGGCGACGGAGCGTCCCCAGAGGAGCCAGCGGGCGTGCTGGACGGCGTCCTGGAGGACGAGGGAGGCCTGGTCGCGCAGGACGCCGGTTCCGGTGGTGGTGCGCAGGACGTTGTGGAGGTGTTCGAGCCAGGCTTCGGCGCGGACTTCTCCGATGAGCCATGCTGCGGCGCCTGCGGCGAGGAAGGCGCCCCAGGCGAGGACGTCTCGGGGGTGCCATGCGGCGGCGAGGCCGAGTCCGATGGCGGCGGCGATGGCGGCCCAGGCGGTTCCGGCGGGGAGGCTGACGAAGAGTCGTGCGGAGGAGGGGGCGTGGTCGGGTGCGGGGTGTGGGTCGAGGAGGAGGGCGGGGGGGTCGAGGAGTGCGGTGGCGGGGAGGAGGAGGAGGAGGGTGCCGATGGCGATGGGGATGGCGCCGCGCCGGTCCATGGTGGCGGTGGCGAAGGCGGCGGCGGCGGTGGTGGCGAGGAGTCCGGCGGTGAGGATGAGCCAGAAGAGGCCGATCCGTGGGTCCCATCCGGCGATGGCGGCGGCGGTGGCGTGGTCGGCGGTGAAGCCGCGGAGGGAGACCTGCTGTCCGGCGGCCTGGAGGATGGTGCCGAGCTGCCTTGTGGTGAAGAAGGCGATGGCGGCGGCGGCGAGCAGGGGGAGGCTGGCGTGCAGGACGAGGGGTCCGAGCGCGGGGACGAGGCCTCGGGACGGAAGGAAGTCGCCGCCGGTGTGGCCGTAGTCGCCGGATTGTCGAGCGGCTCGGGGGGGCTCGTGGTCGAGCTCGAGGGCGCCCTTGTCGTCGTTGGTCACCAGCTCGAGCTCGTGTTCAGACATTGATCTCCCGTCGTGGCCAGAGGCCCTGTTCTTCCTTCGGCACGGTGCGCCGGGCTTCGCCGGGGCGGACGTGGGTTCGGAAGATGTAGTCCCACAGGGGGGAGGAGACGCCGTACCAGCGGTCGGGGTAGGCGTGGTGGTGCTGGAGGTGCCGTCGTCGCAGGCCCTTTCCGATGGCGGTCTTCGGCCTGGCGAAGTGGGTGTAGAAGTGGACGTAGTCGTAGGCGAGGTAGCCGATGGTGAACCCGCCGAAGAAGGGCCACATGGTGGGGGTGCCGAAGAGGACCCAGAAGAGGCCGAGGAAGAAGGCGCAGAGTGCGCCGGAGAGGAGGGGCGGGGCGACGAGCCGGTCCCACTCCTGGTAGTCGTGGTGGATCTGGTGGACGAGGTAGTACCACTTCTTGAGGCCTTCGCGCTTCGGGATGAAGTGGAAGATCCATCGGTGGAGGACGTACTCGAAGAAGGTCCAGGCGAAGAAGCCGGCGAGGACGAGTCCGATGGTTGCGGCCCAGTGGACGCCGGTGTGGACGCCCCAGCCGATGGCGGCGAGGGCGACGGGTCCCCAGAAGAGTCCGGGGAAGGCGGGGTGGACGCGGCTGAGGCGCTCCATGAAGTCGCTCTTGAAGGCGCGGGTGCCCTGGGGCAGCTCTTCCTTCCAACTCATGATCACTCTTGTGGAATGGTGATTCAGACTGATTGGTCGGTGTTTATCCGACACCGGTTCACACGCGAACCTTCTATTCCCGCTCGGTGGACGATGCAAGCGGAGAGGGGGCCACGAATGGGTGACGGTGGGGGTACGTTGGAGCTTCAGGCGGGGATCCACCGCCAGGGTCCGCGGAGGGCGTAGCCGTCCTCGAGGGTGTCGATGGGTTGTGGGAGTCCGGCGTCTTCGCACAACCTGCGGATCTTTCGGGTGGCGAGGCGCAGTCGGTTGTCGTGGTGGAGGGGGTGGTAGTCCGTGATGTCCCAGGCGGCGGTGATGAGGGACTCCTTGTCGGCGGTGCCGCCGCGATTGGCGAGCGCGGCGAGGACGCGGAGCAGTGTGCCGTGTCGGGCGAGGTCGAGGGTGAGGCCCTCGGGGCTCCACAGGAGTGCGCGCTGGAGGTCGAGGCCGGGTCGGGCGGTGCCTGTTGCGGCGGGGTCGCCGGTGAGGATGGGTCGGGTCCAGTGGACGCGGCGGGCCAGGTGGGGGAGGAGCCCGGCTTCGAGGGGGCTGAGTCGTGGGGATTCGCCGAGGAGCCAGAGGCTCCAGCGCCGGACGGTGGGGTGTGTGTCGTGGGCGTGCACGAGGGCTTCGAGGGCGGCGGGGTGGGGGCCGTGCTCGCTGGCCAGGGCGTGCAGGAGTTGTCGGAGTTCGTCGAGCCGGGGCAGGGGGTGTTGCCGGGCGATGTCGTCGAGGGCGCGGAGTCTTTCGCGGGCGGCGCCGGGGTCGGGGCGCAGCAGGGCGGTGATGATGCGGAGGGGCAGGAGGTCGAGGAGGAAGAGGGAGTAGCCGGTCTCGTGGGCGATGGTCAGGCCCTGGTCGAGGAGGTCGATGGCCTCGGCGAGGGCGGCGGGATCGGGGGGATCGGCGAGGACGGCGCGGTGGAGGGCGCTGGTGGCGCGGGCTTCGAGGGCGAGGGCGCGGTGTTCGGGCCAGTCCTGGTCGCGGATGGGGGGGAGAGCGGGGGTCTGGCCGTGTGCGGCGGCGAGGCAGGCGCGGGCGAGGTCACGGCTGACGCGGACGATCGGGGTGGGTTGGCGGTCGGTGGGCAGTGCGGGGAGGTCGTGGGGCGCGATGCCGTGTCGTGCGGCGTGTCGTGCGCGGACGGCGTCGGCGTAGCAGCGGACGTCTGCGGCCATGCCTTCGCCTTCGGCGTCGGCCTCGCGGGCGAGCTGTTCGATGCGTCGGGTGAGGTGTTCGGGGGGCTCCTGCCACTGGGCGGCGGCGGTGAGGTAGCAGTCGATGAAGAGGCGTCGTACGCGGGGTCCGCGGACGTTCTCGAGTCGTGCGGCGAGCTGTCTGAGCCGGTCGAACTGTCCGCGGTTGATGGCGATCATGGCGGCGAGTTCGATGGCGGTGCGTCCGCCGACGGAGTCGGCGATGCGTTCGGCGCCGACGCGCAGGAGGGAGTCGATGACGCGTTCGGCGTCGCGCAGCCGTTGTCGGAGGAGGTGGAGTCGGGCGAGTCCGAGGAAGGCGCGGAGCCGTGCGGTGGGTCCGAGGTCGTCGGCATGCTCGAGGAGGGTCTCGACGGCGTCGGTGATGCGTTCGGCGCGGTCGTCGAGGCCGATGCACTCGGCGCGCAGGACTTCGCGTTCGATGCGGTTTCGGGGGTGGTCGGAGCGGCAGAGGGGGAGGAGTGCGAGGGTGTCGTGGGGCCGGCCGAGGGAGTAGAGTGCGCGTGCGGCGAAGAGGATGGAGGTGTCGTGGTCGCGGTCGGAGTCGGCGAGGAGCGCGGCGTCGCGGCACAGTCGCACGGCGTCGGGGAGTTCGCCGCGGTTGAGGCGGATGCGTGCGTGGAGCATGGCGCCGCGCCAGGAGTCCTGTGGGGTGTCCTCGATGTTCGCGACGGCCTGCGGACTTCCCCACTCCCAGCCACACCATGCTTTCCAGTCGGCGAGGTCGCGCAGGGCGGGGTCGTGGTTCGTGTCGGCGTGCCGTGTGGCGGCGTCGAGGAGGAGCCAGAGGTCTGCGGCGTGGCCATGTTCGCAGAGCTCGTCGCCGTGGCGCTGGAGGAGCGCGGTGGCGCGGTCGAGGCGGTGGTGTTCGAGCCAGAGGCGGAGGGCCTCGATGCGTGCGTTGTCTTCGGGGACGTCCTCGATGCGTTCGGCGATGGCGTGGGGGTCGGGCGCTGGGGTCGCGGGGTCGTCGGGGTGGTCGCGGAGGAGGAAGCCTTCGGGGAGGCGCTGGAGCCGTCCGGTGGATTCGAGATGTTTGAGCGCGGGGTGGTCGGGTTGGATGTCGAGGGCGCGGAGGGCGGGGTGGCGGAGGGGGCTGCGCAGGGGGAGGGGGAGTGGGAGGGCGCGGGAGACGTCG
>REDH01000205.1 GCA_007693585.1 Deltaproteobacteria bacterium
CACCCCGACAGCCCACCCTCCCGCAGCACCCCCTCCAGCACCGCCCGCGACCGCACCTCGTCCCCCAGCAACACCCCGTCGGCCGCCAGCACGTGCCCCGACGCCCGCAACCAACGCAGACACAGCCCGTGAAACGTCCCCGCCAGCACCCCGCTCACCCCGCGCGCCTCCAGCCGCTCCCCCAGCTCCTCCGCCGCCTTCCGCGTGAACGTCGTCACCACCACCGCCGACGGCCGAACCCCCGACGCCACCAGCGCCTCCACACGCGCCGTCAGCGTCCGGGTCTTGCCAGCACCCGCCGCAGCGAGCATCACCAGCGCCGGATGATCCACCAGCGCCGCCCACCGCTGCTCCGCATCCAGCTCCGCCCCCAGCCGCCGTCGCAACGCCTCCGGTACCCCCAGCTCCGGGACCTCCGCATCCCCCTCCGACCTCCCGACCCGTCCACCGAGGACCCCCAGGACCGTCCGTGCCTCCATCCGTGCCCTCCAGCCTCCCGACCCCCCCGCGCCCAGACGACCGCCGGATCGTCCCGGGCGCGTCGCCGTTGCACACCCCGATCCCCGCCACCGCCCTGAGCGCCCTTGCCCTGCGCGCCCTCGCCCTGCGCGCCCTCGCCCTGCGCGCCCTCGGCCTCCTCGCCCTCGCCCCGCTCCTGCTCGCCTGCCCCGGCGGCGACCCCGACGACCTGCACCTCGTGCTCGACCGCCTCCCCGCCTGCGGCTACGGCCTCGCGCCCTCCCGACCCTTCGTCGCCGAGGTCTGGCACCGCCCCACCGGCGAAGCCATCGCCCACGCCTCCCACGGCGGCATCGACATGGGCCCGCAGACCCTCCAGATCGAGCTCTTCGCCCGCGACGCGCCCCCCGGGCCCTACCGCATCCGCCTCGGCCAGTGCCCCCACCTGCGCGAGGACCCCCTCGCCTCCGTCGCCTGCACCGAGCCCGAGTGGGTCTGGCAGCACAACCGGCGCCTGCGACCGCGTGGCCTCGGACGCCCCATCCTCGTGCGCATCCCCGAACTCTCCGTCGACTGCCTCGAGCGCGAGTCCTTCTGACGCAACCGCATTCGACCCCCGGCGTCATGCATCCGCCTTGCGCATGCGCCCACCGCGCACGACACTGTCCCCCGATCCGGCGCCGCGCCGACGGGCCACCCCCGCCGTTCGCCCACCGCGCGCACGCCCCGTGCCCGACTCCCCCTCACCGACCCCACGGAGGACCCCCATGAAGCTCTGGAGCGACTCGTTCAGCGACGGTGACCCGATCCCCGGCGAATTCGCCTTCGCCGTCCCCCACCCCGAGAACCACATCGAGCTCGCCGGCAACCGCAACCCCCACCTCGCGTGGAGCGGCCTGCCCGAAGGCACGAAGAGCCTCGCCCTCGTCTGCATCGACACCGACGTCCCCACCGACGGCACCCACGTCAACCAGGAAGGCGCCGAGGTCCCCGCAGACCTCCCCCGCACCGACTTCGTGCACTGGGCCCTCGTCGGCCTCCCCGCCGACGCCGAGCCCATCGCCCCCGGCGAGTTCTCCAACGGCGTCGACGCCCACGGAAAGCCCGGACCCGAAGGGCCCCGCGGCACCCGCCAGGGCGTCAACGACTACACCGGGTGGTTCGAGGGCGACGCCTCCATGGCCGGCGACTACCACGGCTACGACGGACCCTGCCCCCCGTGGAACGACACCATCATCCACCACTACCACTTCACCCTCTACGCACTCGACACCGACGCCCTCGACCTCCCCGACAAATTCTCGGGAGGACAGCTCCTCGACGCCATGGAAGGCCACGTCCTCGGCTCCGCCTCCCTCGTCGGCACCTACACCCTCAACCCGAAGCTCCGCTGACCCCCCCCCCGGGGGCCCCCCCCGGGCCCGCCCCCCCCCCCCCCCCCCCCCCCCCCCCCCCCCCCCCCATGTCCCTCGACGCCATCGACCACGCCCTCGCCCTCCGCGTGCTCTCCGCCGCCCTCGACCGCGGTGGCGACTACGCCGACCTCTTCCTCGAACGGCGCGCCAACAGAGCCCTCGGACTCGACGACGGACGCCTGCGCGACGTCCGAAACACCGTCGACCTGGGCTGCGGCATCCGCGTCCTCGCCGGCGACGCCACCGGCTACGCCTACACCGAAGACCTCTCCGCCGAAGCCCTCCTGCGCGCCGCACGCACCGCCGCCGCCATCGCCCACGGTGGACAGACCGTGCAGCCCCAGGACCTCACCCCCGTCGGCCTCCCCGACCGCTACCCCGTCGCCCAACCCGGCATCGACGGCGACGTGCTCGAGCGCCTCGACTTCCTCCGCCGCGCCGACGAGACCGCACGCAAGGCCGACCCCCGCATCACCCGCGTCAACGTCTCCCTCGTCGACAGCCTCCGCGAAATCCGCATCTTCACCTCCGACGGACGCACCGCCACCGACCGCCAGCCCATGCTCCGCTTCAGCGTCAGCGTCGTCGCCGAAGCCGCCGGACAGCGACAGACCGGCAGCGACTCCGGCGGCGGACGCCGCGGACTCGACTACCTCGACGAACGAACTCCCGAAGACATGGCCCGCGAAGCCGTGCGCGTCGCCACCCTCCTCCTCGACGCCCGCGAAGCCCCCGCAGGAACCTTCCCCGTCGTCCTCGCCCCCGGAGACTCCGGCATCCTCCTCCACGAAGCCGTCGGACACGGGCTCGAAGCCGACTTCAACCGAAAGAAGACCTCCAACTACAGCGACCGCATCGGCGAACGCGTCGCCGCACCCGGTTGCACCATCATCGACGACGCCCGACTCCCCGGCAGCCGCGGCTCCATCAACGTCGACGACGAAGGCGAAGTCCCCGAGTGCCACACCCTCATCGAGGACGGCATCCTCCGCGGCTACCTCCAGGACCGCGTCTCCAGCCAGCACTTCCGCACCCGCGCCGGCTCCGGACGACGCCAGTCCTTCCGACACGTCCCCATGCCCCGCATGACCAACACCGCCATGCTCGCCGGCGAACACGACCCCGGCGAGATCATCGCGAGCGTCAAGCTCGGCGTCTACGCCCGCGCCTTCTCCGGCGGACAGGTCAACATCTCCAACGGCGACTTCGTCTTCTCCATCACCGAAGGCTACCTCATCGAGGACGGACGCATCACCCACCCCCTCAAGGGCGTGAACCTCATCGGCAACGGCCCCGACGCCATGACCCGCGTCTCCATGGTCGGCTCCGACTTCAAGCTCTCCGACGGACGCTGGACCTGCGGCAAGGACGGACAGTCCGTCCCCGTCGGCGTCGGCATCCCCACCGTGAAGATCGACGAGATCACCGTCGGCGGCTCCCAGGCCTGAAGTCCCGCCTCCCCCGAACCCACGCCGGACAACCCACGCCCGAACCCACGCCGGACAACCCGCGCCGGACTGCCCACGCCGGACTGCCCGCGCCGGACTGCCCGCACCGGACAGCCCACGCCGGACTGCCCGCACCGGACACACACCGCTCGCCGCCACCCCATCACGCATCGAAGACCCCCATGACCCTCGCCTCCGCCGCTCCCCCCGTCTCCACCCTCCAGGGCATCGCCCGCAACGTCCTCGACCTCGCCCGACACCACGGCGCCACCGCCGCCGAAGTCGTCCTCGCCCAGGGCCGCGAGGCCTCCTTCGAGGTCCGCAACGGCACCGTCGACAAGCTCGAGGAAGGCGCCTCGCGCTCCCTCACCCTCCGCCTCTTCCAGGGCGAACGAGCCGCCGGCGCCAGCACCAGCGACCTCTCCCCCGAACACCTCGACCGCCTCGTCCGAGACACCCTCGCCCTCGCCGCCCACGCCGACCCCGTCCCCGAAGCCGCCCTCGGCGACCCCGACCGGCTCGCCTCCTCCCTCCCCGATCTCGACCTCCACGACCCCGCCATCGCCGAGATCCCCCCCGAGGAGAAGATCGCCCGCGCCCGCGAGCTCGAACAGCGCGCCATGGACGCCGACCCCAGACTCACCGTCTCCGACGGCGCCTCCTGGGGCGACGCCGAGACCACCCGCGTCCTCGCCAACAGCCACGGCTTCTGCGAAGGCTGGCGAAGCTCCGCCGCAGGAACCAGCGTCTCCGTCGTCGCCGACGACACCGGCGGACGAAAGCGCCGCGGCGCATGGGGCTCCTGGGGACGACACCTCGACCAGCTCCTCCCCCCCGACGAGATCGCCTCCACCGCCGCCCACCGCGCCACCCGCCAGATCGGCGCGAGCCCCATCCCCACCGGCCGCATGCCCGTCGTCTTCGAGAACACCACCGGCGGCGCGCTCCTCGGACTCCTCTTCTCCACCCTCACCGGCGGCGCCATCGAACGACGCGCCAGCTGGCTCGTCGACCGCCTCGGCGACACCATCGGAAGCCCGCTCCTCCACGTCGTCGACGACCCCCTCCTCCCCCGACGCATCGGCAGCCGACCCTTCGACGGCGAAGGCGCACCCGCTGCCCCCACCACCTTCCTCGAACACGGCACCCTCCGCACCTACGCCCTCAACAGCTACCACGCACGACGCCTCGGCCTCGCCCCCACCGGACACGCCTCCTTCCCCTCCGGCGGCAGCACCGGCGAAAACGCCAGCAACCTCGCCCTCCAGCCGGGCCCTCACCCCCCCGAACACCTCATCGAGGGCATCGAACGCGGCTTCTACTGCACCGCCATGATGGGCTTCGGCTTCAACGCCTCCACCGGCGACTTCAGCCGCGGCGCCGCAGGTTTCCTCATCGAGAACGGCACCCTCGGACCACCCGTCTCCGAGGTCACCCTCTCCTGCAACTTCCACGACCTCTGGACGCGACTCGACGCCGTCGCCAACGACCTCCCCCTCGACCGACGCGTCGCCACCCCCTCCTTCCGCATCCGCGAAATGACCCTCGGCGGACGCGACGACCGCTGAGCACGACCGCGGCCAGCGGCGGCTCCGCCCCCACCCTCCGGCACAGACCTGCCCCGGGCCCGAGTCATCCACGCGACACCGGGACACACCGGCGACCTCGGGACGACAACCCCGGCCGCTCAGCGACCGAGACCCCACGGGCAAGCGCCTCTCGCCCGGGTGCCTGCCTCACCCCTCGCCAGAGCCGCCCCCCACATCCTCCGCGCCCCCCGCCGCACCCGACACCTCCCGGAACGCCATCATCAGCGGCTCCGGCACCGTCTCCCCCCCCCGCCGCATCCGGTACAGCACCCGGAACGCCTCCTCCACCGACAACCCCTCCAGCGACGGCAGCGCCTCCGCCTCCTCCGCCCCACCACCGCCCACCCGGTCCTGCACCACCCGCGCCACCACCGGCGCACCCTCCCCCGCCAGCGCCAACCGCACCCGCTCCTCGAGCTGCGGGTCGTACGCCTCCACCGCCACCCGCACCACCACCACCGGCGCCAGCTGCCCCCCCCCCCCCCCCCCCCCCCCCCGCCCCCCCCCCACCCCCCCCCAGCCCCACCCCACCCCCC
>REDH01000085.1 GCA_007693585.1 Deltaproteobacteria bacterium
CCCCCGCTCCGCCCACCACCAGCTCTCCCGCCGTACACCCCGCCCCCGCACCTTCGCCCACCGCACCGTCGTCCTCTCCATCGACGAGTTCACCGACCTCTACGAACCCGAGCTCGCCCTCGCCGCCGCCGACCTCCTCGAAGCCGCCGGCTGGACCCCCCGCGTCCCCCGCCTCGGACCCTCCGGACGCACCTGGCTCAGCAAGGGGTTCGTCCGCGATGCGCGCCGACGAATCGACGCCCTGCTCGACTCCATCGCTCCCCTCCTCGACAGCGTCGACGCCATCGTCGGCATCGAACCCTCCGCTGTCCTCACCCTCGTCGACGAGGCCACCGACCTCCAGCACGACCCCGAGCGCCGCGCGCTCGCCGAGCGCATCGCCGAGCGCGTCCGCCTCCTCCCCGACTTCCTCGTCGAGGCCGCGGAGAACGGCCGCATGAGCGCCCGCTTCACCGACGAGGAACGCAAGGTGATCCTCCACGGCCACTGCCACCAGAAGGCCCTCGTCGGCATCGACGGCACCCGGCGCGCCCTCGAACTGCCCGCCCACTGGAGCGTCCGCGTCCTCCCCACCGGATGCTGCGGCATGGCCGGCAGCTTCGGCTACGAACGCGACCACTTCGACACGTCCATGGCCATCGGCGAGCTCGTCCTCTTCCCCGCCGTGCGCGAGGCCGCCACCGATACCCTCCTCGTCGCCCCCGGCACGAGCTGCCGTCACCAGATCGCGGACGGAACCGGCCGGCGCGCCGTGCACCCCGTGATCGCCCTGCGCGCGGCGCTGGTGTGCGAGGCCTGACGGCGGGGACGCGGGGGGCGCGGTTGCGCCGTGAACTGGTGCCGGAGGCCCGACCAGCTCTCCCTCGCGAAGAAGGAAGCGGATGCTTCAGGCGCTCGCGCTCCTGTCGAAGCTGTCGGTTCTCGTGCCGGAAAGGACGTGGCTCTTTCCGCTCGTCCGTCGACAACACGTCAGGGACACCACTTCGGTGGTCCTTCCGCACCTGGGCCACCCAGCCTGAACTGCGGACTCCGTCAGATACCGTTCCCGGGATACATCATCTCCAGTCCGCCCCTCATCCAGCACCAGCGAGACGATCTCGGCTTCTTGCTCGGGGTGGAACGAACGATGCTCTCTTCGATTCATCGGACACCTCCATCAAGACCAAGTCGCTGCACGACTTGTCTCGGGTGTCTACGGCACCGACGAGGCAAGACCACCCAATGAAGGCCAAGGGGAAAGGGGAAGGAGGACGACTCATGACGTCGCGAGCGTGTTCTCCCGGTACGGCTCGGATGCCCAGGACTCGTCCGTCCTCTGTTGGAACCCCGGGGCGATCCACTTCGCGCGGTCCAGCGGGTCGGTGGAGTTCACGAGACGCACGACGAGGCCCTCGGCGGGCTGGGGGCCGAAGGCGGACTGGCTGTGCAAGGCCGCAAGCCGTTCGGTGGTGCCGAGGATGCCACGGAACACCACGGGCGGTAGCGAGACACCCGCGCGAGCGCAGCGTTCATCGCGCTCCGCTGGCGTCGCAAAGGAGCCGTCGGCAAGGCCGATGTCGAGTGCGATGAGATGACTCGGTAGGGCGGCGTACCGTACTGTGTGGGTTCGGAGCAGCCACTCGGCGTAGAGCGTTTCGCCATCGTGCAGCAGCTCCTGAACGCGGGCGGCATGGTGATCGAGCCACGGGCGGATCCGTCGAAGGTGGCCACCGCGGTCAGCGCGGGTGCGGCCTGAGCGCAGCGCCGCGTCGGGCCAGCCGTACGCGTCCAGCCAGATGGACACATTGGCTCCGTCGAGCTTCTCCTCGACGACGACCGGTTCAGACAGGAGTCGGCCGCGGAGGCTTGCGTCGACCACGCGGTCGTTGCTGGTGCATGTCGGTGCCTGGACAAGCCGGCCGATACGGGGAAAGGGGCGCGGACGGGCGGTCGTGCTCATGGTTTGCGGTCAAAGGCCAGCAGGTGGTCGTCAAGGGACCACACGTAGACCCTCCTTCCCGGGTGCCTGAGGCACGCCTGATCGAACACGTCCTTGATGGTCAGGTCGCCGAGACCTGCTTCGTACGCCGTGGTCCAGTCGGGAAACTGCGCCAGCAGATCTTGCCACTGGTCGACGTCCAGCAGCGGCGTGATCGTGAACGGCGCCTGGTCGCTGAATGCCGCGGTGACCAGCTTCCGGAAGTTGTCGGCGATCGTCCGGCGGGACGTCCCGTTCCGAATCTGGCCGATGTGGTTTCCAGTCTCGAGGATGGTCGCCAGCGGGAGCAGGATGGCTTCACCGGCTTTGGACTTCGTCTTGAACTCGGTGATGATGCGCTCTGGTTCGCCTTTGTTGTGCTTGCCGGGAATGGTGAGGATTTCGCACAGAATGCTGGTGTCGATGATGCAGATGGCCGTCATGGAACACCTCCGCCTTCTGCACCGGAAAGTCCGTCCAGCAGCGAAGCGAGGGCCTTGCTGCGTGCATCGAGGTTCGGGGTCTCCTTGATGAACCTCTCCAGTGTGCCCCTGGCGGTGCTCCGGCCCAGGGGGCCCTGGGCCAGAAGCTCCGGGTAGCGATCCAGTTCCTCGAGTCGGACGAGCACGGAGCCTCCATCCGTGTCGCGGTGGCACACGGTCACGTCAGGGATCGCGCTTGTGGGCAGGCTGTCGAGGAGCGCGGGGTTGTGTGTCGTGAGGAGCACGCGCAGACCGCGCTTCTTCGCCAGTGTGTTGATATTGTCCAGAAGCCGCTGTGCTCGGCTCGGGTGGACGCCGTTGTCGATCTCCTCGATGACGACGAGCGTTCCCCGTTCGACCGAGAGCAGCGCCGCGGCGATCGAGAGCACGCGAAGGGTGCCGTCGCTCAGGAGGGGGGCATCCGTGGTCTGTTCACGCCCACCGAAGGACTCGTGGAGGCGCACCATCACTTCGTTGCGAGGGCTGTCCTGGAAGGAGATCCCCCTGATCTGCTGCTCAGGCAGGTGTGCGATGAAGTCCAGAAGGGTGGAGCGTGCTTCTTCGTCCGTGCAGAGGTTGTGCAGCACAGCCGAGACGTTCGCACCGTTCGGGAGGAGGCGCTTGCCGTGCTTGTCCGCCCAAACGCGCATGGCGTTGGGGTCGGGATCGAGGAAGAGCATTGCGCCGAGCGTGTGCTGGACAGCCTGACATGCTACGGGGATCCGCTTGCGGGACTGCGCATGATCCTTGCCGAAGCGGGCGGGCGACTGGAGCTGTGCAAAGACCGGCTGGTGGTCAACGCACTCGATCTGAGGCTTCCTTCCGCCGCGCCTGTAGTTGTTGTAGGCCACGCGGAGGATGTTGCCGACCTGCTCCGGCCGACGCTCGGCACTGTACAGTGGGAATCTGGAGTCCTCGTCTGTGGGTTGGTTCAACGTCTCGCTGACGAGGCGAAGCTCGCCATCGGCGATGCCGAGTGACATCCTGAGCTGCAGAATCTCGTTGCCCGTGGTACCCCGGAGGGTGCATCCGAACGCGAACTGGGGGGAGTTCGACTCGCGGTGGACCAGGTCCTCCATGCCGCCGCGGATTCTGAGGGTTCCCCGGTCCGCGTCCGTGTCTTCACGGTATCGACCGAGGTGTCCCCCCACAGCCAGCCAGTTCAGGAGCTTGAGCGCCTCCAGTGCGTTGCTCTTTCCGGACGCATTGGTGCCGATGAGAAGCGTGAGATTGGAGAGCTGCAACTCCGCACTGCGAAAACTCTTCCAGTTCTCCAGCATGAACGAGTGCACTGTCGTGCCATGCATGATGTCTCCCAATGGAACGTGGCTGCCGCGTATCACGGCCGTGGAGCCTGTCCAGTGCAGGTGAACCATATCCGTAGGGTGCGCTCAAGGTGGAACGGTGTTCACGCCACCACACCGTCCACCCGGGAGTGCTCCCGGTGATCGCTGAGGCGAGCGGCGTGTGGACAAGCCACGGCGTTGAAAAGGGTGTTCCGTTGGGCCAATCCTTCGCCGAGAGGGACGGAGCGGCGCCCGGGAAGGTGCACTCGAGATGATTTTCAGCCCCACCTGGACCCGTTTCCGGGTCACAATACGATGACTGTCGTTGTGAGGCGACTCCGGGAGTGTCGTGCCCGGACTTCAGGCGTACGTCGCCCGTGGTGCTGTGGACTGCGCAAGCCGGTATCGGGCTGTGGCGAAGAAGGAGCGCGGAGGTCTGCGCCGCGTGGCGGTGTTTCTCGTCAGGCAGGACGTGCGCCCGGAACTCGTCCAGGCGCTCTCGTTGGCTGGCGCGCACGGCCGCCTGCGTCGGCCAGGACCCCTCGCTCGCGTCCACCGGAAATTTGGTGCCCGGGCCGCCACGGCGTAGTCTGCCGGTGAATCACCGCACGGTGCGGTGTGGCACGGCAAGGCCTTCAGACAGCAGGTGCGCGAGGCATGGCGACGGATGTGATGCCCACGGAACGAGGGGATGCGCGGAAGGGAGACGGCGTGGCGGAGGCCCCCCACGTTCGGCGGGAGATCCAGGCGCTGTTGGTGGCCGCGGTGGCCGCGCTGCTGGTGCTGAGCCTCGCGTCGTTCCGCGTGGTCGAGGGAAGCCCCGTCAACTGGATCGGGCCGGTGGGCGCGTTCACGGCGGACACCCTCTACTTCACGTTCGGGTTGAGCGCGTGGGCGTTTGCCCTGCTCGCCGGGCTCGGCTCCTGGGCGCTCCTGCGCGGCCGGGTGCTCCTCGAACGGGCCGGAGAGGCGGTGGGCGCGGTGCTCCTGCTGCTGTGCACCGCGGCGCTTCTCGCCGTGCTCGCGGGCGGGGTCGAGGCATTCGGTCACCCCGCGAGCGGTCTGCTCGGGCGGTTCCTCGGCGACGTGATGATGGCCCTGTTCGGGCGCGTCGGGGCGGTGATCCTCGGCGTGACCGGCTTGCTGACCGCGGTGAGCCTGCTGGCGGAAATCTCCTGGGCGGACGTGCTCGAGGAGACGCGACACCGCGTCCTGGCCCCGCTGCGACGTCGGCGCGCGCTGCGGCGGATGGCGCGGCCGGAGCCCGCGACGGAGGAGGTCTCAGACGACGAGGACGAGCCGGGCGGTACGCTGGAGGTGGGCACGGTCGACATCGAGGTCGCGGAGCGCCCGGACCGGGACGATCTTCCGGAAGCAGCCCGGCGCCCGGGGCTGTGGCAGCGTCTCCGGACGCGGCTTCGGCGCCGCGGGGACAAGGCGGATGAGGATGAGCTGGAGACGGTGCCCGAGGGTCCCGCGCACGACGCGTCGCGGGATCCCGGGGACGAGCCAGCCTGGGCCGCGGCACCGGGGCTGGACGAGGATCCGGCGTGGGCGCGTGCCGCGGATTCCGTGGCGCATGAGGCTCCGGCCGCGGCGGACGTGCCGCCGCCGGCCCCCCTCGCTTCGCCGGCCGCTGCTCGGGAGAGCGGGTGTTCTGGCGCCGGAGGCCCGTTGATCCGCGAGCGGGTGGCCGCCCGCGCATCGGGGGGCGCCGGGGATCCCGCGCCCGACCGCCGCACGGGACAGGATCGGCGAGGAACCGGAGCGTCGGCCGTGGTGCAGCCTGCGGCGGCGGAGAGCGTCGCGCCGGGATCGGCCGCAGTGGGCGGACCGAACGCCGCCGGGTCGCCGGCCCCGGAGCTGGCCGGCGCAGATGCGCCGGCGGTCGCGATGGCCGCCGCTGCGGTGCAGCAGCAACCGGGGTCGGCCGGTCCGTCCGGCGGGCGCGGCTCGCTCGCCGAGCGGTTGCGCCGGCTGTCGGCCCACGGCGAGCTGCCGGCGGTGGGCATGAGCGACGCGGAGCGGGACGGGAGCGGGCGTTTCGCTCGGTCGGGCACGTCGGCCCTTGGGGCGGTGTCGCCGGACGGCGAGGCGCCGTCGGATGACGTGGAGCGCGTGGACACCGGGTCACCGGGTGCGGGGGGAGAGGCCGACGGGCCCGAGGCGGTGGAGTCATGGGAGGCGTCGGGTGCGTCGGCGGTGGGTGCGGAGGTCCCGCCCCGGGGGCCGGTCGAGGCGGTGGGTTCGGGGCACGAGGCGCGGCCCGTGCGTGGGGAGGGGGTTCACCTGGGCCCGGTGATCGTGGAGTCGCAGGCGCTGCGCGAGCGGAAGGCGGCGGCGGATCTGGAGCGGGTGGAGGTGCGTCGGGATGCGTCGCGGGAGCGGCCGTGGGAGTACCCGCCGCTGTCGTTCCTGTCGTACGACGACACGCCTGGGGTGCAGATCGACCGGGACGCGCTGACGGAGCAGGCGGCGCAGCTCGAGGAGGTGCTGTCGACATTCAAGGTGCCGGGGACGGTGACGAACATCCTGCCGGGGCCGGTGGTGACGATGTTCGAGTTCGAGCCGGAGCCGGGCATCAAGGTGAGCAAGATCAGCGGCCTGCAGGACGACATCGCGATGGCGCTGAAGGCGCAGCACGTGCGCGTGATCGCGCCGATCCCGGGGAAGGGGTGCGTGGGGGTGGAGGTGCCCAACACGAGCCGGGAGACAGTGTATCTCAAGGAGATTCTGGCGGACGACAAGTTCGTGAAGGCGAAGAGCAAGCTGACGATGGGGCTCGGCAAGGACATCCAGGGTTACCCGGTGGTGGAGGACCTGGCGAAGATGCCCCACCTGCTGGTGGCGGGGACGACGGGCAGCGGGAAGAGCGTGGCGATCAACGCGATGATCACGAGCATCCTGTACAACGCGTCGCCGGACGACGTGCGGATGATCCTGATCGACCCGAAGCAGCTCGAGCTGGCGATCTACGAGGGGGCGCCGCACCTGCTGCTGCCGGTGGTGACCGACCCGGCGAAGGCGGCGACGGCGCTGAACTGGGCGGTGGTGGAGATGGAGCGTCGCTACACGCTCCTCAAGGAGATGAAGGTCCGCAACGTGTCCGGATACAACGAGAAGCTCCGGGAGCTGCGGGCGCAGCACGGGGCGATCGATCCGGACGCGGACGACCTGACGGCGGAGCAGGAGATGCTCGCGGCGACGGAGGTGGACGGGCGACCGCGGCACGCACACATGCCGATGCTGGTGGTGGTGATCGACGAGTTCGCCGACCTGATCATGGTTGCGGGCAAGGAAGTGGAAATCGCCGTGGCGCGGCTGGCGCAGAAGGCGCGGGCGGCGGGGATCCACGTGATCCTGGCGACGCAGCGCCCGTCGACGGACGTGATCACCGGGCTGATCAAGGCGAACTTCCCGACGCGGATGTCGTTCCGGCTCATCTCGGGCGTGGACAGCCGGACGGTGCTGGATACCAACGGGGCGGAGGCGCTGCTGGGGATGGGGGACATGCTGTACCGTCCGCCGGGCAAGTCGGAGCTCGTGCGCGTGCACGGAGCGTGGGTGGACGAGGAGGAGATCGAGCGGGTGGTGGACTTCCTGAAGGCCCAGCGCAAGGCGGAGTACGACGAGTCGATCCTGCAGCCGACGGCGGGGGAGGGGGCGGAAGTGGACGACGACGAGCCCGTGGACGATCTGTACGACCAGGCGGTGGCGGTGGTGATGGACCGCGGTTTCGCGTCGATCTCGATGGTGCAGCGGGAGCTTCGGGTGGGATACAACCGGGCGGCGCGGATGGTCGACCACATGGAGCAGCAGGGGATCGTGGGGCCGGCGACCGGCGGCAGCTCGCGGCGGGATGTGATCGGGGGGGCGTTCGGCTGATCGCGTCGGCGGCCGGCGGGGGAGCGCGTCGGCGCCCGTTCGGGGAGCGGAGCGGTGGCGGACCGACGATGTCGCCGGCATGTGCCGCCTCGGCGGGACGGGGGACGAGCGCCCCGTTTCGGGAGAGGGTCCGGGGGAGCGGACCGACGATGTCGCCGGCATGTGCCGCCTCGGCGGGACGGGGGACGAGCGCCCCGTTTCGGGAGAGGGTCCGGGGGAGCGGACCGACGATGTCGCCGGCATGTGCCGCCTCGTCGGAACGGGGGTCGAGCGCCCCGTTTCGGGGCAGGGTCCGGGGTGGCAGACCGACGATGTCGCCGGCAGGTGACGCCTTGGCGGAACGGGGGTCGAGCGCCCCGTTTCGGGACAGGGGCCGGGGGAGCGGACCGACGATGTCGTTGCCTTCGGCGGCAGCTGTACGTACGCTCGCCGGAGTCAGGTCGTGTGGTGTCGTCGGGCTGTGCCTCGGAGGTGTGGACCTGTGGTCATGGAGCCGATGACGTTGGCGTGGCGGAGAGGAGCCCGGGTGGTTGATGGAGGGTAGCAGATGGGCCGGTTGACCAGCACCATGGAGCATGAACCACTGTCCTTCCCGGAGGGCTGGCGGGAGATGCTGCGCGCGCTGCTCCGGGAGCTGGGCGAGCAGGTACGCGAGAGGTCCGGGGCGGACTGGGTGACGGTGAATCTGGCTGCCCCGTGGGGGGTGGAGACGCAGGCGGTGGGTGTCGTGCGCCCGGCGAGCGGCGTGGGGCGCTGGCGCTGGGTGGCCGAGCCGGACACGGCGGACGACGGGGAGGTGGATGACGGGGAGGTGGATGACGGGGCGGAGGGCGAGTTCCTGTACGGCGGTTTCGAGGCGGAGGAGGAAACGTCGGCGGAGCGTCCGGTGGCGGACGGGGAGGCGACCCGGCCCGCGGGAACGTCGCGAGGCGCCGGTGGACTGATCGCGTCGGTCACGGTGGCCGAGGCGACGGACAAGCAGGTGGCGGCGTGGGTGGCGGAGACGGGCTGGGCGGTGCCTGCGTTCGGGCTGCTCGCGGAAGGGGTGCGGGATCGGCGCTCGGCGGCGCGGATGCGGGTGCTGCGCCAGCGGCTCCGGCTTCTGCAGTATCTGGCAGAGAATATTGCGGAGCCGGTGGCGCTGTTCCGCTGGGCCGGGGAGCGGATGCGCGACGCGCGGGTGGTGTGGGGGAACTCGGCCTTTCTTCGCGTGCTCGGGGACTGGTCGGTGACGCCGGAGCGGGTGCGGGCGTCGGACCTGCTCAGCCCGAGCTACGCGAAGCCGGATGCGGATCGCGCGCCGCTGCAGCGGCTCGCGGCGGCGATCGCGGCGCTGCGTCCGGCGCAGGAACAGGTGCTCATCCGGACGGGCTCCGGGGGGCACCGTCCGATGGATGTGAAGCTGCTGCCGATCGGGGATGCCGAGGAGGATCTCGCGGGGGTGCACTACCTGGCGATGTTCCAGGAGCCGCCGCACCAGGCCCGGCGGGCCCTCGAGGCGGAGCGCCGCGCGCAGCACCTGCGTTCCCTGCTCGCCGAGAGCGCGGACGTGCTCACGGTGATCGGCGGGGATGGCTGCATCCTGTTCCAGAGCAGCTCGGTGAAGGCCATCCTGGGCTGGGAACCGGACGAGATGGTGGGGCGACCGGTCACGGACTTCCTGCATCCCGATGACACCGGGTCCGCCCTGCAGGCGCTGCAGGAGCAGGTGGCCCGTCCCTCCGACGGGATCACGCTGCGGTACCGGCTCCGGCGGGCGGACGGTGCGTGGTGCTGGATGGAGAGCCGGGGGAGCAACCGGCTGCTCGACCCGGATGTGGGCGGCATCGTCGTGGCCTCCCGGGAGATCAACGCCCAGGTCCAGGCCGAGCTCGAGCTGCGCCGGAGCGAGGGGCGTCTGAAGTCGGTGCTCTCGGCTCTGGAGGAGGGGGTGTGCCTCGTCGACGAGCAGCGGCAGGTGCTGATGGCCAACGAGGCGGCGCAGGAGATGCTCGGGCTCGAGGTGGGTCAGCTCGTCGACGTGACCCGGTGGGACATGCGGCAGGAGGACGGCACTGCGGTTGGCGGGCTGGATGGCCCGGTGTCGGATACCCTCGCGACCGGGACGCCGTGGCGGAGGAAGACCCTGAGCGTCCGGCTCCAGGGGGTGGGCATGCGCTGGCTGAGCGTGTCCACCCAGCCGGTCGCTCTCGGCGACGCCATCCTCGAGCCGCACTGCGTGCTGACGTTTCGCGACATCACGGAGGAGCGCGAACGGCAGCATCAGCTCCGCCGACTTGCGTACCATGACGAGCTCACCGGGCTGTTCAACCGGGGCCGGCTCCTCGACGCCCTCGTGCAGGCCGTCGCCGCCGCCCGGCGTCGGGGGTACCACGCGGCGCTGCTCTTCGTGGACCTCGACCGTTTCAAGCGGATCAACGACTCCCTCGGCCACGCCGCCGGCGATACGGTGCTCCGCGAGGTGGGCAATCGGCTCCGCACGCTCGTCCGGGACGAGGACACCGTCGCCCGGATCGGCGGGGACGAGTTCGTCATCCTGCTGCACCGGATCGGCAAGCCCCACGAAGCCACCGTGGTGGCCCAGCGGGCCGTGCGGGCCATCGAGCCGGAGATCGTCGTCGACGGGGTGGAGCTCTCCATCTCCGCCAGCGTCGGGATCGCCATCTTCCCCGAGGACGGAGACTCTCCGGAGCTCCTCCTGCGCAACGCCGACCGCGCCATGTACATGGCCAAGGAGGCCGGCGCGGGGCGATGCATCCAGTTCTCCCCCGAGCTCAACGCCGAGTCCACCACCCGGCTAAGGCTCGAGAGCGAGATGCGGCACGGGCTCGAGCGAGAGGAGTTCGTCCTCTGGTACCAGCCCAAGGTCGAGCTGAGCACCGGTCGCTGCATCGGCCTCGAGGCGCTGATCCGCTGGGAGCACCCGACCCGCGGCCGGGTCTCCCCCGCCGACTTCATTCCGGTCGCCGAGGAGACCGGCCAGATCATCGAGCTGGGGAGCTGGGTGCTCGAAGAGGCATGCCGGCAGCTCGCCGCGTGGCGGGCGTCCGGGCTGGTCACCCGCGTGAGCGTGAACGTGTCCGCGAGGCAGTTCCAGCAGCCGGATTTCGTCGATCGCGTCGAGAACGCCCTGAGCCGGCATGGCGTGCCCGGCAGGCTCCTGGAGCTCGAGCTCACCGAGACCGCCGTCGTCCGCCAGCCCGACCGGGTGCGCGCGGTCTTCGAGCGCCTCCGGAAGAGCGGGGTCAGGCTCGCCCTCGACGACTTCGGCACCGGGTACTCGTCCCTCTCCATGCTCACCCGGCTGCCCTTCGACGTGCTGAAGATCGACCGCAGCTTCACGTCCCAGCTCACCGCCAGCGACAGCGCCGCGGCCCGCTCCATGGTCGAGGCCATCATCCAGATCGGCCACTCCCGCGGCATGCGCGTGATCGCCGAGGGGGTGGAGACCGAGGAGGAGCTGCGGCTGCTCCGGTCGCTCGGCTGCGACGAGGTGCAGGGCTACTACTTCGGTCGTCCGGAGCCCTCCGAACGCGCCGTCGAGGTGCTGCAGCAGCGGGCTTGAGCGGGCCGGGAGAGGAAACCGTCAGCGCAGCGGGAACGCGTCGGCGTCGACCGCCCCGGGGGCGGCGAGCACGACCAGGTGTACGTTGCGCAGCCAGCGATCGACCGCGTGGCGGACCTCGTCCGGGGTCACCGCGCGAAACCGCTCGAGATGCGCGTCGGCCCAGCGGACATCGCCGGTGACCGCAAGCCAGCGCGCCAGCATCGAGGCCTGCGCCTGGTTGGCCTGCAGGCCCATGTAGAGGGCGGTCAGGGCGGACTCCACCTGCTCGGCCACGTCCTGCTCGGAGACGGCGCCGGCGACCAGGGCCTCGACGGTCTCGATCATCACGGTCAGCGCCTCCTCCGGACGGGTGCTCGTGACGTAGAGCCAGCCGACGTTCTCGCGGATCCGGCCGAGTCCTGCACTCACGGCGTAGGACAGGTTTCGGCGTGTGCGGACTTCCTCGAAGAACCGGTCCGAGAGCAGGCGAACCCCCACCGTGAGGGCGGCGTGGTCCGGGTGGTCCGGGGCCGGCGCGGCGAAGTAGCCGAGCACGTAGGCGGTGGGGAGGCCCTCGCGCGGGATGACCTCGACGGTGGGGGCGCGGTCGGGGAGCGGGGGCAGCGGCGCGGGCTCGGAAGGGGTCCGCGCGGGCAGGACGCCGCGATCGAGCAGGGCGCGGGCGGCGCGCTGTACGTGGTGGGGGTCGAGGTCGCCGACGAGGACGAGCCGCGCGCGATCCCGCACGAGGAGGGCGTCGAGTGCCACGGCCAGGTCGCGGGCGCCGAGGGCGTCGACCGTCTCGAGGGTGCCGAGGGGGCTCCATGCGGCGGGGCGTCCGGCGAAGAAGCTGCGGCGGGCGAGGATGCTGATGGCGGAGTCCGGGTCGTCGAGCTCGCTGCGGATGCGCGTGAGCTGACGGGCGCGCTGGAGGGCGATCTCGTCCGGGTGGAGATCCGGGGCCTCGAGGGCGTCGACGAGGAGGGCCCAGATGGTGTCGAAGTCATCGATGAGTGAGACGGCGGCGACCGAGGCGAACTCGCGGCCCGAGGCGGCGGAGATCGTCGCGCCGCGCGCGTCGATGGCGGCCTGGAACTCGTCCTTCGTGAGGTGGGCGGGGCCGGCGGCGGCGAGGACCTGCAGCGCGAGGCGCTCGTCGCCGAGGGTCTCCGGCCGCCAGTGGCGCGCGCCGCCGGTGAAGAAGACCCCCGCGGCGACCACGTCGTTGCCGGGGGTCCGCCGGTGCACGACCTGCAGCCCCTCGATCTCGAGGACGGTGGTGCCGGCAGTGATCATCGGCTCGGCGATGTCCGGGAGCGCGAGGCGCTGCTCGAGGGGCGCGGCCGCGGGAGCGGGCGCGGCGGTGCCCGGCGGGGTGGGGGAGCCGCCGCACGCGGATGCGGCGATGGCGAGGGCCGCGAGGGCGAGGGCGGCGAGGGCCGGCCGGCACGCGCGGAGGGGGCGAGGGAAGGGGTTGGAGCGCTTCATCGGGGGTCCTCCTCGGGGGAAGCGGGCAGCAGGTCGTCGACGATGGCCTGCAGCCAGGCGTCGTCGAGCCCCTGCGCGGCGGCGACGTCGGGGTGGGTGAGCACGACGGCGGCGAAGGGGCGGTTGCGGAGGAAGCGGTAGGTGAGCCGGGCGAGGTCGGTGCGCTCCACGTCGTTGAGGCGGTCGACGTAGGTCCGGTAGGCGTCGATGTCGGCGCTGGCCCACCAGTAGCTGATGGTGTGGGCGAGGCGGTCCACGTTCTGCTGCGCCATGATCTCCTGCGTGGCGAGCAGGGTCTGGGCGGTGCGGAGCTGGGCGTCGGTGAAGGCGTCAGGCTCGGCGAAGGCGAGGACCTCGGCGTGAAGGGCGCGAAGCGCCTCCTCCTCCTGCCCGGGGGGCACGACGGCGGTGGCGATGATGGGGCCGGTGTAGCGCTCGGTCACGTATCGGACGCCCGCCTCGAGGGCCAGGCCGGTCTCGACGAGGTTCGCCTGGAAGCGGCTCCCGGTCTGCCCCGCGATGAAGCTGAGCACGTCGGCGGCGTCGGTGTCGTGGAGGGTGGTGCGGGTGTCGGGCCCGTGCCAGCCGATCTGCACGACGCTGAACTGGGTGCCGGAGGTGACGACGCGCCCGGTCGGGGCTTCGAGCGGGGGATGCTCCGGCACGGGGAGCCGCTCGAAGGGGTCGGGACCCTCGGGCCAGTGCCCGAGGATCTCCTCGGCCAGGGCAAAGCCCTGCTCGGCGGTGATGTCGCCGGCGAGCACGAGGAGGCTGTTGTTGGGGTGGTAGAAGAGCTCGCGCTGGTCCTCGAGTTGCTCCGGGGTGGCGGAGAGGATCACCTCGCGGCTGCCGAGGGCATCCTTGCGCTCCGGGTAGCGGTGCCAGAGCTGCTCGTCCATGGCGCGGAAGAGGGGCCAGAAGGGGCTGCTCTCGGCGCGGTCGAACTCGCCGATGACGACCTCGAGCTCCCGCTCGAGTTCCTCCTGGAGGAAGAGCGGAGAGAGGAGCGCGTCGGCCATGAACCGCAGGCCCTCCTCGACGCGCCACGAGGGGAGGGTGAAGAAGTAGTTCACCCGCTCGTTGGACGTGGTGCCGTTCCAGATCATGCCCATCTCGCGCTGGCGGGCCATGTAGGCCTCCTGGCTCGGGATGGAGGCGTTGGCCTTGAAGAACATGTGTTCGTAGAGGTGCGCGAGCCCGTTGGTGGCGGGGGTCTCGACGAAGGCCCCGTTGCGTACGGCGAGCTCCATCGTCACGATGGGAACGGTCGGGGCCTCGATCACGACCACGGTGAGTCCGTTGTCGAGGACCTGGTCGTGGATGAAGGACGTGTCGAGGGTCCGGAACGGGGTCGGCGCTATCTCGTCCGCGACGAGGGGGGCCGCGGCCATGTCCGCCGAGCCGGGGCGGGGAGCGAGCAACAGCAGGAGCGCGAGGAGGAGCGGCAGGCGCAGCCGGGGAGGCGGCGCTGGACCGGGGGACGGGACACGGCGGAGAAGGGACGACATGACACTCCGGGACGACGGGGACCGAAGGGAAGGCGAGGGCGGGGGGGCGGACGGAACGGACGCGCCCCGGGGGGAGGTGGTCATGATCGACAGCCATATCCACCTCGATGATCTCGGAATCGGTCCGGCGGACCTGCCGGCGGGATGGGCGGGGCTCATCCCCGGGGTTCTGCCGTCGCGGACGCGCGAGGTGCTGGCGCAGTGGGGTGCGGACGATCGGGTGCGGGTGGCGGCGGCGATCCATCCGTGGCGTCTGGCGGCGGAGGATCCTGCGCTGGCGGAGGATCCGCGGTGGCGGGACGTGCAGGAGCTCGTGCGCACGGGTCGGGTGGACGCGATCGGGGAGACGGGCTTCGACCGCCGGCGCTTTGCGGGGGATGCGCGGGGGCATGCCCGGGCGGTGGAGGTCTTCGTGGCGCACCTGGCGCTGGCGCGGGAGGCATCGCTGCCGGTGGTGGTGCACGCGGTGTCCGGTCCGGGGCTGCTGCTCGAGCTGCTGCGGGCGCACGGTGCCGGCCTGCGGGGGGTGGTGCACGCATTCACGGGGTCGTCGGAGGTGGCGCGGGAGCTGGCGTCGCTGGGGTTCTGCGTGGGGGTCGGGGGGCAGGTGACGCGGCCGGATGCGCGGCGTCTTCATCGCGCGGTAGCGGAGGCTGCACCGGGGACGTGGCTGCTGGAGACGGACGCGCCCTGGATCGGTGTGGACGGAGCCGGCCGGGGTTCGGGTCGGCTGTCGGATCTGGAACGGGTGGCAGAGGACGTCGCGCGCTTGCGGGGGTCTTCCGTGCGGGACATCCTCATCGAAAACGAGGCGACATTTCGACGAATGTTTCCGCAATCACGGGATCCGAACGATCACTCTCCGTCCGCCGGCGGGTCTGCCTCGCCGGGGTGAAAGTGATCGTAAACGGAGAAAGCGAGCTTCCGTGAGAATCCGGGAACGGACTCCAGTTCAGTCAGTTGCGCTTCCCGTACGCGCCGAAGACTGCCGAAATGTCGAAGCAACGCCGTGCGTCGTCCGCTCCCGATGCCCGGGATGGCGTCCAGTCCGGAGTGCAGTGTTCGTGAGCGTCTGCGCTTGCGGTGGAACGTGATGGCGAAGCGATGGGCCTCGTCCCGGATCCGTTCGAGGAGGTGTCGCTCGCTGGTGTTCGGCTTGAGCAGGAGGGGTTCGCGGACACCGGGGAGGAAGACGCGCTCCGAGGAGTGGACCGTGGCGTCGTCCTCGTCGCTTGTGCCGATGGTGCGGGCCTTGGCGAGGCCGATGACGTCGGGGGGCTCGACACCGGAGGCGCGGAGGCCATCGAGGAAGGCGGCGAGCTGTCCGCGCCCGCCGTCGATGACCATCAGGTCCGGGAGAGGGTCGTCACCGGAGCGCGCCGCGCGGGCTCGGCGGACGGCGACCTCGCGCAGGGAGCCGAAGTCGTCCTGATCGGACACGCTGCGGATGCGGTAGCGCCGCCACCGGTCGCGGTCCGGCAACCCGTCGACGAACACGACCTGGCTGGCGACGATCTCGGCGCCCTGGAAGTTGGAGATGTCGTAGCACTCCATGTGCCGGGGGGCGTTGCGCAGCCGCAGCCGTTGCCGGAGTTTCTCCACCGCCTCCTCGCCGCGCCGGTGGACGGAGCGCCAGTCCTCGAAGGCGGTGCGCGCGTTCTCGGTCGCCAGCTCCAGGAGCCGGCGCTTCTCCCCGCGCTGGGGCACGGCGATGCGCACCCGGCCCCCGCGGCGCTCGGCGAGGGTCTCGTCGAGCGCTTCCGTCTCGCGCGGCAGGACCGGCACGAGGATCTCCGGCGGCCACTCGGCGCCCGGACGCATGCAGTACTGCGAGAGGAAGCCCTCGATCAGCGCGTCGTCCTCGACCACCTGATCCGTGAGCGGAAACCGCTGCATGTCGATCAGGGAGCCGGCGCGCAGGACCAGGACGACCACCATGGCGTCCTCCCCCTCGCGGGCGAGACCGAGAACGTCCTGGTCGGTCAGGCTCGTGCGGACGGCGACCTGTCCTTCCCGGGACTCCTCCACCGCGCGGATGCGATCGCGGATCCGCGCCGCCTCCTCGAACTCGAGGGCGTCACTCGCCTCCTGCATCCGCGCGCGAAGGGCGTCCACCAGCGTGTCGTTCCGGCCCTCGAGGAAGAGCATCGCGTGCCGCACGTCGTCCATGTAGGCGTCCCGATCCACCGGGAGCACGCACGGCGCGGGACAGCGCTGGATCTGGTACTGCAGGCACGGACGCGTCCGGTTGTGCAGCACCGCGTCCCGGCACGTGCGGAGCTGGAAGTGACGGTTGAGCACCTGCAGCGTCTGCCGAACCTTGCTCGCCGAGTGGTACGGGCCGAAGTACCGGGCCCCGTCCTCGCGGACGCGCCGCACGACCTCCACCCGGGGCCACGGGTGCTCCGGATCGATCCGCAGCGTCACGTACTGCTTGTCGTCGCGCAGCTCGAGGTTGAACCGCGGGCGATGGCGCTTGATCAGCGTGTTCTCGAGCAGCAGCGCCTCCTTCGCCGAGTTCGTCACCACCACCTCGACGTCCGAGAGCAGATCGTCCAGCAGGCGCACGAACGGGCGCGGATCCCCCGAACCCAGGTACGAACGGACCCGGCTGCGCAGGTCCGTCGCCTTCCCGATGTACAGCACCTCGCCGTCCGCACCCCGCATCAGGTACACGCCCGGCGATCGCGGAAGCGTCGCGATCGTCCGCCGCAGCTCATCCGTGAACGGCATCGCCTCCCATCCTCACTGCAGCACCCGCCAGCTCAGGAGCTCGTCCACTGTCGTCAGCCCGGGCGTCACCGTCCGACGCGACACGATGCCGACCCCCCGCACGTAGTGGCGGGACTCGCGCCCACGGCCGGTCGTGCGCACCACCTCGAGGCTCTCCCGAAAGAGGCCCGCCGGCGTCTCCACTGCCACCGGCTCCGGTTGGACGCGCATCGTGTCCCCGCCCCCGGGAAGGCCGGCCGAGCCCCACGACATCCCCGCCTCGAGCGGGTGCACGAGCAGCGGGACCTGGTGCCGCGCATACGCCAGCACCCACTCGATGTCCGCAGAGCGTCGCTGGCAGTCGCGCGCACACAGAAACACTCTTGTGGGGGTCTGAATGTACGCGAATCGCTCGGGAGAACGCGTGCCCCGGTCCGGATACCGCATCAGGCGCACCAGGCGCCACGGGCCGTGGTCCACCACCTCGATCACCTCGTCCCGGAACCCGTCCGTCGGCGCCATGGTCGACCCCGGCTCTTCGTCCAGCCCCGGACGCAGGGTCCGGTAGTGCCAGAAATTGCCCACCGCCAGCGGCCAGCCCGCGTGCACGCCGTCCATCAGCGAGGCCGGAAGGTCAAGCCCAAGAGCCCGGAATGTCGTGAACTTCCAGTCCGCCTCCGGAGGGCCCTGCAGGCGCCAGCTCCCGTCCGTCCCCCGAAGCAGCCGGGGAATCCGCAGGGTGAAGGTGACGCCGAGGGTGGGGTGCTGGAAGGTGACCTCGTTGCCCCAGTGGAGCACGATTTCCTCGCTCTCGCTCGCGACGGCTCCGTCGATGCGGCGAGGACGGCCGAGGGTGACCTGCCCCGGGCGGAACACGGCCTCGTCATCGCGGGCGGAGGGCGGGCCCATGCGGCGCAGGAGGGCGAGGGACTCCTGCCGGACGCGGGCCGCCTCCCGCTCGGCGCCGGCTGCGGTCATGCGGGCGCTCTCCCGCAGGAGCTCCGCGTCGAAGAGCAGCGGCTCGAGCGCCTGCGCGTCCCCCCGCAGCATGGCGTCGAGTACGCGGAGGCTCGCCTCCTCCGGGCTGACGGCGGGACGGTGGTCGGCGACGTGCGGTTGCAGGGCCGCCCGTCGGGTCGAGTGCCGGCTGGGCCAGGCCACGGGGTCCGCCGAGTCGGCGCCCCACTCCTCGAGGCCCTCCGGGGGATCCAGAGGAGCGCCGGGCGCTTCGGTATACAGGAGGGGCCGGAGCGGAGGGGCTCCGGGGTCCTCGGCGGCGGGGCAGCCTGCGAGGGCCGGGCCGAGCAGCGCCCAGACGGCGCCGGCGATGCGGGCACGATCGCGGTTCATGTGGCGCGGCGGGGCAGCAGTGCGTCGAAGGCGTCGAGCACGTCGTGGCGGTCGAGGAGGTTGGTGACCGGGTCGACGGTGGCGGTCTCGAGCACGACCTTCGGCCCGAGGGTGTAGTCCTCGTGGAAGGCTTCGTAGAGGCGATGGAGCGCGCGGAGGTACCGGGGATCGATGGAGGCCTCCATGGCGCGACCACGGGCGGCGATGCGGCGGCGCAGCACCCGCACGGGGCAGCGAAGGTAGACGAGGAGGTCGGGGGGGCGCAGATCGGCGCGAAGCTCGTCGTAGAGGGCGCGGTAGGTGCGGTGCTCGTCGGCCGAGAGCACCCCGGAGCGACCGAGGTGCTCGGCGAAGATCTCGGCGTCCTCCCAGATGGAGCGGTCCTGCACGAGGGCGCGCGGGGAGTGTGCGAACGCGCGGTGCAGCGGAATCTTGCGGGTGAGGAACCAGATCTGGCTGTGGAAGGCCCAGCGCGGCATGTCCGCGTAGAAGGCCTCGAGGAACGGGTTGGCGTCGTTGGGCTCCGGGGCGACGTCCACGGCGTAGTGGTGGGCGAGCCACTCGGTCATGGAGCTCTTTCCGGCGCCGATGTTGCCGGCGATGACGATGTAGGGCGCCCGGCTCATGGGCTTCAGATCCGGTCGGGGTACAGGAGGAAGGGGTTGGTGCGCAGCTCCTCGCCGATGGTGGTGGGCTCCATGTGTCCGGGCAGAACGACGGTTTCGCCGGGCAGGGCCCGCAGACGGTCGAGGCTCGTGCGCATGGCGTCGGGGTCGGCGCCGGGAAGGTCGATGCGCCCGATGCTGCCGCGGAAGAGGAGATCGCCGCCGATGAGGACACCGTTGTCGGCGAGGTGGAACACCACATGGCCGGGGGCGTGTCCCGGTGTGTGGAGCACGTCGAGCCGGAGGTGGCCCACGGCGATGGTGTCGCCTTCGGCGAGGGGTTCGTCGACGGGGGGCAGGGGAGGGCAGGGAACGCCGAAGAGCTGGGCCTGCATGGGGACGCCGGCGTAGAGCGGGCCGTCGTCGGGGTGGAGGGCGATGGGTACATCGACGGCGCGGCGGGTGTCCGCGAGGCCGAGGACATGGTCGATGTGTGCGTGGGTGAGGAGGATTCGCGCCGGTGTGGCTCCGGCGTCGGCGAGGGCCGCGAGGAACGGTCCGGGGGGGCCGCCGGGGTCGATGAGCGCGGCGGTGCCGGAGCGTCGGCAGACGATCGCCATCTGGTTCATGGCGAACGGTCCGACGGGCGTGCCGAGCACGAGGAGGTCGGGGGAATCGACGAGTCGTCTCATGGCGCGGCGGGGGTGCAGGGGGCACGCCGGGGGCGCGGGGCGCCCGGGCGGTCCGGGTTCAGCGCGACCCGCGGCGGTACTCGTTGGAGACGTTGGTGACCGCGGTGGCGTAGCGGTCCATGCAGAGCCCGATGCGGGTGATGGCGCGGCGGTAGGCGTCGGCGTCCGCGGCGGGGTTCTCGAGGATGCCGGTGGCTTCCTGGCAGGCGGAGGCGGCGGCTTCGGCGGCGGGGCGGAAGGTCTCGTCGATGTGGGGGACGAGGCGCTCGAAATGGGGACGCAGGTCGCGGACCGCGTCATTGAGGGTCTCCATGCGGCCCATGTACTGCCCGATCGCGGCGCGGAGGGCGCCGAAGGAGTCGTGGTTCAGCCCGCTCTCGGGGAGGGCGTGGATGGCATCGGCCACGGTCCGCCCGGCCTGTTCGACGGCCCGGATCGCCTCGTTGGTGTCCGCCACGGCTCGCTCGCTCTCATTGAGCCCACACGCGGACGCAAGCCCCGTGAGCAGGATGAGGAAGGTGAGGAAGAGTCGAGGCATGGACGAGGGAGAGAGGGGAAAACGGTCATCGACCGACTTCATGGAGGGGGTGGCTAGCACCGTTTTGGTCACGGCTCAAGTGGTCGCTTTCCGGGGGGGCATGACGCGACGGGCAAACGACACCAGGTATCCGGATCATAGGCCGATTGTGGGTGCTCCGAGCTCCTCGATGTCCTGGTGGAACAGGGCGACGAGGTCGGGATCGAGGAGGCCGCCGGCGGCCATCTGGGCGATGACTTCGAGGGCCCACTGGTGCTCGCCGGCGGAGCGGTAGGGGCGGTCCGCGGACGTCATGGCGTCGAAGATGTCGGCGATGGTCATCATCCGCACCTGGAGCGGGAGATCCTCGGCCTTCCTGCCGTAGGGGTACCCGGATCCGTCGAGCTTCTCGTGGTGGAGTCCGGCGAAGGTGGGCACGCGCTCGAGCCCCTTCTCCCAGGGGATGCTCCGCAGGAGCTCCTCGCTGTGCCGGGCATGGCTGCGCATGTCTTCCCACTCGTCCTCGTTGAGCGTCCCCTTGGGGATCCGCATGTTGCGCAGCTCGTCCTCGTCCAGGAGCGGGCGGGTCGTCCCGGTGGCGTCGGTGAACGTGTCGGCGCCGAGCGCGGCCAGATCCTCGGCCTCCTTCTCGGGCAGGGGGATGCCGGGCTGGTAGTGCAGCACCAGCTTCTCGAGCCGGTCGATCCGTCGGAGCGCCTCCTCGGGGTCACGGGGGCCGTCGCGGCGGCCCTCGGCGTGGGCGAGCCGCTGGGCCAGCCGAGCCACCTGCAAGCGCTCCCGCACGGTGCGCAGGGTCTCCGGGGGAAGCCGGGTGGGCTTCATCAGCACCCGCTCGCGGACGGCGATCTTGCCGAAATCATGGAGCAACGTGGCGTAGCGCAGCTCGCGCATCTCCGTGTCCGAGAAGCGCACGTCGGCAAAACGGCCTTCGGTGCATGCGTTCACGCGCTCGGCCAGCCGCAGCGTCAGCGCGCACACCCGCGCCGAGTGACCCGCGGTCGAGGGATCCCGAGCGTCGGTGGCGTTCACGCTCATGCTGACGACCGCCTCGAACATGTCGACGATGCTGCTCATCAGCTCGATGCGCTCCAGGGCGAACGCCGCGTAACTGGCCAGAACCGTGAACAGATCGAGATCGTCCGGCCCGAAGAGCCCGCCGGTGCCGCGCGTGTCCACCTGCATCACGCCGATCAGCCGCTGCGGACCGACCAGCGGCGCGGCGATGCACGCCGTGATCCGCGCGTTCACGATGCTCTCCGTCGGCTGCATCCCCGTCTCGTCCCGCACGAACAGGATGGCCTCCCGGCGGTCGAACACCTGCCGCAACAGCGACTGCGACAGCAGGCTCGGAGCCTGATCCTCCCCCCGGTCCGAAGCCCGCGTGCGGGTCAGCACCGGCGCCATCGGCGCCTCCGGGTGCTCCGGATCCTCGGGCATCGACACCGCAAAGAAATTCGCCGCCGGAAACGCCTCGAACGTCATCCGCGCCACCAGATCCAGCACCTCGCCCCGATCGACCACCGTGTTCAGGCTGCGGCTGAGGCGGAAGATCGCGATCAGCCGCGGATCCTGCCGCGACAGACGCTGCGTCACCTCGTCCACGTTCGCCGTCGGGCGCTTGTAGAGCTGCTCCCCCTGCATCTCGTCCGTGTTCGCCGTCACCGTCGCCACCGGACGCCGCGGCGGCGGCGCCACAGGCACATCCCGCGCCTCCCAGCCCACCCGCAACAGCGACTCGCCGAGCAGAATCTCGCTCCCCGACTGAAGCTCCACCTCCTGCGGCTGATCCCGATCATGAAGCGTGACCGTCATCGCCTGCAGACGCACCTGCGTCCCGTGACGGCTCCGAAGATCACGCCAGTATACCCCATCCCCCTGAACCACCACCTCCCCGTGGACCTGGCTCACCATCGCGTCCGTCAACGCGAAGTCGTTGCTCAGACCACGACCCACACGCACGCGCCGACCCCGGAAGACCGCCTCCTTGCCCTCGTCCGGGCCGCTCTGGACCATCAGCCTGATCATGCGCTGCCTGACCTCACCGTCCTCGTCGCGAAACGCCCACGATTCTCCACCGAAACACCACGGGAGAAAGCGCCGCACGGCACCGTCACCCCCGAGCCAGTGCCGATGCACCCGGTGCGGAACCGCTCCACCCTACACCGCCGTCATCCCTCCGGGCAAGCGTCGCGCTCCACCGCTCCCTCCCCCTCCGGCCACAGCCGCAACAACGCGGGCAACAACACCAGATCCGCCACCAGACAGCCCGCGATCGTCATCGCCGTCAACGTCGCAAAACGTACCGTCGGCACGAACGTGCTCGCCGTCAGCACCAGCAACCCCACCCCCAGCAACAGACTCGTCAGCACGATCGCACGCCCCGCACCACGACACGCCACCGCCACCGCCTCCTCCCCACGCAGCCCCAGACGCAACGCCTCCGCATACCGCGCCAGCACATGGATCGTGTCGTCCACCGCCAACCCCAGACTCACCGAAAACAGGATCACCGTCGTCGTGTTCAACTCGATCCCCGCCCACCCCATGAACCCCAGCGTCACCAGCAACGGCAACAGGTTCGCCGGCACACTCAGCACACCCAGACGTACGCTCCGGAACGTCAGCATCATGAACCCGAAGATGATCACCACCGCCGCCCCCAGACTCGACAGCAGATCCCGGATGAACGCCCGCAAACCCAGCGCCGCCACCCACGCGTCCCCCGTCATCGACCACTCCACATCAGGCACCCCCGAAAAGGCCTCCCCCATCCAGCCCTGCACCCGCGCGCCGAACGCCAGCGTCTCCCGACCCCCATCGTCCGACAACCGAAACTGAAGACGCGCCTCGCGACCATCGAACGTCCACCACGGCGTCAACGGATCGTCCGTCCCCGACTGCAACAGCGACGCGAGCTGATGAACCTGCGCCGACGACGCGAATGCCCCCTCGCGACGCTCCGGATCCCCCGACCAGATCGCCCAGACGTCGTGAAGAAGTTTCGACGGACTTGAGGAACTCGTGACAATGGACTCCGATTCCGCACGCCGCCGCACCTCCTCGAGCGCATTCATCACCTCCGCCGTGTCCACACGACCCCCTCCCGTCGCACGCACCCAGACCTCCAGCGGCAACACCCCCTCCAGACCCTCCTCCACCAACGCCGTCGTCCGCGCCACCGGATCCGACGGCGAAAACACCTCCAGCATCGCCGAGTCCACCGGAACCCCCGAACCCAGCCACACGCAC
>REDH01000210.1 GCA_007693585.1 Deltaproteobacteria bacterium
CCTGCCCCGAGGGAGGCAGCGCCTGCCGCCGACCCGCACGGGGCACCGCTCTCCGCTGCCGACGGTCGTGCCACCGGCGACCGCCCACCCACCGCCGATGCCGGCAACACCGGGGCACGCAACACCGCGGCGCCCGCACGGGAAGCCACCGCTGGCCACGCCCCAGCCGCACGCGGCGGCGCCTCGCCGCGCGCGCCGCAGGGTGCGGCTGCCGACTCCGCCGTGTCCCCGCCCACTCTCCCCGAAGAGCACCTCCGCACGGCTCGCAGCGCCCACGCCCGCGGCGACCATGTGGCCGCGGCCCGGGCCTACGAGGCCTGGCTCGCCCACGCCCCGCGAGACGGCACCGCGCGCCTCGACGTCGCCCGCCTCTGGCTGAACCACCTCGATGACCCGCGGCGCGGCGTGCGCCACCTCGAACGCTTCCTCAACGACCATCCCGACGACAACGCCGCACCCGCCATCCGCCGTGAGCTGTGCGCCGTCGCCGAGGGCCATGGCATCCCGAGCCCCCACTGCCACTGACCACCGCTCGGGGCGGCAGGATGGCGCCGCCGATGCCGCGACGAACGGGTTTCCCGTGCGCCGCCCCGATCGCAACCCTCGGATCGGGGCGCGGCCCGCGAGCGCGCCCCATGCGCCCGCCGGCAGACGACCACGACGCGGCCCGCGAGCGCGCCCCATGCGCCCGCCGGCATGACGACCACGACGCGGCCGCAGGGAACCCACGGGCGGTGCAACGCCCGGCCGCCCACCCGCCGGCCGCGGCGAGGTCGCAGCAGTCCTTTCGCCGCACTGTGCCATGGGAGGGGCATTGCGGCGGGCCGGTTCGGGTCCGACCCCACCGTGCATCGGGGCGCGGTCAACGCCCGCGCCCGGTGCGCCCGCTCTCCTGTCCTGCGACCACCATGTCCGCACAACCCTCGGCATCCCACCCCATGGCCGCCGTCGACGCCGCGTGGTACCGGCTCGACGAACCCCACAACACCACGGACATCGTGGCGCTCATCGAGCTCGACCAGCCCGTCGACCCCGACCGGCTGCGCGGGCTGCTCGCCTCCCGATTCGAGCGCTTCCCGGCGCTGACGTCCCGGGTCCGTGACCCCCACGGCGTGGGGCTTCCGCTGTGGGAGCCCGTCGAGGACTTCGACGTGGACGACCACCTCCATCACCACCGGCTCGACGAGGGCACCGAGGAGGAGCTGCGCGCACTCGTCGGCACCGTGCTGACCGAGCCCCTCGACGGGGACCGTCCGCTGTGGGCGCTGCACATCGTCGACAACGTCGATGGCGGGGGAGCGCTGATCGCCAAGGTGCACCACTGCATCGGGGACGGCTTCGCCCTCGTGGGCCTGCTCCTCACCCTCGCCGAGGATGCGCCGCCCCCCGGACCGACGGTGGCCGGGCGCACGGAGGAGGCCGTCGGGTGGCGGGGGCGGTGGTCGGAGGAGCTGGCCGACGCCGTCCGCAACCCGGAACGGATCGCCGGATGGCTGCGCACCGGGGGTCGGATCGCCGAGACCCTGGGGCGGCTCGTGGCGCTGCCCTTCGACAGCCCCTCGACGCTGCGGCGCCCGCTCACCGGCGTGCGCCGGGCCGCGTGGTCGCGGGAGATCCCGCTGGACCGGTTCAAGGTGCTCGCCCGGGCCACGGGCGGCACGGTCAACGACGTCCTGCTCGCCGCGCTCTCCGGCGCCCTGCGCCAGTGGCTCGGCGGCACCGGCGATCCGGTGGACCACCTCGCCCTGCGCGCCATCATCCCCGTGAACCTGCGCCCGGTGGAGGAGATGGGCCAGGCCCTCGGCAACCGCTTCGGGCTCGTGTTCCTCGATCTCCCGGTGCGCGAGGAGGACCCCCTCGCCCGCCTGCGTCAGGTGCACGACGCCATGGACGCCCTCAAGGACGGCGACGAGGCCATCGCCTCCGTCGTCGCCCTCACCGCGCTCGGTGTGGTCCCCGAGACCGTGGAACAGCTCGCCGGCGAGGTCTTCACCCGCAAGGGATCGCTGGTGGTGACCAACGTCCCCGGCCCGCGAAGGCGCCTTCGGTTTGCGGGCAAGACGATCCGCAACCTCATGTTCTGGGTGCCCCACGCCTCCCGCGTCGGGCTCGGCGTCAGCCTGATGAGCTACGCCGGGGCCGTCCGCATCGGTGTGCGGGCCGACACGGGCATCACCCGCCACCCCGAACACCTCGCCCGGGCCTTCGAGGACGCCCTCGAGCAAATGGAAGCCGAGCTGCTCTGAGCGCGACCTCGGGTCGCACTACCCGCAGGTGTCCGCGTCGACGATGGCGCGGCAGGTATCGGCGTCCACGCACGCCCAGCAGCCGTCCCGGATGACCAGCACCGCGGACTCTCCGCAGTCGGGCTCGATGCAGCGGCAGGTCAGCGCATCCTCCGACGGGCAGTCCTGGGGCACGCAGCGTGCAACGCAGTCGTCCCCCGATCCCTCGGCGCAGGGATCGCACACGGTGCCGAGCCCGCAGTCCGCGTTGGTCGCGCAGGCGGAAACGGCGGTGCCTTCGACAGGCTCGCAGGTGGCGGCGTTCACGCACACCCAGCAGCCGTCCTGCACCACAGCCACGCCGTCGGCCCCGCAGCCCGGTCGGGCCACGCGGCAGACCGGGGCCTCCTCGGTCTCGCAGGAATGAGCGGTGCACTCGCTGCGCGGCGGACCCGGAGTGGTGGCGCGCTGGCACTGCTCGGATGCACGGCAGTCCGCGTCCGTCGAGCAGGTGCCCCCGATGCCCGGCAGGCCGTCGGTGAGCCGGCTGCAGGTCACGGAGTTCACGCAGGCGTAGCATCCATCGATGACGGCGACGATCTCGCCGATGCCGCAGTCGGGGATGGCGATGCGACAGGTCAGCGCGGATCCGTCGTCGCAGCGGTTGCCGTCGCACCCGTCCCCGGCGCAGCTCCAGAGCCCCTCATCGTCGCAACTGCATGTGACACCGAGCGAACCGTCGGCGCACCGGATCTCCCGATCGTCCTCGGGCGTGCACTCCGGTTCCGGAGACGACTCCGATCCGGGCTCCTCCCCTGTGCCCGGCTCCTCGGTGGGCTCCCCGGTCCCCTGGCCTTCGGTTCCGCTCTCCCCCGGCTCCGCCGAGACCTCGCCGGAAGGCTCCTGGCTCTGCTCGCCACCGGGCGCGGTGCCTTCCGGATCGGTCGCCTCCCCGCTCCCTCCGTTCGGTGTTGGCTCTGCACTCAGATCCACCTCCGACACCGTGGCGCTGACCTCACTCGGCGAACCGGGCGCAGCGGCCGGATCCGAGCTGCCGCACGCCGCAACAACCGCAGCCAGCACAAGTACGCAGCCGAGCGACAGAACCTTCGATGAGTCGGAAATCAACCACATGGCGTCCTCCAGGAGGGGAAAGGGTCGTCCGCCCCGGGGCAAGAGCCCCGCAGCCTCGCGACGACACCGGAAGGGTAGCAGATTCGAGCTTCGCTTCCACCGCATCTGGAAGATATCCGAGTAGTTGCGACCGCACCCTTCCTCCTCCGTCGCTGTGCGACACGCGTCGAGAGCTTCCGCAGCACACGGTGGGTCGACCCCGGCAATCCTCCGCATGCCCGGGAGAACCGTGTTCCGAACCACGCCTCTCCGCTCGACGCGCCCCGGGGTGCGACTCGACGCCCCCCGGGGTGCGACCGCCGAGCGCGCGAGGGATCGATCCAGCTCACCAACCGGCTCGGAGACATCCGGGACGAGCGCGCCCCGGGGTGCGACCGCCGAACGCGCGGGGGGTCGAGGGTCTCCTCACCCCAGCAGCGGCTCGCAGTTCCAGAGCGCCTGACACAGGCGCATGGCGCGCGGGGAGCGGATGCGCCAGTCGAGACGGTTCATGACGTATCCCATCGTCACGCCGGTGGTCGGGTCGCACCAGCCCAGCGCCCCACCGAGCCCCGAGTGGCCGAACGAGGCCGCGTTCGGGCAGAAGACGTGGCGCTCCTCCTTCATGAACCCCTGCGACCAGCCGATCGGCTTCTGCAGCACCGCGTCCCGCCAGGACCACCCCTGCCGCCGCCGGATCGGATCCAGGGTCTCCGCCTCGAAGTAGCGCCGGCCGTCGACCTCCCCGCCGAGCGCGAACGGCAGGAACGCCCGCGCCACCCCCTGCGCCGAGGCCGTGCCCGACGCCCACGACAGGCACGCCCGCCGCACGGCGATCCCGTTGTATTCGCCCACCCCCTCCTTCCCCAGGGTCGGCCGCGTCAGCGCCTTGCGCGCCAGCGACGTCGGCCGAAGGAAGTCCCGCGCGATGCGCCCCTCCGGCGACTCCGGCTCCTCCGCCGCCGCCCGCATCATCGCCGCGAGGCGCTTCGGCGTCGACGTCGCCTTCAGCGTCGCCATCTTCCCGTCCAGCGCCGCCGACGTCCCGATCCGCACGTCCGACCCCAGCGGCCCCAGCAGCTCCCGCTCCAGGAACGTCCCCACCGACTCCCCCGCGATCCGCCGAAACAGCTCGTCGACATACAGCCCGTACGTCGTGGCGTGGTAGCCCTGCCCCTCCCCCGGCGGCCAGTTCGGGCGCTGCCGCTCCAGCACGTCCAGCACACGCGCCGCCTGCGACGGCGTCACGCAGTCCGCCAGCGAGATCGCCTCGTCCAGCGCCGCCAGCCCCCCCTGGTGGTTCACCAGCGTCCGCACCGTCATCCGCTCCTTGCCCGCCTGACCGAACCCCGGCCAGTACTTCGCCACCGGCGCATCGAAGTCGAGCTGCCCCCGCGCCGCCAGCAGATGCAGCGCCATCGCCGCCATCGCCTTCGTCACCGAGAACATCACGATGCGCGTGTCCCGCTCCCATGCCCGCCCGCTCTCCTCGTCCGCGAGCCCCCCCCACACGTCCACCACGCACTCCCCGCGGTGGTAGACCGCCAGCGAAGCACCGATCTCCTCCCCCCGCTCCAGATGCCGCGCAAACCGCGCCGCCACCGGCTCGAACCCCGGAGCCACCACCCCCCGAGCCGGCCCCGGGGCCGGCAGCATGGACCGCTGCGTCGTCGTCATCCGTCTCCTCATTTCGCTTCGGAACGTCCGCAGGCCGCCCGGCGAGTCCGCCGCGCCCGCGAGGAATCCACCGCCCTTCCCCGCCGGCACCATGCCACACCCGCACCCCCGCCGAAAGGGCGATCGCCCTGCCGTTCGCCTCCCCGATGGCGCTCCTTCGCGCCGCATGGCCTCCGCGATGCACCTGGCCCGGAGGCGAGCCGTGCGGTATCCACTTGACGCACGCGTGAACACTGTTCACACTTGTGAACACCGTTCACAGAACGGCATCCGGGTCCGTGAACAGCGCCCGCCCGATCTCGCCATTCGCCATTCGCCATTCGCCATTCGCCACTCACCATCCGCCCATCCCCAATCGCCAAGCCCGAAACCCCAAGCACCGCGCGCC
>REDH01000185.1 GCA_007693585.1 Deltaproteobacteria bacterium
CGCGGCGGAGGAGCCCCTGCCGGCGTGGTTGCAGGCGCTGGCGGCGCGCGCGGCGGTGCGCGAGCGGCTGGCGAAGGCGTTTCCGGACGAGGGGAACCGCGCGCTCTTCCTGCGGGCGCTGGCGGTGGTGGCGCCGCGGCGGACGGTGTCGATGGCGGCGCTGGCGGCGCATCTGGGGGTACCGCCGCGGCGGTTGCCGGGGTTGGTGGCGACGGGGCAGGAGGTGGTGAACGTGGATGGATATGCGGTGTTGCAGGTGAAGCGTCCGTCGATGGACGTGACGTTGAACGAGGCGCTGTTGCGGCAGCAGTTCGGGGTAACGGACGATGGTTGAGACGAGCGAGGCGTGGGCTGGGCTGTCGCCGCAGCGCCGTGAGGACATCGTGGCGGCGTTGGCGCGGGGGGTGGTGCCGGCGGCGGGGCTGGCGGAGCTGGCGGTGGGGCTCGAGCGGCTGGAGGAGACGTTTCGGCGAGAGCTGGAGCGTGTGGCGACGGGGCGGGGGCACTTCAAGGCGATCCGCGGGGAGTACGGAGCGGGGAAGACGTTCTGTGTGCGGTGGTTGACGGAGCGGGCGCGGCGGATGGGGTTTGCGACTGCGGAGGTGCAGATTTCGGAGACGGACACGCCGCTGCACCGGATGGAGACGGTGTACCGGCGGGCGATGGAGCACCTGGAGACGCCGACTTCGCGGACAGGGGCGCTGGCGGACGTGGTGGACCGGTGGTTCTTCTCGCTGGAGGAGGACGTGCGGGCGACGGGGCTGGCGGTCGACGTGGATGAGGAGGGACTGGCGCGGGCGGTGCAGGAGCGGATGGAGGCGCGGCTGGCGGGGGTGTCGCAGGTGATGTCGTCGTTTGCGGCGGCGCTGCGGGGCTACCACCGGGCGATGCTGGCGGGGGACTACGGGACGGCGCAGGCGTTGCTGGCGTGGGTGGCGGGGCAGCCGAACGTGGGGGCGGCGCCGAAGCGGGGGGCGGGGTTGAAGGGGGAGATCGACCACGAGGGGGCGCTGACGGCGTTCCGCGGGGTGCTGACGGTGCTTCGGGACAGCGGGTATCAGGGGCTGGTGCTGGTGCTCGACGAGGTGGAGACGCTGCAGCGGGTGCGGACGGACGTGCGGGACAAGTCGCTCAATGCGTTGCGCCAGCTCATCGACGAGCTGGACGGGGAGCGGTTTCCGGGGCTGTACGTGGTGATCACGGGCACGCCAGCGTTCTTCGACGGCCAGCAGGGGATCAAGCGGCTGGAGCCGCTGGCGCAGCGGCTGCACGTGGACTGGCTGCCCACGCCCGAGTTCGACAACCCGGAGGCCACGCAGATCCGCCTTCGCGGCCTGGACCGCGAAGGCCTGCTGGCGCTCGGCCGACGCGTGCGCGACCTCTTCGCGGACGGCCAGCCGTATGCGGAGCGGGTGCACGCTCGGTTCAGCGACGCGTTCATCGCCTCACTTGCGGACAAGGTGACGGGACGGCTCGGGGGGCGCGTGGGGGTGACCCCGCGCCTCTTTCTGATGAAGCTCGTGAACGTCCTGCAGACCGTGGCCGCGCACCCCGCGTTCGATCCGGCGGAAGCGTGGTCCCTGGAGCTGCGGCCGGAGGAGATGACGCGGGAGGAGCAGGCCGCGCTGGGGGTGGATGATGTCGAGTTGGAGGTGTGAGGGGGACTTTCGGGACTGTACCCAAGAGACTTGCACTGGATCCGCGGAAGGATCATGGTGGGAAGCCCAATGCGACTTGCGGGGACGAGAGGAGGTGAGCCCGATGGGAAAGAAGGACAAGGACAAGGGTGAGTCCGGGGCCGGGAAGCGCGGCAGGCGCAGAGAGGCGGGCGCTGGCCAGAAGCAGGCCTGCAAGGAGATCAGCGTCGAGCGGATGGAGGAGCTGCTCGCCGAGGGCAGTCGCTACCGTGACGAGGTGGAGCCGGTGCTGCGGGCGTTCACGGTCGTGGATGCAGAGGATCTCAAGTTTCGATTCAACTGACGGGATCTCGACCTGGGAAGCACCATGGAACGTGATGCCGTTAACTTGCCCATGTTGCAGGTGGAGTCATGGTCCGCGAAGAGCCTGCGTTCCATCATCTCTTGCGCGGCTGGCGACTCGAGTCACGACGGTGGCACGTGCCAGGTGGAGTACCTGGAGCGCCACCTTGGAGCGCAGGGGCTCGGCGCAACGTGGATCGTCATCGAGCGGGACTACCGCGACCGGTATTTCATCGACGAGTACACGGCCTACTACGCCCTTTGCCAGGCGCCGTACCCTGCAGTCTGCACGCGCCTGCACTTCTTCGCTGGCGAGGGCTCCCTGGAGGACTTCGATGGGCTTCTTGAAGACGCCCTGCGGGATAGGTCCTTTCAGAAGCTGGAAGGTGAACTCGACGAGCGCTATCTCGGTTTCGTTGTGGTGCGCCCCATCCCTTCGGTGCCGATTGGCAGAACCGTACTCCGGACCCTCCGCAACACGCCGGCGGTCACGCGCTGCTTCCCCGGGTTGAGGGACTACACAGTCCATTTGGCAGGACTGCGGTTCACCGTCCGGGGCGTGGCGTTCCAGCAGCAGGACCAGGCGGTTGGAGCGTGCGCCACCACAGCCATGTGGTCAGCGCTGCAGGTTGCCCTTCCGCGTGATGGCATGAGGCCCCCCACGCCGGCGGCGCTGACCGTAGCGGCAAACCGTCACCTCCTGACGGGCGGCCGTCCCTTTCCGGCAGCCCTCGGCTTGAACACGGAGCAGATGTGCGAGGCATTGCGCACGTCCGGCGCGGACCCGGTGGTCTTCACCAGGGGGGCCGACACCGATCCGGAAGTGCTGGAGCAGCTGATCCTCATCAGCCTGAAGTCTGGACTTCCGGTGATTCTCGCGATCCAGAACGGGTTGGCTGGCCACGCTGTCACTGCGGTGGGATATCGGGCCGCAGGTCCTGCGCACCTCAACCTGCAGGGGCGTCGCCAGACGTTTCGCCACGGTCAGATCGAGCGCCTGTACATCCAGGACGACCGTCTCGGGCCGTACGCTCGCGCCACAACCCCGAAGGTTCAAGGTGAGCTCGGCCTGGAGATTCCCTTCAGGTACCAGGGTGGTATGGTGAACCCGGAGACGTCGGTCATCAGACACGTCATCGTGCCACAGTACCCCAAGCTTCGAGCCACGGCTCGGGACCTCATTCGGGCATCTAGCGCCCTGTATCCTCTCTTCGAGGAGCAGGCCCGCAACCAGGGGCAAGACCTGGAGGTCGATGCACGATTCGCACGCTCGGGCGAGATACTTCAGGAGCTGCGTTCATGCACCGTACGTCCGGACCGCTTCGCGCACTTTCTCTCCGAGGTGAGGCTGTCCCGCTACGTGGGCGTCCTGAAGCTCTACCTGGGCGGACGCGATTGCCTGACCGTGCTGCTGGATGCCACCGACATGTTCAGGAAGGGCCCTCTCGGACAACAGGTCCTCGGATTCGTGGCCACCGATCCCACCCTCCATGCCCTTGCAGATGGGCTGGGAAAGGCAGCGCACCGTCCTGTCGGCTGACCGCATGACCTCCCCCGCCGACCGGCTGCATCCCGCCCTCGTGCACCACATCGTGCACCACTACCGCTGGCCGCGGCTGCGGCCCGTGCAGGAGATGGCCCTCGACCCCATCCTCGACGGGCACAACACCGTCATCCTCGCCCCCACCGCCGGCGGAAAGACCGAGGCCGCCTTCCTTCCGCTCGTCTCCCGAATGCTCGACGAGGACTGGCAGGGCCTCTCCGTCCTCTACCTCTCCCCCATCCGCGCACTCCTCAACAACCAGGAGCACCGGCTGCGGGAAATGCTCACCCTCGTCGGCCACCAGGTCGGGGTCTGGCACGGGGACATCCCCGACAGCGAGAAGGAGCGCATCCGCCACGAGCCCCCCTCCGTGCTCCTCACCACCCCCGAGTCCCTCGAGGGCATGCTCATCTCGCGACGCACCTCCGCCGCGCAGATGTTCGCCCACCTGCAGGCGGTCGTCATCGACGAGGTCCACGCCTTCGCCGGTTCCGACCGCGGCTGGCACCTGCTCGCCGTCCTCGAACGCCTCTCTCGCTGGACGCTCCCGCCCGCGGACGTCCCCTCACCCGCCGACCTCCAGCGCATCGGTCTCTCCGCGACCGTCGGCAACACCCACGACATCGTCCACTGGCTCTCCCACGGCTCGGCGCGGCCGCGCACCACCATCGACCCGCCGCGTCCCGACGGCGACCTCCCCGACGTCACCCTCGACTGGGTCGCGACCCTCGAGAACGCCGCGCGCGTCCTCGCCACGCTGCACCGTGACGAGAAGCGGCTCGTGTTCTGCGACTCCCGGGTGCAGGCCGAGGAGCTGACGGTGCTGCTGCGGCGCCTGGACGTGGAGACGTGGATCACCCACAGCTCGCTGAGCACGGATGTCCGCTCGCGCACCGAGCAGGCCTTCGCCGAGGCCTCGCGCGGGGTCATCGTGGCCACGAGCGCCCTCGAGCTCGGCATCGACATCGGGGACCTGCAGCGCGTCTTCCAGATCGACGCGCCGTGGACCGTGGCGTCCTTCCTGCAGCGGATGGGACGCACCGGGCGGCGGGAGGGCACGCGGCCCAACTGCACCTTCCTCGCCATCACCGAGGCCGGCCTCCTGCGGGCCGCGGCGCTGCTCGATGCCTGGCGACACCACGCGGTGGAACCCGCCACGGCGCCCACGGCCCCCTTTCACGTGCTCGCGCAGCAGATGATCGCCCACACCCTCGAGTGCGGCACCCGCACCCGAAACGAGCTGCTCGACACGACCCTCACCCTCTGCGAAGCCGCCGCCATCGACCCCATCGACGCCGAGCAGCTTCTGGAACATCTCGTGGACGAGCAGCTCCTCTTCGAGGACGAGGGCGTGCTCGGACTCGGCGACGAGGCCACCGCGCAGCTCGGCCGGCGGAACTTCCTGGAACTGCTGAGCGTGTTCACGAGCCCGCCACCGTTCACCGTGCTCCAGGGTCCGCGCGAGATCGGGCAGGTCTCGGCGAGCACCTTCGAGCCGGGGGAGCAGGTGCAGCAGACGCTCCTGCTCGCCGGCCGCACCTGGCGCGTGGGCACCATCGACTGGGCCCGTCGCAAGGCCTGGGTGACCCCGATGGAGACCGTGGGCAAGGTGCGCTTCGAGGGCCAGGGACCGGGCATGTCCGCGCTGCTGGCCGCCGCACACCGCCGCGTGCTGCTCGGCAGCTCGGCCGCAGAGGAACACTGGTCGCGGCGCGCTGCACCGGTGCTGGCGGGCCTGCGCGACGAGCACGGCTTCCTGCAGGACGACGGCGTGGTGGGCACCCTGGAGGACCGCACGATCACGCTCTGGACGTTCGCGGGCGACCGCGCCAACCGGCGGCTCGGGCACTGGTTCCGGCTGCTGGGGTGGGAGCGCGTTTC
>REDH01000211.1 GCA_007693585.1 Deltaproteobacteria bacterium
ACCTGCCCGGACCGGCGTTGGTCGCGCTCGTCGGTTCGGGGGAGGCGGGGGGGCGCGGCACGGGGGTCGTGCGGCCTAGCCCTTGACGCCGCCGGCGGTGAGTCCGCCGACGAGGTGTTTCTGGAGCAGGAAGAAGAGGGCCATGACGGGGAGGGAGACGATGACGGCGCCGGCGGCGAAGGCGCCCCAGTCGGTGCTGAAGGCGTCGACGTGTCGCTGCAGGGCCACGGGGAGGGTAACGCTGCGTTCGTCGTTGAGGAAGGTGGCGGCGAGGATGAACTCGTTCCAGGCGGTCATGAAGGAGAAGAGCGCGGTGACGACGATGGCGGGGCGTGCGAGGGGGAGGACGATGCGTGTGAAGAGGGTCCACTGGGAGGCGCCGTCCATGATGGCGGCCTCTTCGAGGTCCCGGGGGATGGTGTCGAAGTAGCCCTTGAGCATCCACACGCAGAAGGGGACGGCGGTGGTGGCGTAGACGAGGGTGAGTCCAGTGAGGCTGTCGAGGAGTCGGAGGTGGTCGAGGAGGATGTAGAGGGGGATGGCCATGACGACCCCGGGGAACATCTGGGTGATGAGGAAGGCCTGGAGGCCCTGTTCCTTTCCGGGGAAGGAGAAGCGGGAGAAGCCGTAGGCGGCGGTGGTGCTCAGGACGATGCCGACGAGGGTGGTGGCGGCGGCGACGACGACGGAGTTGAGGAGTTGTCTGGCGAAGACGGGTTCGCCGAGGGCGTCGGTGGCGCCGAGGACGCGTCGGAAGTTGTCGAGGGTGGGGTGTTCGGGCCAGGGCCAGAGGCCTGCGCCGAAGCCGGCGTCGGCGGAGAGGGCGATGCCGACGACCCAGAGGACGGGGTAGAGGGTGACGATGGAGACGGCGAGGAGGGCGGCCTGTCTTCCGAGCTGTCGCAGGAGGGGTGCGGGGGTCATGCGAGCCTCCGCTGGATGCGCGTGGTGAGCCGTCCCCAGAGCAGGAGCACGCCGAAGATGAGGACGCCGTAGGCGGCGGCGTAGCCGTACTGGTACTGGCGGGAGAAGGCCCAGCGGTAGGCTTCGGAGATGAGGATTTCGGTGCTGCCGTCGGGTTCGCCGCCGGAGACGAGGTAGATGATGTTGAACATGTTGAAGGTCCACACGGTGCCCAGGATGACGGCGGGCAGGAGTGCGGGCATGAGGAGGGGCAGCGTGACGTGGCGGAAGACCTGCCAGCGGGAGGCGCCGTCGACGGCGGCGGCCTCCTCGAGGTCGCGGGGGATGCTCTGGAGGGCGCCCAGGCAGACGACCATCATGAAGGGGAAGCCGAGCCAGACGTTGGTGGAGAGGTTGGCGGCGAAGGCGGTGGCGAAGCGGCTGAACCAGTCGACGGGTTCGACGCCGAAGAGGGCGAGCAGGGCGTTGATGCTGCCGAACTCGACGTGGAACATGCCGCGCCAGATGAGGGCGGTGATGTAGTTGGGGACGGCCCACGGCACGATGAGGAGGACGCGCCACAGTCCGCGCAGGCGGAGCCAGGGTTCGCGCAGGACGAGGGCGAGGGCGAGTCCGATGGCGACGTGGAGGAAGACGTTGAGGCCGGTCCACAGCACGGTCACGCCGAGGGTGAACCAGAAGCTGTAGGGGTCGGTGATGGCGTATTCGTGGGTGCCCAGGATGCGGATGAAGTTGGCGAGGCCAACGAAGGTGAACTCGCCGTGGTGGTGGGCGTAGAGGCTGATGAAGGCGCCGACGGCGAAGGGGATGAAGATGAGGAGGACGGCGCCGAGAATGGCGGGGGCGACGTAGGCGTAGGCGGTGCGGGAGGCCTTCATGCGCCCGGCGAGGTTGGTGCGCAGGGCGTGGCGGGTGGCGAGGAGGGCGGCGAGGAGCAGGAGGGCGCCGAAGGCGATGGCCCAGGGCCGCCCGTTCGCGGCTTCCGGGGGCGGGGCGAGGAGTCGGTCGACGCGTCGCTGGGCGGCGGCGAGGGCCTCCTCGGGGGTGGCGCTGCCGCGCAGCACCTGGCGCAGGGCGGCGTTCCCCGGCTCCCACAGGGTGTTCATCTCGGGGCGGTTGGGCATGGGGATGCCCGCGGCCGCCGCGGCGGCGAAGGCCTGCAGGAAGGGGTCGTCGGCGAACTCGGCGGAGGCGAGCACGTCCTCGCGCGAGACGACCTGCCGGCCGATGCGCGCGCGCAGGCGGCTGCTCTCCTCCCCGGCGAGGAAGGCGACGAGGGCCGCCGCCTCGCCGAGGCGCGCCTCGGAGACCTGGCTGGTCACGAACGCGGCCTCCACGGTGACGTAGGGCCGGGCGGGCTCGCCGGTGGCGCTCACGCGCGGCAGCGGGACGACGCGCCACGGTACGCCGTCGCCCAGGTCCGAGAGGAACCACGGCCCGCTCACGGTGAAGAGCGCGCGCCCGCTGGCGAAGAGGTCCAGCACGAGGGCCCCGGTGGCATCCGCCGGCATCGCCGCCTCCCCATGCTGCAGGTCGGCGAGAAAGGCGAGGGACGCCACGTTCTGCGGGGTGTCCATCCGCGGTGGGCCGTCGGGGTCGGGGAAGAGCCCGCCGCCGAAGCCGTGCATCCAGGCCGCGTGGAAGTAGAGGTTGCCCGCCTCGTACGCGAGGCCGAAGCGCCCTGCCCTGCGGTCCGAGAAGCGCGCGGCCTCCGCCACCAGCGCGTCCGTCGTCTCGGGCACCTGCCCACCCTGCGCCTCCAGCAGGTCCGGGCGCACCCACAGCGCCACGGTCTTCGCCGCCAGCGGCACCCCCCACGAGACGCCGTCGAGCTCCAGCGCCGCCCGGTGCGACGCCGTGAAGAGCGATGCGTCCAGCGCCCCCGGACCAGGCTGCGCGGCGACGGTGGGCCCGGCGATCATCGCCGCCGACCGGTCGATCAGCGCCCCCTCCGCCCGCGCACGCGCCGCCTCCGACACCTCGAACGGCCGCAGGATGCCCGCCCGCGCCCAGTCCCCCGCCCGCTCGTGCGCCGCGATGAACACGTCCGGCCCGTTGCCCCGCGGCACCCCGCTCGTGAGCTTCGTGGAGTAGACGTCGTGCGGGATGGCGACCATCCGCACCGCCCGCCCGGGATGGGCGACCTCCCAGGCGCGCACGACCTCCCGCAGCGCCTCGGCCTCCGCCCCGCGGTAGGCATGCCACAGCTCGAGGGGTTCGTCCGCGGGCGCACCGCACCCCCCGGCCCCGAGGACGAGGACGGCGAGCAGGAGCAGCAGGCTGTGCGGAAGTGTTCGCATGGACACGCGGCAGCGCGGAGAACCCCCGAAGCGGCAGCCTAGCGCGCGACGGGCGGGGCGTCACGCGGGGTGGAGGGGTGCGGGGCGGACAGGGTGATCGATGCTGGCCTCCGGCGCTCGTCGTGCCTACCCCTGACCCGACCGAAGACTGTCTCCTGCCTCTTCCCGTGCCCCGGGACCGCCCGGTTCGGCTCTCCTACTCGCCTTCGAAGCCATGACACGACCCCGCTGGAAGCGCATTGCCCTGTGGACGCTCGCGATCCTGCTGATGCTGCTGCTGGCGGCCGGTCTGTGGTTCCGGCAGAGCCCGTACTACGCCGCCCTCACGCTATTCGCCGACGGGCACCGTGCCGAGCACTTCCGGAACATGGACCGCATCTTCCCGACCCGGCTGGTGCCGCGCGGAGAGGACGTCTGGACCCTGCCGGTGGCGCCCCGCACGCTGACGACAACCTACACGTTTCGGGGGGAGGAGAGGGACCTCGGAGCCTTCCTTGACCGAACGGAGACCACCGGACTCCTCGTCCTGCACCGGGGCCGAATCGTGCACGAGGTGTATCGCCTCGGCGCCGACGAGACCTCGCTCTTCACCTCGTGGTCGGTAGCCAAGTCCGTTCTCGGCGTACTCATCGGGATCGCCCTCGATGAGGGAGCCATTGCCGACGTGCGCGACCCCATCGGGCTCTACGTCCCCGCCCTCGCGGGCTCTGGGTACGCGAACGTGCCGATCGAGGATGTTCTGACGATGTCCTCCGGCGTCCACTTCGACGAGGACTACGAGAACCCCCGCTCCGACATCAACATGCTTTTCGTGCGCGCCATGGTCCACGGCACACCGCTGGAGGAGAGCATCGCCGCACTGGAAAGCGTACGTCCGCCGGGCACCTTCAACGAGTACATCAGCTCCGACAGCATGGCCCTGGGCCTCGTGCTCGAGGCGGCCACCGGCATGCGCCTGGCCGATTACCTCTCCAGTCGCCTGTGGGCGCCGATGGGTGCGGAGACAGACGCAACGTGGAACACCGACCGAACCGGACGCGAGTTCGCCCTCTGCTGCCTGAACGCGACCCTGCGGGACTATGCCCGCTTCGGCCAGCTCGTGCTGCAGGGCGGTGCACGCGACGAACGTTCCATCGTCCCGACCTCCTGGCTCGAGGCCTCGGTCAACCCCGTCGCTCCCCACCTGCAGCCCGGCGAAAATCCCGCCAGTTCCTGGACCTTCGGCTACGGGTACAAGTGGTGGCTCCCCGAAGAGCCACAGGGCGACTTCACAGCCATCGGCGTGTGGGGCCAGTACGTCTACGTGAACCCCGCCCGGGAGGTCGTCATCGTCAAGACCAGCACCGACCCCGCGTTCGACGACAACGACCACGAGACCATCGCCGCGTTCCGCGCCATCGTCGAGGGCCTCGCCATCGAGGAGTGACACGGCGCGCTTCGCCTAGAGCTGCCGCAGAGGGCCCCACTCAGGTTCAGGCCCTCGGGTAGAGAACCGCGCTGAGCCACGTGCAGCGTGGCCGGAGAGCATTTCACCAGCGCAGCACCTCACCTCAGCACGGAGGTCTCCGTCACCTGCGCAACGCGCCGTGCGGACAGGCTCCCCAGGCACAGCCTGGCACGGGAACATTCATCCCTGAACAACCAACCTCTTGTTCTTCATCCCAGGCATGATGTCCTACACCCATTCATCATTCATCCCAGACCGCATCACCTGCCGTCATTCGCCCTGGAGCCGATAATGCGGCTCCCGTGAGGCGTCCCGTTCCCCATCGAGAGCACCCTCCCTTGCCTGCGCAGACCTCGAACAGGCCCCCGCCCTCGAAACGACCCGAAATCCCCTCCGGGAAGAGCAGGCGGTGCCACGCGTGCAGGGTGTCCACCGTGACTTCGCCTTCCGCCTGGGCACCCCCGGTGACCTCGTGAACGAGCTGCGCGAGGGCCTCGCTCGCGGGTTCCGCGTACACCGCGCCCTCCACCTGCACGTCCAGCCGTCGGCCGAGAGATGACCGCAACTGCTCGCTGTCCACGGCCTCCCCCTCGATCGCGTACGAGGCCGTGATGTTGTCGACGAGCGCCTCCAGAGAGCGTACCCGCGCGACCTCCTCTCCATGAGAGAGACACCGCTGCCGCAG
>REDH01000113.1 GCA_007693585.1 Deltaproteobacteria bacterium
GCAACACCCACCCCCCTGCCCCCACTCCGGCACGTGCTCGAGCAGGAGCGCGAGCGCGTGAGCGCTACCCTGCAGGACGCCTTCGTCCGCGGCGTGCTCACCGACGACGAGCTCGACCAGCGCCTCGACCTCGCCATGAACGCCCAGGACCTCCCCGCGCTCGCCCGCCTCACAGCGGACATCCCCGGCGTCGAGCCCTCCCCCGCCAGCACCGCCCTCGTCCCGACCACGCCGTCGACCGCCCTCGCCCACGGCGAAGCATCCACAGCCCTGACCGTCGCCCGCCCCCGCTCCTTCACCAGCGTCCTCGGCGACGTCGACGACACCGTCGTCCTCGGCGAGACATCCGGCGTCAGCACCCTCGCCATCCTCGCCGACATCGACCTGCGCTTCGAGCTCGCCGAACACGCCCGCGGAGGGACGACCCTCCTCGACCTCAGCGTCATCGTCGGCGACATCAAGCTGCGCGTACCGCCCGACGTCCTCGTGATCAACGAGGCCACCTCCATCCTCGGCGACATCGGCGCCGGCAAGAAGCGCCGGGCCCGCGCCCCCGCACCAGGCGACGCGGCCCACACCCTCATCCTCCGCGGCTTCGTCCTCCTCGGCGAGGTCCGCATCCGCTCCACCCGATGAGCAGCATGGCCACGACCCACAACCCCGGCACCGCCCTCGTCACCGGCGCCGGTGCCGGCATCGGACGGGCGCTCTCGCTCGCCCTCGCACAGCGCGGCTGGACCGTCGTCGTCACGGACCTCCGCGAAACCGCAGCGAAGGAGACACTGCAGGCTCTGGAATCCACCGGCGGACGCGGCAGCGCATACGCCCTCGACGTCACCGACGCCAGCGCCTGGGCGCGCCTCATCGACCAGCTCCCCGAGACACCGTCCCTCCTCGTCAACAACGCCGGCATCGGCGGCGCCGGCGAGGTCCGCGACCTCTCCCCCGAACACTGGACCCCGATCGTCGACGTGAACCTCCGCGGGGTCGCCCACGGCGTGCAGGCCGTGTACCCGGCCATGGCCGAAGCCGGACGCGGCGCCATCCTCAACATCGCCTCCGGCGCCGGACTCTGCCCAAGGCCTGGCATGGTTCCCTACGCCGCTGCCAAGCACGCCGTCGTCGGACTCAGCACCTCCCTCCGCGCCGAAGCCGCCGCCCACGGCGTCCGCGTCTGTGTCGCCTGCCCCGGATACATCGCCACCGACATCCTCCGGAACTCGCAGTACGTGGGCGTCGATGCGCGCACCCTCACCGAGCGTATCCCCATTCGCCCCATGTCGGCCCAAGACTGCGCCCGCCGGATCCTGCGCGGCCTCGACCGCAACCGCGCCGTCATCCCCATCGGCGGCGGCGTCACCGCCGAGTGGCTCCTCTACCGCATCGCACCCGGACTGGTGCACCGGCTGGCCCGCATCCGGGCGCGGGCCTTCCGCGAGGCTCGCCGATGATGGACCTCTCCGCGTCCCCCGCCGAGCTGCACCTGACCGTCATCCTCCTGACCGTCACCGCCTGCTACCTCGTCTACCACTACGCGCTCGACGCCCGCCGTTTCCTGCCCCCCGACCTCTCCGCGGCCCCCGACCGCGCCCTGCGCGCCCTCGCCGTCCAGCGCATCGGCGGGGCCGCAATCCTCGGGCTGCCCCCGACCATCCTCGTCCTCGCCCTCGCCGGTCACGGGCCCTCCCACATCGGACTCGGCGTGCCGCATTGGGGCCCACTCGCCGCCTACGTCCTCGGACTCGGCGCCCTCCTCCTCCCGGTCATCACCCTCGCCTCGCGCAAGGCGGACTTTCGCGAGCACTACCCGGAGCTGCGCCTGCCGCCGGACGCCTGGACCCCCGCCCGTATGCGGCGCAACCGGCTCCTGTGGGGCATCTACCTCTTCGGCTACGAAGTGCTCTTCCGTGGCGTGCTGCTCTTCGGGCTCATCCCCTTCGTCGGCGTCTGGCCCGCCATCGCCATCCAGACCGCCTTTTATGCCGCCGTGCATCTCCCCAAGAACGCCGGGGAGTGCGCGGGCTCGGCCGTCATGGGAACGCTCTTTTCCCTCGGCGCCCTGTGGAGCGGCTCCGTCCTGGCCCCGTGGCTGCTCCACTGGATGGTCGCCACCGCCGGCGAGACCCTCGGCCTGCGGGCGCAACTCCGGGCCCAACGCCCCGAATCCACCGAGGCGTCATGAAGCGCATCGTGATCACCGGCGCCACCGGCTTCCTCGGCGGCGCCCTCGCCCAACAGCTCCTCGCGCGCGGTGACGATGTCGTGGCCCTCGCCCGCGCCACCAGCCGAACCGATGCGCTCGAGCGCCTGGGCGCGAGCGTCCATCGGGCCGAGCTCACGGACGCATCCTCCCTTCAACCCGCCCTCGACGGCGCCGAGGTGATCGTCCATGCCGCCGGCGGGGGATTCAGTTCCGGAGGGATCCAGTCGCTCTACCGCAGCAACCGGGACACCACCGCTGCGCTCGTCCAGGCCGCGCGCGATTGCGGCTTCCGGGGACGATTCGTCCTCGTCTCGTCCGTGGCAGCCCAGGGCCCAAGCCCGGATGGCCAACCGCTCCCGTCCGACCGGCCTCCCGCCCCGAGAAGTCACTATGGACGCGCCAAGGCCGAGGCCGAGGCGCTGGTGCTCGCCGACGAGAACGCGTTCGCCGGCACGGTGCTCCGCCCACCGACGATCCACGGTCCGGGGGACGACCGACTCCTGCCCCTGTTCCGGGCCATCCAGCGCATCGGGGTGGCCACACTCCCCCGCCCGGCCATGGGAAGCTCCTGGATCCACGTGGCGGATTGCGCGGACGCCATTGTCCGTCTCGCGGACACGGACCACGACGAGCGCGCGGTCTTCGGTGTCGCGGACGGCCCCCCGCGAGCCTGGCCGCAGGTGATCGCCACCATCGGTACAGCCTTGGGCAGGAAGGCCCGGACCATACGCATTCCCGTCCCCGTGCTCCATGGCGCAGCGACCGCAGCGGAGTGGATGGGACGCCTCCGATCCCGGCCCGTGCTCTTCACCAGGGACAAGGTCTCGGACATGCAGCAGGCGTGGTGGGTGAGCTGTCCGCTCGCACTGGAGTCCGCCATCGGCTGGCAGTCCCGACAGGACTTCGACTCGGCGATCCACGCCATGGCGCAGTCCTGGCGAGACGCCGGGCAGCTCCGCGACTGAGCGCAGCCCGACCGACATCCTTCGCTGTGCTGTCACGAACCGATCCGCACGCGTCACGATCGTTGCACGCCACACACGGCAAGGTTGCCACAAGACCCGCGGAATGTCGGGGAGATGCCATCCACGATCGTCATACTTGGACCGTCCCGTCGGCGCACGCCACGTGCGCCCTGCCGACCCCGTGGCCACCTCGACGAGTCCTGGAGGATGCGATGCAGATGCCGATCATGATGGAGGGTGTCTCCGCCCGGTTGCGCCAGCCCGTGTCCCGGGCCCGGATATCCCTGAACAGGCACCTCTTCGCACGGGTCCATGGCTCCCAGCTCATCTACAACACATGCTGGGAGGACCCGCGGCTCGACCGGGAGGCCATGGCCCTCGACCCCACCTCGCGGGTGCTCATGATCACGAGCGCAGGCTGCAACGCACTCGACTACCTGCTCGACGACCCGGCGGCGATCGACTGCGTCGACCTGAACCCTCGCCAGAACGCGCTTCTCGAGCTCAAGGTCGCCGCTCTGCGGGTCCTGGAGCACGACGACTTCTTCCAGCTCTTCGGACGGGGCTGGCACAGCCGGTTCCCGGGCCTGTACCACGGTCGTCTGCGCCCGCTTCTCTCCCGCAGTGCGCAGCGCTTCTGGGACGAAGCCGGTTCGGCCTTCCTTCCCGACGGTCGGCGACGATCGTTCTACTATCACGGCACGAGCGGCACCGTCGCCTGGGCCGTGACGCGGATGCTCCGGGTGCGGCCGCACCTTCGGCAGGCCCTCGACGCCCTCCTCGACAGCAGGTCGCCGGAAGCCCAGCGCTACTGGTTCGGCATCATCGAAGAGGCCCTCTGGAACGAGCCGTTCAAGTGGGTCTGCCGACGGAACGCCACCCTCTCCATGCTCGGCGTACCCCAGGCCCAGCGCGCACTCGTGGAACAGACCGGAGGTCTCGTCGACTTCATGCAGCAGTCACTTCGCCGGGTCTTCCTCGACCTCCCCGTGGCCGACAACTACTTCTGGCGCGTCTACCTCACCGGAAGCTACACCCGGTCGTGCTGCCCCAACTACCTTCGACCCGAACACTTCGACACGCTGCGCGATCGCGTGGACCGCCTCCGCATCCACACCCGCTCGCTCGGTGATCACATGCGGCTCCACGACAACGAGTGGTCGCACTTCGTGCTGCTGGACCATCAGGACTGGCTCGCCCACGAAGCCCCGGACCAGCTCGTGGATGAGTGGGTCCAGCTCCTCTCGCACGCCACGCCCCGCGCCACCTGGCTGCTCCGCACCGGCGGACACCACATCGATTTCCTCCCCTCGTTCGTGCACAGCCGCGTGGCCTTCTCCGCAGCCGACGACCTTCACGCCCGGGATCGCGTCGGCACCTACGGGCGATTCTTCGTCGGACGACGTGCCGCGCGCCCCGACGCCTGAGCAGCCCTCACCCATGGCCCGCCGAGCCCATCACCCTGCCGGGCAACACGCCGGCCGGGCAACACGCCGGCCGGGCAACACGCCGGCCGGGCAACACGCACGCGGAGCGTGCACCATCGCCCTTGCCACCGGGACGCCCCTGCCCCAGTTCTCCGAACACGGGGCCCCCACACGACGCACCCCTCCCCGCACCGGATCCCCACGATGAGCCGAGCCGACCATGTCGCGGGCTACTACCGCTTCCATGCCCCCATCTACGACCTCACGCGCTGGACCTTCCTCTTTCACCGCCGGCGCGCCGTCGAGTGGACCGGCCTCGACGGTCCCCCCCGACGCGTGCTCGAGGTCGGCTGCGGGACCGGCATCAACCTCGTCCGTCTCGCGCACCTGTGGCCGCACGCCGAGATCGTCGGCGTCGATCTCTCGGGGGCCATGCTCGCCCGCGCCAGAGCGCGTCTCGCTCCCTTCGGCGACCGCGTCCGCCTGCACGAGGGCGCCTACGGCGTCGACGACACGTTCACCGGCTGGCCGGACGCCCTCCTCTTCTCGTACAGCCTCACCATGATGGGCGAGGCGTTGCCATCGGTCCTCGACGCCGCCCGACGCGACCTCGCGGAGGGCGGCCGGGTGATCGCCGTGGACTTCGACGACACCCCCTCCCGAACCTTCCGGCACTGGATGCGCGCCAACCACGTGGATGTCGACGGTCGCGTGCTGCGGTCGCTGCACGACCGGTTCCACACGCGACGCCAGGAGACCGGCCAGGCCTTCGGCGGGCTCTGGAGCACGTTCCTCTTCGCCGGCTCCCCCCGCAGATAACCCGCGCCTCCCCGGGAACCACGACGCCGAGTGCGCGGCGTATCCTGACCGGCGCCGTGCGAACGGCACCATGCGTCACCGGGCTCCTCGCGCATGTCCGTGGACTCAGCGGCGTCCTCGGCGTCCGCGCCGGGTCGGCACCGGCGCCGGCTCCGGTGCCGAGATGAACGATGGCTCGACCCCCATCTCGCGCAGCACGTGGTGCGCCCCGTCCACACGGTCCATGACCCAGAGCATGTAGCGCACGTCCACGTGGATGGACCGGGTGCGCACGGGATCGAAGACCCAGTCGCTCGCCATGGCTTCGTAGTTGCCGTCAAAGAGCAGCCCGACGAGTCGACCGTTGCGATCCAGGGTCGCCGAACCGCTGTTCCCGCCGGTGGTGTCGAGGGTGGACAGGAAGTTGACCGGCACCGAACCGAGGGCATCGCAATGCCACGGGCTCGGCTCGGCGGCCCGGATGGCATCGAGCAGCTGCGGCGGAGAGGCAAAGGGCGCTTCGCCCCGCTCCTTCTCCAGAAGACCCGCGAGGGTCGTCTGCGGCCTGTACGTCACGGCGTCGGGTCCGTCGTAGCCTCGGACCTGGCCGAAGGTCACGCGCAGCGTGCCATTCGCATCCGGGTAGAGTTCCGTGCCTGCGCTCTCCTGCAGCACCGACATGAACACCGGCCTGAGACGCGACTCCGCCCCCGCCCGGGCCCGGGATCGCTCGAGAATCTCCTGCTCGAGAGAGGAAAGATCGCGGGCCAGCGCGATGAGCGGGTCGTCCGATGCGGCGAGCGACGCGCGACTGGCCTCGAACGCCTCGATCCGTGCCTCCGGACCGGTGAGCGCCGTGCCGGAGAGGACGTGGTGCGCCGCCGCCTCCGCGGGATCATCCTCCCCGGCAAAACGCTCGAGCAGCGCGTCCACCGCCTCGATCCTCGCCGTCTCGGGAAGAAGCGCCGCCTGGGCCATCCAGTAGGCCAGAAGGCGCTGGTCGGCCACCGCATCCAGTGAGCGGTCCAGGCGCTCCATCCGCTCCCGGATACGCGGCCAGTCGCGTTCCTGAAATCCGGCGTCTCGCTCCAGGTCATCCGCCTTGTCGCGCTCGCCCGAGAGGCGCCACAGTGTCCCCGCCGCTCCGAGCATGCGCACGTTCCAGCGCATCCACGAGAACAGGCGCTCCCGCTGGTCGTCGGCCTGCCCCCGCTCGATCACCGCGGCGAGCTCGTCGAGGGCTTCGAGGGCCCGCGCGTCAGCGGTCGCCCGCAGCGCCTCGCGCATGGCCTGCTCGCGCGACACGCTGCGCGCGACCGCCCCGGACGACGTGATCCCGTCCAGGATCCCTCGACTGTACTTCTCGAAGTTGGCGAGCCCGAACCGCATGCTGTTCAGCCGGACCCGCGCCTCGTCGTCCTCGTCCATCCGCGCGTCCAGGATGGCGAGCACGTCCTGCATCCGCTCGATCTGCCACGGGGTCGACACGTCCCGCGCAAAGCGCATCTCGTCCGCTGTCCGGTAGCGGAAGGTACGCCCGGGGTAGCCCGCGACCATGACGAAGTCACCCTCCGAGACACCCGCCGTCCCGATCTCGAGGTGATGCGCCGGCCGGTAGGGGACGTTGTCCTCGTGGTGGGGGGCCGGGACTCCGTCGGGCCCGACGTAGGCCCGAAACACCGTGAAGTCCCCGGTGTGCCGCGGCCACCGCCAGTTGTCCTCGTCCCCGCCGTAGAAGCCGATCCCCTCGGACGGCGCATAGACGATCCGCACGTCCTCGATCTCGAGCTGGCGGATCAGAAGATACCGCGTTCCGTTGAACATCGGGGCGACCCGACAGCGCCACGGCCCTCCTTCCTCGCACTCGGCCACCAGCGCCTTCTCCTGGCGGTCCATCGCCTCCCAGCGCGAGAGATCGTCCGCCGCGCCGTCCCGGGCCGCGAACATCGCTTCCGAGACATCCGTGCTCTCGGTCGTGACAAAGACCCGCGAGCCAGGCCCGGCCCAGCGCTCATCCGTTCGATTCGCGGCCAGAAACCCGTCCCGCCACAGGTTCTCCTCCGCCGACGAGTTCAGCGTCAGGGCACCCTCGGCGCAGTGATGGTTCGTGAGCACCAGTCCATCGCCGGAGACGAAGGCGGCGCTGCACCCACCGAGCGAGACGATCGCCCCCAGCGGCGGCGCCTCCAGATCGGCGAGTCGGTCGGCGTCCACCGTCAGTCCGGCGGCGCGGAGATCCTCGCTCACGGCGGGAAGCTGCTCGGGGAGCCACATGCCTTCGCCGGCGACGACGGGATCGGCGAGGAAGAGTGGAGCAACGGCGCAGGCGACGAGGGCCACGAGGCCGACGGGCCGCGCACGGCGCTGCAGCCGGGACGGGGATGAGTGGACAGCCATGGGGAGCCTCGTTCGTGTTCCTGCGGGAGGAGTGGTGGGGGCGCGGGGGTATGCGGGCCGCGGGCGTGGGATGGCTCTCGACGCGGTGGGCTGCCGGATCTGCAGGGTTCCACGGAGCGTCGGACGGTCGGTCCTCCGCGGACCGGGTCGGAGGGGTCGGGGCCTGGCTCAGGACTCGGTCACGCTGCGGCCGCCGTTCCTGCGGCGCCGGGCATAGTTGAGCTGCCCCACCATGCTCTCGAGCGCCGCGAGCCCGAAGGTGATCTTCTTGAAGAAGCTGGGGTTGTGGGCCACAAAGACGAACCGGGGGTGTCGGGACCACAGATCCCGCAGGCGCCGGTCCACGGCGACGGCTTCCTCGTTGGACTCGATGCGGGTCGGGTTGCCTCCCTCGATCGACATGTCCCCGACAGCGGCGCTCTCGAAGAAGATGACCGCGTCGTAGCGGGCGAGCTCCGCGTCGAGGCTGGTGCCCATCGCGGCGAAGAAGTCGCCGTCTTCCTCGGGCCAGTAGGCGGCCCCATCGACCGTGCCGCGATCGCAGAGCAGCACGCGATCGGGGTACTGGGCGGCCTGGATGGTCTCGAGGCTGCGCTGGACGTGAAAGATCGCACTTTGTGCGGCCCGCTGCGCCCGCGCGTCTCCGGTTCTGGGGAGCCCTCCGGAGAACAGCATGGTCGCCGACTCGGGAACGATCACGGCGCGCTCCCCGATCTCGCGCCGAAACAGATCCGCCGCGGTGGTCTTTCCTCCGCCAGGCCCTCCGGTGAGGACGATGCGATGGCATCCGTTGGGATCGAGTTCGGCCGTCTCTTGCTGGGTCATCGCGTCACGGGGTCCGGAAGGCAGAGGGAGCGTCGTCTCGCGGCCAGCCACGGGGCACCGGCGGTTCGACACGAAATGCGGGAGTCATCGGAAGCGATCGGGGCGCCAGACCCGGACCGTGGACTGCCAGACCACGAGGGACCGGTGCGCGAAGTAACGACGCGCGAGCTCGTCCACGATACGCGAGGCCGTCTCGGCGGTCACGACTGTCTCGATTCGGGCGTTGGCCCCCTCGACGACCTCGAGCTGGAATCCCTGCACCGGATCGCCCTGGGCCCGGCTGACCGAGAAGCCCGAGGCGCCTGCCTTGCGCAAGAGATCGATCACGCGGTCCTCCAGTCCCGGCTCGCAGAGGATGGTCAGCAGTTCGCGTTCGTTCATGGGGAGCCCAGAGCAGGAGCGAGGGTCGACGTCAGCCAGATGAAGTAGGGTACCCCGATCGCGAGGTTGAAGGGAAAGGTCACGCCGAGCGACGCGCCGAGGTAGATGCCCGGGTTGGCCTCGGGAAGTGCAACTCGGCACGCCGCCGTCGCCGCGATGTAGGACGCGCTGCCGGCGAGGGTGGCCAGCAGCGCAGCCCCACCGGGCCCGAGACCGGAGAGCAGGCCGACGACGCCGCCGATCGTACCGTTCACGATGGCGGCGACCACGCCCAGGACGGCGACGAACGGCCCGGCCTTGCGGAGCCCTGCGAGCCGCCGCGCGGCGAGCATGCCCATCTCGATCATGAACAGCGCGAGCACGCCCTGAAACGGACCGACGAAGAGCGGATCCACAGCGGCGGCACGCTCGGGACCGGCCAGCCAGCCGATCGCGATGCCCCCGGCGAGGAGCAGGATGCTGCGGCCCGTGAGCACCTCGTGCAGGAGGGTACCCCACCCGTTCTCCGGCACGTCTTCATCGGCCGGGGCTCCAGAAGCCGGCCGCTCCTCGGCTCCGCTCCCCGAAGGGCCGCCGAGCGCGAGCATTCCCCGCCGGGCGAGGAACAGGCCGACGACGATCGAGGGCACCTCGAGCACGGCCATCAGCGCGGGCATGAAGCCCTCGTAGGGAATGTCCGACAGGTCGAGCACCGTCTGGCACGCGATGAAGGTGACCGCGGACACCGAGCCGTAGTGGGCGGCCAGTCCGCCCGCGTCGGCGGGCCCCATCCGACCGACCCGCCGGGACACGACGTAGATCCACAGCGGGATGAACAGGCCGATGGCGATGCACGCGACCAGCGGCAGCCACAGGTCGGCGAGCGCGGTCTGCGAGACGGCAACACCGCCCTTCAGCCCGATGGCGAAGAGCAGGTAGATGGTCAGCGCGGAGTACAGCGCCGGCGGGATCTTGAGGTCGCTGCGGATCGCCACGGCCATGAGCCCCAGACCGAAGCACAGCACGGGCACCGAGAGGAGATTCGTCTGGAGAATGTCGAGGGACGACATGGACCGGGGAACAGCGAGGGGGAGCCAGCGACGTGGGTGCGTCCCTCCGTGCTCAGGGCACGGCGATGACGACACCCGGGCTCTCTACTCCATCCCGGCTGACCGTGGCCAGCGCCCACCGGCCCGGACCCGGATCGAAGCGATCGGCCGATGGGCCGAGAATGTCCACGAGCACCCAATCGTCATCGCCTTCATCGCGGTAGACTGTGGCCCCGCGCAGGGGGCGCGCGTCGCGGTGCGTGATGGTGTAGGGCTGCCCGTCTCCCCCCTCCAGCAGCGGGGGGAGGACCTCACGTTGTCGAGCGGCGACGAGCGGGGGCGAGAGCGCCGGTTCGGGGTGGAACTCGTCCCGGAAGACAGCGAGAATCCCCTGCCGATCCTCGAGCAGCGGACCGATCTGGTACCAGATGTTGCCGCGGGAGTTGCGGTGGCGCATCGAGCGGCTGATCCGGAGCTGCTCACGGAACTCGTCGATGGTCCAGTCGGAGTCCGAGCCAAGCTGGGACAGGTAGTTGCCCGCAAATACATGAAGCTCCACATGAACCCCCGTCCACCACGTGAGCAGCGGCTCGTAGGCCTGCGCGGTGCGCGTGGTGGGCCAGTAGAGCTGGGGGGCCACGTAGTCCACCCAGCCCTCCTCCATCCAGCGCACCGGGTCCGCATACAGGCTGGCGTACGCATCGAGTCCGGTGATGCCGGGTGGCTGACCCGGCCGGTAGATGCCGAAGGGCGAGATCCCGAAGCGCACGGAGCTGTCCAGCTCCAGGATTCGCTCATGCACGCGCTGCACCATGGTGTGAACGTTCTCCCGACGCCAGTCTGCGAGGGAGAGCGTCCCTCCGGAGGCCTGGTAGGCCGCGAAGGTGTCGTCGTCGGGAAAGGGCACCCCCTGGACCGGATAGGGATAGAAGTAGTCGTCGAAGTGAATGCCGTCGACGTCATACCCCGTGACCAGCTCCGTGATGACGTCGAGCAGGCGCTGCTGGACCGGTTCGGCGGCCGGATCCATCCAGGTGCCGTTGCCGTACGGATAGGCGTACTGGGGGTATCGGGACGCCATGTGGCTGGACGCGAGAGCCGAGCTTGCGGACACCCGCGCTCGATAGGGGTTGAGCCAGGCGTGCACCTCGATGCCCCGGGGGTGGGCGAGCGCGATGAGTTCCTCGAGCGGATCGATGCCCGGGTCATCCCCCTGTCGCCCGCTGAGGAAACGGCTCCACGGGTCGTGGGACGAGCGGAAGAACGCGTCCCCCTCCGGTCGCACCTGGAAGAAGATCGCATTGAAGCCCGCCTCGGCGGACACGTCGACGAGCCGGGAGAGCTCCTCGCGGAGCTGCGCCGGCGCGCGGCCCGCAGCGCTGGGAAAGTTGATCGCCCACGCCGTGGCGATCCAGATGCCGCGCAGCTCCCGTTCGTGCGAGACGGCGACGAGTTCGCCGGGTTCCGCAGGCTCGCCCGTCACCACACCGGGCCCGGTGGACGATGGTGTCCCGGGCGGCGCTCCGGACGTCGGCGCGGAAGAAGGCCCACCGGACGACGGTGCAGGCGGCGACGCAGTCGATTCGGCTCCAGTCGCCGGTGAACCGGAGGGGTCGGAGCCCGGAGGAGGGTCGGTCGCGGCAATGCTGGAACGGGCATCGGAGGCGCGGCCCGGTCCGGCGAAGGGGTCATCGACCTCGACCTCGGAGAGGCATGCAGCGAGGAGGCTGGTGCTCAGAAGGACGAGCAGGGGGCGGCGCATGGATGTCCTGAGGCTGACGCGATGCGGGGCGCCGCGGTGGATGTGGGACAACCGCGGTGGTGCGCAGCATAGGCCATGTGCCGGTGCTTGCGAAGGGGCTCAGGGCGCGAAGGCCTCGGGTCTCACGTTCACCGAGCGGTACTCGGGAGGATGCACCTGAATGTACGCGTAGCCCGTGGCGCCGTGGCAGGCGTTGCAGGTGACGGTGAACGCGGCGAACCCATCGAGAAACGTCTCGACGTCCTCGGCCGCGATCGCCTCGGCCATCGCCGGGATGGCCGTCTCGAGCCAGGGCGAGCCCGCCTCGGCGTGGTGCGGACGCCGGACGAGGGCGCGCTCGATGACCTCCTCGAGCTCCTCGAGCTGGTACGCGGCGTACGCCCAATTCTCGTCGACACCGGCCCAGTACAGCTGCGCATGGCGCTGTCCGACGGCCAGCATCGCCGTTCCCATTCCTCCCATGTGCCGAGAGAGTTGCAGGAGCTGCTCCTGCAGATCACCGCTCAGCCAGGTGTCGTCGGGCAGCGGGGAGAGGTCGGCCACGCGAGCGTCCGCCGGCGCGGGGGGTGGAGCAGGGCCCTCCGATGACGTGGGCTCCGCGGTGCATGCGAACAGCAGCAGCGCGAACAGCGCGACAGGCAGGGGTGCGATGGTTCCGTGAGCGGGCAAGGTCATGACGGGCTCGGTTGGGGAGAATGGAAGGCGGCGCGGCATCGAGTCGGGCGCCGCCGGACTCAGGGGAGGTTCAGGATCCAGTGGACGCGGGTCCCGTCCTCGACGGCGTGAAGGAAGCTCGCGGCATCCGGATACGCATCGGGCTCGATACGCTGGAGGGGGATGTGCAGCTCGCGCTCGCTGCGCAGGGTCGCTCCCTGCATGTGGTGACGGTGCAGGAAGCGGCTGGGCCCGGCCGAGAGGTCGAGGTCCGCGGGCGGCTGGGAGACCGACCAGCCCTCGGGAAGAGTCCACTCCACGTCTACCCGCTCGCTGTGCACGCGCATCACGTTCATGGCACGCGAACGTTCGGGGAGGTCCGCCCACGCCCGGCCGACCGATCGCGGGAACAGGTCCACATCGAGGATGCGTCGTTCATCGGCGGTGCGCTCGACGTGGACCGACCCCTCCACGCGGTAGCGAATGACGAGCGGCGCGTTCCGGTCCTGCTGGCGCTCGATGACAGCGTCGCTCACGCGCACGTCCCGCAGCGAGTCGGCAAGCCCGCGTTCCAGGGCCTGGACGAGCTCCTGGGGACCCTCGACGAACTCGAGCCATCCGCGGATCCCCGGGGCACTGCGCAAGCCGTAGGTCTCGACGATCGTGCCGCTGACCCGGCCGTCCGGCTCGAGCGCGAGGCGGACCTGCGTGTGGTCACGCTGGGTCTCCAGGGCGTGGACGGGTGTGACGAGCGCTGCGCCGTCATCGGCACCGTGGATGACGACCGCTGGCCGGCCCTGCAGGTCCGCGGAGAGATGGCCGAACGGGGCGTGGTCCAGTCCGGTGTCGATCCACAGTCCATCCGAGCCGGGAACGGGCACATGGATCAGGGTCACGTCGTGATCCGAGAGGTCCGGCAGGACCCGCTCGACCTCGGGGGCCCCGAAGGACTTCACGAAGACGATCCGGGGCTCGAGGCCTGCGGCGCGAAGCAGCGCGTAGAGGACGGCGGTCCGATCGCCGTTCCCCAGCGCCCAGTCGTGGGCTGCCGGTTCGGAGAACCACCCGCCGCTCTCCTCGAAGTCGTCGAGCACGGTGGTATGGAGCGCCCGCGCGATCGCCTCCGGATGGCGATATCGCGCCACCGCTTCGCGGGCCACGGCCTGCATGGCCCGATCGGGCAGGGTCATCGCGCCGATACGGTCGCGATGGATGCGCATGATGTCTTCCAGCGTGAGATCGCGGGCCACACGGACGGTCGGCAGCCACTCGAGGGGGCTGACGACGTTGCGATCAGGCTCCGGGGGGAGGGTGTTGCGGGCGGTGAACCGGAACACGCTGCGGCCATCGGCCGTGTGGATGTGCTCCTCCACGTCGTCGAGGTTGAGGCGTTCGATCTGGAGGTCGTCGGCCCATGCTTCCGGGACATCGAGGATGTAGGCGGACTCATGGACGGGAAAGCCGAACTCGCGGAACTGGAAGCGGTCGGTCCGGAAGATGCTGCGGAGCGGCATGGCCTGGACGCGGGGCTCCACGTACTCGAACTCGATCAGGTCTCCGACCTCGAGCTCGGGAAGGCTGATGGCGTCCTTCTCCGGCATGTCCTGCGGAACCAGGAGCCGCCCGTCCGGCTTGATGGTCCGCACGGTGAGCAGGGTGGCGCCGCGGGGCAGTCCGAGCTCGCCCACCGCGTTCAGGGCGTCGCGCGTGCGCACCTCCGCGATCTGGTGGGTCACGCGAAGGCCGCTCCCGTCCTCGAAGACCACGTCGCGCACCTGGTCGAGCACGAAGACGAGGCTACCCTCGAGGCGGGCCTCCCCCTCCCGCCACGCGTCCACGAGCGCGAGACCATCCCGGCGCCATGCGGGCAGCAGGCCCTGGCCCGTCATGAGATCCCGCTGCAGGTGGAGGGCGGCGTCATTCGGTCGCTGGGCGAGCGCCCGCTCCCAGTACGCGTCGGCAGGCTGGCCCGCGCCAAGGGCGATGTCCGCCCGGAACGCCGCCATCTCTCCGCGGTCGAACGCGGTCTGCCCCACCTCGTCGAGGGCCGCGTCGATCGCATCCGCGCGACCGCTCGCGACGGCGGCATCGATCCAGCGCTCGGCCCAGTCCCGACCGTCCGGGTTGCGGAGGGCGCTGCGTCGGGCCAGCTGGAGAGACTCCGCGAGTTCGCCGGCGGGGCGATGCACGCGGCTCGCCACCGCTTCCCAGGTCCGATCACACCAGCGCCACGGCTCGGGCAGGTCCTCGGGAAGGAAGGACTCCATGCGCGAGACCCGCAGCGCGACCAGATCGCCGACGATACCGCAGTGCTCCGGAAAGATCGTGGCGGCTCGGCGCCAGCTCAGGAGGGCGTCCTCATGCCAGCCGCGGGAGCGCTGCAAGCGACCGAGGAGCTGGTGCACGGTGGGGTGGTCGGGCCGCATGGCCGCCACTTCGGACGCCACGTGCATGGCGTCGTCCTCGCGCCCTTCCGCCTCGAGTCGCTCGGCAAGGAAGAGGGCGAGGCCGAACTGGCGCTCGTCCCGGTCGAGGGCCGCACGCAGCACCTCGACCGTTCGCGCGTCCCGGAGCGTCCGCGGGAGACCGTGGTTGGCCTGAAGAAGGTCCGCGCGGGCGAGGGTCGCCAGCGGATGGTCCCCGGCCGAGGCCCAGGCGCTCTCCAGGCGGTGCATCTGCTCGGCGTCGCGATCGAGGATCGCCAGGCGCGTCAGCAGCCAGAGGGCAAGGGCATCGGCGGGGGGGCGCCGGAAGCCGTCGAGGAGCGCCGCGGTGAGCGTCTGCGCGCCCGGCCGGCCCACCGTCGTCACCCCGTCGGCCATCATCTCCCCCGAGGGCTCGGGACCGAACGACGTGAAGGCGTCGCCCCCGTCGAGGGGCACCAGGCGAAACCAGAAGCCTCGCTCGCGGTCGCTCGCGCCGACGGTCAGCCGGACCCGGTGCGTTCCCGGTTCCAGATGGACCCGCCGCATGGCCACTCGGCTGTCCCACGGCGTGTCGGCGGCCACGTGGATCAGGGGCTCTCCGTCGCCCAGCCGGACCTTGAGCCAGGCCGGAGCCTGGACGGCGAGCAGGGCATCCGTCGCCCGTTCCACCGTGACGAACGCCTCCGCCACGAACACCCCCGCGTCCTGCCCCGGAGGTTCCACGAGCCCGGTAGCCTCCGACACCGCCCGGGCGAGGAGAGTGCGGCCGGGGTTCTCGAAGGCATCCGGAACCCTCTCGTCATCCCCCAGCCAGTGGCGATCATCGCGCTCGTCCACGTGGGGGTTGTGGCTGAACGGCCCGATGACTCGCCAGCGCCAGGGCGCCCCGAAGCCGGCGCGCGACATGGGCTCCTCGTCGAGCGATCGCCGGTGGGCGCGCCAGGCGACGGTCAGCGCGATCTCGTTGCGCAGCATCGCCTCCACGGGATGGACGGCGTGATCCGCCCCGGCGAGCCACTGCGCCGTCCGCTCCCCGAAGGAGGGGACAAGGTTCACGTAGCGGTAGACGAACACGGCCTGCATCAGGCCCTCCCGGCTGTCCCGGGGGGGATGGGCCCGCACCAGGGTGTCGAGGGCCTCCGCAGGCGATCCCGACGCGTGCAGGAAGCCCGCATGGATGACCGCGTCCGGGATCAGCAGTTCCTCCGGGATGACCGGCGTGGCCGCCACGGGCGGTGCCTCCGGCAGCGTGACCGGGGTCCAGCCACCCGGCACGGCGATCACGCCGCCGCGATCCGCGGGCGCTCCGCCACAGGCCGCAAGCAGGAGCAACAGGGCGGACATCACCACGAACGCGAAGGGGCGGAGACTTCTCGGTGCGCGGGCCATCATCATGCACCTCCATCGCGCGCGATGCGCACGGGCTGGTCGATCAGGCGATCCGCGTCCTGCAGGAACGCCCGGAAATCCGGGTACTCCTCCGGGGTGACCCGGAGCACGTCGAGTTCGATCACGAGGGTGGCCTCCAGCCCCGCCTCGCCCAACTCGACCGTGCGACGTGCGACGCCGAAGGCAGACCGCACCTCGGCCACGCCGAGCCCGGCACGTATCTCCATTCCCACGGGCAGCGAGATCTGTCGGTGCTCTTCGATACGCCACGGGTACTCGAGCTCCAGGGGGAGCCGGCGCTCCGCCGACGCGGCGTAGCGCTGCGTCCAGGCGGACCGCAGGGGTCCGAAGGGACGGAGGGTGGCTTCGGTGTCCGAAAGGCGGACCCATTCGCCCCCCTCGACATGTGCGGTCACCGTGGCCGGAGCTTCGATGTCGTCGAGGGCGCCGAAGGTGGCGTCGATTACCCGCACGCCGGCGATGCTTCGCGAGAGCTGCTCCTGGTACCGCTCCCGGCGCCGGTCGTCGGCCTCCCAGCGGCGCCGGAAGGGCGCGGCGAACTCACCCGTGTGGGTGGAGGTCACGACGCCCGACGCTTCGCCGGTTCCGGCAAGCACGGCCGTCAGGTCCAGGTCCATCTCGCTGGTGATTCGGTTCGCCGAGGCCGGCAGGAGCGGCGCCTCGAGGAACGTCCCGCCCCGCCCGTCGTGGACGATCAGGGCGGACGCGGCCTGATTGAGCGCGGGTGTCTCCCGGGATCCCCAGTGCCCGGCGGTCCCGTCGAGGTAGAGGTCGAGCCCGGGAACGTAGAGGATGGCATGGTTGAAGACCGACAGGCTCGGTGGCTCCCCGTGGACCCGACCGAGGTCGCGTGTGCGGATGAGCACGATCTCCGACGGGATACCGGCCAGCTCGAGCATCACCTTCATCAGCGCCGCCGTGTCCTTGCAGTCCCCGAAGCGACGGTTCAGGCAGTCGCTCGTCCGGTACGGCTTGTAGCCGTGGATACCGAACGGCAGCGCCACGTAGCGGATGTTCCGCACCACGAAGTTGTGGATGGCCGCCACCTGTTCCTCGACCGTCTCCCGCCCCTCGACCAGCCGCGCCACCTCCCGCTCCATGGTGGAGTTGGTGACGAGCTGTTCGCGGATGAGGTTCCAGTACCAATCCGCGAGGCTGTCCCAGTCCCCGAAGGTGGAGACGCTGATCATCTCGAACAGCTCCGAGGGACCGGGCGCCCAGCTCTCGCGAGGGACCCTGGGCACGTCCCGCGCAACCAGCGCGTGCAGGCGCTGGTCCCCCCGATCCTCCACCGTGAGCTCGGCGAGCCGGAGATGCTCGTCGTTGAAGTGGAAGGAGCGGCCCGCGGGCCCCAGCAGGCCGTAACGCACCAGCAGGCGCGCCGCATGGTCCTGCACCATGAAGGTGTCTCCGAAGTAGTCGTCGAAGAGGTTCCGGTAGGCGATGTCCGACACGCGATACTCGTAGACCAGGATGTCCCCCAACTCGAGGGCGGGAAACGTCAGCGAACGCGAGCGTACGTCGTAGTAGATGGCGCTGGGCCCGGTGCCCATGGCGGCGTCCCGGCTGTCGTGGGCCTCCACCACGCGCCCATCCGGGCGCAGGATGCGGACGTTGGTCACTTCCACGATCTCGGCATCGGGGGTGTACCACAGGGTAGTGGAGCGAAGGCTGTCCAGGCCCACGCGGTTGTGGACCAGCGCGGCCCGCTGATTCCACGTGGTGGCGAGACCGTTGCGGTAGACGTGCACCATGCGCTGGTCGACGAGCCAGGTGAAGTCGCCCTCCGAGACATCGGCGCGCCCGGCGAGTTCGCGGATCTCCGCATCGTCGAGCTGCCACTCGGCGTAGAACTGTTCCGTTCCGGGGTCGAGGCGGTCGCGCCACCTCCGGATGCTCGCCGCCTGAGGGGCCCGGACGAGCGCATCGTCGAAGGCCGCCGCCGCCGCCATCCGGTCGCCGCTCTCCACCAGCAGCCGTCCTCGCCGTGCGTGGATGTCCGGGTCGCCCGGCCGCAGCCTTGCTGCCTCGTCCACGGCGTGCAGGGCCGCGCCCAGGTCCCCGGAAGCACGCGCGGCGGAGGCACTCAGGAGAAGGACATCCGGGTCATCGGGGCGTTGACGGCCGAGGGCCTCGATCACCGCCCGCGCTGCATCCACATCTCCCCCTGCAAGATGGAGTTCCACAAGCAGGGCCGCTTGAGTGAGGCTCCAGGGCTGCCGGGCCATGGCGTTGCCCAGCAGCTCCGGCAGCAGCTCGTCCCGGCGAACGTCGAGCGACCACTCGTGCAGCGTGCGCTCCACGGCGGGAAGCCCGGGCGCATCGCGATGCAGCGCGTGCAGGCGGTCCCAGGCCGTCCAGTACATGCCCGCCAGACGGAGGAGGCGTGCCTCCAGGAACCGCGCCTCGACCATCGTGGGGTGCCGGGCCAGCAGCCCGTCGAGGAGATCCCGCCCCGTCTGGACGCGCTCCGCCCCCATCTGGTCGAAGATCGCGGCGATGTGCGCGGCGAGAATCCACGGGTCCCCTTCGCGAGCAGCCTCCTCGAGCAGCGCAACACGCCGCCACTGCTCCGAGTACGTACCGGCAAGGTGCGCCCGGCCGACGGCATCGAGGTCGGGGGCCTCGATGGCGCGCTCGCGCCATCGCTCCCAGGGCTCTGCCGGATCGCGCGGCTGAAGGCGGCGCAGGACGATCGCGGCACTGACGAGCTGCTCGGCGGTGGGCGAGGCGCCTGCGGACTCGTCCTCTCCATCTTCGTCGACCGGGGGTTCGAGGTGGTCGCGGATCCGATCGGCGAGCCCACTGGGCGCCGGCCAGTCCGCGGTCTGTCGCACCGCCTCTCCGTGCGGCCGGGGCCACTCCACCCCGAGCATCGGGATGGACTGCCCCACCGTGTCGGTGATCCGGAAGTGGAACCCCGTCGCGCCCTCGTCGTTGCCCACCTTGAGCAGCACCCGGTTGCGCCCGCCCGCGAGGGTCACATCCACGCGATCGCGGAGCGGTCCCTCGCCGAGGTCATCGTCGCGAGCGGCCACGGGCTCTCCGTTCACCCAGAGCCTCCAGGCTCCCTCGACGGCCAGGTGGATCGTCGCCCGGATGGGACGCACGTTGACGAGGTCGGTCGCGGCGTAGAGCACGGCTGCATCGGTCGGCCGGATGCGCGTCGAGAGGTCCACATGGCCCGGCGCCGCGACCCCGTCGATCAACTGCCAGCCCACCGGAACGAACCGACCCTCCCAGGACCCGTCGGGGTCGAAGCCCTCGAGCTCGGGAGCGAGTGGCTGATCCATCGCGGCCATACCCTCGTTGGCGAAGGGGCCGAGCACCGCCCAGCGATCCACGAATCCGAGCTGACGGGCGATGCCGTGCGACACGTCCCTCCCCTGACCGGCCAGCGCATGGGCACGGAGGAGCAGCGCGAGGGTTCGCGCGTCCCCATGGGGCAACGCGGCAGCGATTGACTCGAGGAGCTCGGCCTGCGCCTCGGGGGTCATCCAGCGCGCTCGCTCCGAGAGCCCGACGACCGCGGCGAGCGCCACCACGGGGTCGCCGGAGTCGATCGCGGAATCGGCCAGGCGCGCCTCCGGGGACTGCATCAGCGCAGACGCCGGAGCGGGCACGACGAGCGCAGCGACGAGGAGAATGGCTGGCCGGAGGGCGGCCAGCCGCAGACGGGCTGGAGTCATCGGGACGCCGGGGAAGGAGAGGCGGAGCGACGGCGGGGAAGGTCCGCGGTACGCGGCCGGGAAGTGAACCATCGCGCACCGCAAATGGTTCCCGGACCACGAAACCGGCAAGAGCCTGTCCGGCCTGCAGGGAACCCCGTGAGGGACCGAAATGCAATGCCGTCGTAGTCCCCGGGACCGTCCTTCCGCCCGGCTCGGCCCCGAACGCGGGCGGTCCTCGCGTTGACTTCACTCCGCCACGGGTCTACCTTCCGCACACCCGGCGGGCGCGCGCCGCGTGGTCGCCCCGAGCGCGGATCGACGCGGGCCCGGCCCTCCGGGCGACCTCATCCAGGACCGTGCCATGTCGCGCCCCCGGCTCTCCTCCCTCCCCCCATTCCTGACGTGCGCCCTGCTCCTCGCCCTGGCGGCCTGCAGCGGACTCGACGAACGGGACCCTCCCCAGATGCAGCTCTCGCCGGGCTCGATCCTCTTCGAGCCCACCAATCTGGGCGACGAGACCAGCCGCACCCTCATCATCCGGAACGTCGGCTCCAGCCCGCTGCGCATCGAACGCATCGAGACCGCGCTGACCACGGACCATGTCCGGACCGACTTCGACGGGCCCCGCTCCCTTCAGGCCGACGAGGAGATCCCCGTCCGCGTCTTCTACGCCCCCACCAGCGTCGAGGAGACGAGCGGAACGATCAACGTCTTCTCCAATGACCCGTTCAACAACCCCGGCCAGGTCGCCGTCACCCGCATCGGACCCACGCCCCAGCTTCAGGTGTTCCCGGATCCCGCGAGTTTCGGGACCGTCGCCGAAGGAAGCAGCGCCACCCTGACCCTCCAGCTCGACAACGTCGGCACCGCACCCCTCATCATCTGCCGCGCCTTCACCGAGGTGGGCGGACAGTTCGAGACCGATCTCGATGCGCGCATCGAACAGGACGATCGAACGCAGGACGGCCGCCTCATCCTGCCTCCGACCGAAGGCGAGAACGGCATCCCGTTCGAGGCCACCTTCCGCCCGATCCGCCTCGGCCCCGCCACCGGAAGCCTCGTCGTCCAGTACGACCGGATCGGCGATCCGGAGAACCCCTGCGAGGAAGCCAACACCGCCTCGAGAATCGTCGAACTCAACGGCAACGGCGCCACCTCAGAACTCACCATCGACCCCTGCGCGCCGTTCATCGACTTCGGCGAGACCCCCTTCGACGCCACCGCACGCCGAACCATCCGTCTGCGAAACGACCAGGAACTCGACCTCCGGGTCTTCGGCGCCGCGCTCGTCCCCGGGGTCTCCGACCCCGCCTTCACCATCGGCGCTCGTCCCGACTTCCCCGCAGACCTTGCGCCCGGGGCCGAACGCACCCTCGAGCTGCAGTTCCAGCCACGTCGAGTCGGCGAGGAACAGAGCCGCGCCATGGCCGCCATCCTCGAAGTCGAACACACCGACGTCGAGGGTGAGCGCACCACCACGCGCTGCGACATCGCCGGGCTCGGCGTGGATCGCGCGTGCCCGGTGGCCGTGGGCCGCGCCTTCGTCCTCGAGGACCCGCAGGTACGGCGCTCAGACCAGATCAGCTGGGCGGTGCCGCTCCAGACCCTGGTCCTCGACGCGTCGGACAGTTTCTCCTCCGACGGACTCGCCCTCGAGTACGAATGGAGCATCGTCGACCAACCCAACAGCGCCTTCGCCGGTCTGCGCCCCTACACCATCCAGCCGGAGAACGACGCCTTCCGACAGTTCTTCATGCCCATTGCCGGAGAGTACATCTTCGCCTTGCGCGTCTTCGATGCCGACGGTTTCGAGTCCTGCGAGGAGGCGCGCGTCGTCGTCGACGCCACCCCGGACCGAACCATCTCCGTCGAGCTCACCTGGCGAAACCCTGCAGACCCGGACGAGAACAACAACGACGGCTCCGACCTGGACCTCCATTTCCTCAAGGTCGGACCCGGCCAGTGGTTCCGCGCCCCCTACGACGTCTACTTCGCCAACCGGAGCCCCGACTGGCTCCCCGAGAACCCGTCCCTCGACATCGACGTCCGAAACGGCCTCGGGCCCGAAACCATCACCCTCGACAACCCGGTTGACTGCCAGTTCTACGCCATCGGCGTGCACTACTTCGACGAAGCCTGGGGAGAGGCCATCGCCACCATCCGCGTCTACGTCGACGGCCAGCTCGCCCACGAACAGTCCCCCGGGCTCCTCCGCGCCCAGAACGACTTCTGGGATGTCGGACGGCTCCACTGGCCGTCCGGCGAGTTCTTCGAGGTCAACGAAGTCATCCGCAATTTCGACGGGGCCAACGCTGCGCCCGTGTCGCCTCCGTCCACCGCGGAAATCGACGCCCTCGGCGAGCAGAATCCCTGCTTCGCCTACCCCTGAGCGCCGCGAAGCGCCCTGCCCTACACGCTGAGGTTGCGCGCGACCGCCATGGTCGCCGAGTGCTGGGTCTGCAGCATGTTCGTCATCATCGTGGTGAGCTGCTGGATCATCTGCATCTCGCGCTGGAGCTGCATCATCGCCATCTGGCGGTCGGAGTCGTTCATCCCCTTCCACGCCTCCTGGAACGCCGCGGGGTTCTCCTCGAACAGGCGGTAGAGCCCCTGCCCGTCCGTCGCCGATGGCGCGCCCTGCGACGTGGACGAGGAAGCGGCGCCCCCGGACGTGGGCGCCGCCGCCGGGGAGCCGAGCGCGCCGGCTTCGCGCGGCCCGCCGGCCGCCGTCGAACCTGCCGCTCCGACGGCCCCGGCCACGATCCCGGTGCCGCAGATGCCGGCGCCCTGAAGCGCGGCCGAATCCAGAATCCTGAGCTGCGTCCCGGACAGCACGGGGAGCGCCTGCTGCAGCACCCCGTGCCCCACGAACTCCGGGCGCAGGAGCTGGCCCGGCTTCGCCTGCAGCATGCCCTCCAGTCCCGGCGTGCGGGCGTTCCGCTCGAAAAGCGCCTGCACCGCCTGATCGAGCTTGCTCGCCAGCCGGACGGTGTCCCGCAGCGCGCGCGCTCCGTTGCGCGCCATGCCGGAAACGTTGCCGGTGGCCACAGACACCTTGAACTGCACCGCCGATGTGACCGCTCGCTTCATCGCTCGTCCCAGTCTTCTCAGGCTCATCGTCACTCCTCCTTCCTGTTCGCTCGTGAACACTCCGGCGCGCTGCGCATCGCACCGGCACCAGGTTCCTCTCCTCCAGCACGACACCGACCGCCTACGACGCGGCCACCTCCTGCGTCTGCTCCACCTGCATCGCCTCCACCTGCTCGACGAACGGCAGGAGGTGCTCCCGCGCCGGGTCGAGGGCGAGCACCCCGCGCGCGATGACCAGCGCACGCTCCAGGAGGCGCTCCCTCGCGTGAAGCGCAGCCAGCACCTCCAGCCGGTCGAGCTGTTCGGGCGCGTAGCCGAAGAAGTCCGCCAGCCGCCCGTCTCGCGATGCGTGCGCCAGAGACACGAGCTCCGCCGTGTCCGGCGAGGCGTTGCTTGTGGTCGAAGGGGTCGTCATGATTCACTCCGGGACAGGGGTCATGGCTGCAGGCGCCCGCCTGCGCAGCCCACATCGTCTCCGATGTCCTCTCGTTGCACCCCGACCGCGGACGCCCCAATTCCCTCCCGGCCCGACAGGCACCCCACCGGGCACCCGAGCCGGCGGCGACCCTCCGCGACGACCCGCCTGCCCCATTCCCGCATCGATGGCCCACCGATGGCCCGCACCTACACCCTCCGCGACACCGGCTCCTCACCACGCCGCACCCTCGACCTCGAGGCGCGCCTCAACCCGCAGCAGCGTCAGGTCGTCGAGGCCCCCGGCGGGCCGATGCTCGTCATCGCCGGCGCGGGAACGGGCAAGACCCACACCATCACCTGGCGGGTCGCGCGACTGATCGAGGACGGCGTCGCACCGGAGCGCATCCTGTTGCTCACCTTCACGAACCGCGCCGCGCGGGAGATGCTCGGCCGCGTCGAGGACCTCCTCGGCGTGCGCGCGCGGGCCGTCTGGGGAGGAACGTTTCACGGCATCGCGCGGCGACTGCTGCGGGAGCACGCGACCTCCCTCGGCTACCCGGAGAACTTCACCATCCTCGACAGCGAGGACGCCGCGTCGCTGATGAAGGCCTGCATTCACGCGCGCACCCCGCGGCGCTCCGACCTCCGGTTCCCGCGCGCCGAGCTGGTGCTGCGGCTGTTCAGCGCAACGATCAACACCGGTCGCCCGCTCGGCGACCTGCTGCTCGATCAGGCCCCTCAATTCGAGCCCCACCTGGAAGACCTCGAGACGCTGCACGCCGAGTTCACCGCGCGCAAGGTAGAACTCGGCATGGTCGACTTCGACGATCTCCTGCTCCTGTGGGCCCGGCTTCTCGACGAGCATCCCGAGCTGGCCACGCGGGCCCGGCAGCGGTTCGACCACGTGCTCGTGGACGAGTATCAGGACACCAACCGGCTGCAGGCTCACATCATCGACGAGATGGTGCGCGATCACCGCAACCTCGCCGTCGTCGGCGACGACGCCCAGAGCATCTACGCGTTCCGTGGGGCCGAGTACACGAACATCCTGCGCTTCGAGGAGCGGTACCCCGACGCCACCCGGTACCTGCTCGAGATCAACTACCGCTCTTCACCCGAAGTCCTCGACCTCGCCAACCGGTCGATCGCGCACAACGCGCGCCAGTTCCCGAAGACCCTCCGCTCCGAGCAGCCCCACGGCCCCACCCCGGCCCTCGTCGAGTGCACGGACGAGCACCAGCAGTCCCAGTTCGTGGCACAGCGCATCCTCGAGCTGCGCGACGAGGACATCCCGCTGGAGCGCATCGCTGTCCTCTACCGGGCCCACCGCCACGCGATGGAGCTGCAGCTCGAGCTCAGCCGCCGAAACATCCCGTTCATCGTGCGCTCGGGAATGCGCTTCTTCGAGCAACGCCACATCAAGGACGTGCTCGCCTTCCTGCGGTGGGTCGAGAACCCGCGGGACGAGCTCGCGTTCCGGCGCGTGGCCACGCTCGCCGAGGGCGTCGGGGACCGAACCGCCGAGAAGCTCTTCCTCTTCCTGTCCGCGTTCGACGACCCGGCGGCCGCCCTCGCGGACCCGCGGGTCGAGCGCATCGTGCCCAGCCGCGGACGCCGACCATGGCGCAACCTCTCCGCCGTGCTCCAGCACCTCGCCACACCGCTCGTGCGCAGCCAGGCCAGCGCCGCCATCGATCACGTCCGCGACGCCTTCTACGACGCATGGGCACGCCAGGCCTTCGACAGCTCCACCAACCGGATCACCGAGCTACAGACCCTCGCCGCCTACGCCGAGCAGCACGGCGACGTCGCCGAATTCCTCGACAACCTGAGCCTCGCCGGCGTGCTCACCGGAGAGGACGCCACCGCCGGCCCGCGCGCCGACGAGTACGTCGTCCTCTCGTCCATCCACCAGGCCAAGGGCCTCGAATTCAACGCCGTCTTCGTGCTCTGGCTTGCGGAAGACCGGTTCCCGTCCGCCCGCGCCCTGCTCAACGAGGACGACCTCGAGGAGGAGCGTCGCCTCTTCTACGTGGCCGTCACGCGAGCGCAGCGCGACCTGTACCTCACGCGGCCGATGATCGCGTGGGAGCGGGAGCACGGCCGGGTTGTTCTCCGACCCAGTCCGTTTCTGCGCGAACTGACCCGCGAGCCGTCCCCGCCCCCCTGGGAGCGCTGGACCCTCGCGAGCGACTGAACGAGCACCGGATCAGCGGATGCGACGCGGGACGGCCTGCACGACGAGCCGCACGGCACCGGCGCTCAATCCCAGACAGAGCAGCATTCCCCCGATCATCGCCACGATTGCGCTCATGTTCCGACCTCGATTCCCGTACAGATGACTGGCGACGCACCGTCGCGCCGTCCGGGCGGGTCTCTGCCCCCTCTGCCGCGGCGTGTCAACCACGAAAGGAGGCCACCGCACCCGCGCGTCACCGGTTCGTCTCGCGCCGGCAACGCTTCACAAGCGCCCTCCGATGATGCTACGCGTCACGCGCGCGGCGCAAATTTCCGGCGCCGACGACCGCGAGCCCCAGGAGAACGCGATGCAACCGACCGGCTGCCTCACCGCCATCGTCACCCCCTTCCGCGACGGCCGCATCGACGAAGAGGCCATGGCACGCCACGCCAACTGGCTCATCGACAACGGCATGCAGGGCATCGTCGTCTGCGGCACCACCGGCGAATCGGCCACCATGAGCGACGACGAGAAGCTCCGCGCCATCGAGCTCATGCGCGAAGTCGTCGGCTCCCGCGCCACCCTCATCGCCGGCGCCGGCAACAACTCCACCTCGGAATCCCTCGCGTTCATCGACCGGCTGCACGACAGCGGGACCGCGGTCGACGCCATCATGAGCGTCGTGCCCTACTACAACAAGCCCAACCAGGACGGCCTCGTCGGCCACTTCACCGCCATCTGCGACCGCAGCCGCTTCCCCGTCGTCCTCTACAACGTCCCCGCCCGAACCATCGTCGGCATGACCGTCGACACCCTCGCCACCCTCGCCGCACACAGCAACGTGTGCGCCATCAAGGAAGCGAGCGCCAACCTCCACTTCGACGCCCTCCTCCTCGACGCCCTGCCCCGGCCCGTCTCGGTCCTCTCCGGCGACGACGCCACCGCCATGCCCCTCATGAGCATCGGCGGAAGCGGCGTCATCTCCGTCATCGGCAACATCGCTCCCCGCCTCATGCGCGACCTGTGCGATGCCACCCTCGCCGGCGACCTTGAGCGCGCGCGGTCCCTCAACGGACGCATCGCCACCCTCCAGTCCCTCCTCTTCGCCGTCAGCAACCCCATCCCCGTCAAGGCCGCCTGCGCATGGCTCGGCTTCGGCAACGGCGACGTCCGCCTTCCCCTCGCCCGCGTCAGCCCCCAGGCCGAAGAGGCCCTCTTCGAACAACTCTCCGCCCTCGGGATCGCCCGATGACCACGCCCCACCTCCTGCTCTTCGGCGCACGCGGGCGGATGGGCACCTCCATCGCGCAGATCGCCTCCGAACGCGGCATCCCCTGTACCTCCGCACCCGCCGGCGACCTCCCCCACCCACCCCATGACTCCGCCCCCGTCGTCGTCGACTTCAGCGGACCCGGCGAAGCCGAACGCGCCCTGCAGACCGCCGTCGACCTCGGCGTCCCGTTCGTCGGCGGCACCACCGGGCTCGGCGAGGCGTTCGAAGATGCTCTGGACGACGCCGCCCGCACAGTCCCCGTCCTCTGGGCCAGCAACATGAGCCTCGGCATCGCCGTCCTCCACCGACTCGTCCGCGAAGCTGCACGGATGCTGCCGACGAGCTACGACGTCGAGCTCGTCGAACTCCACCACCGCCGAAAGAAGGACGCCCCGTCCGGAACGGCCCTCACGCTGGCCGAGGCCGCTCGGGACATGCGCGGCGGCAACCTGCGCACCGCTCGGGAAGGCCTCACGGGCCCCCGTGATCGCGACGAGATCGGTGCCTTCGGCGTCCGCGGGGGCGAGGTCGTCGGAGAACACACCGTCTACTTCCTGGGAGACGCGGATCGGATCGAGCTCACCCATCGCGCCCGCGACCGGTCGCTCTTCGCCTCCGGCGCCGTGGAAGCGGCGCGCTGGATCGTCGGACAGCGCCCAGGACGCTTCACCATCGACGACGTGCTCGACAGTCCCACCGGTCCCTGAGCGATCCCCCGGGGCGAGGCGCCACACTGCCGAGATCGGGTCCGCGCCGAGACACCCGGCGACACACGCGAGGACCTCCGTGTCGCGTCAACCCGGCGAAGCGCGCGACCACCTCCGCGTCGAGACGCAAGACAAGGCACACATGTTCCGGACTTGGTCGCCACCGCACCCGGGAGAGGGTCGACACCCTTGACCCCGTACCACGGGCTGAAGCAATGTAGTGAGCGCACACTCACCTGCATCCGGGACGGCCCGGAGCGCCTTCGTTATGCGAAACCCGGGAGAAGCTGCCATGGAAGAGCGTGTCCTGCTGAACACCCTGGACGACGGCGTCCGGACGTTGACCCTGAACCGACCCGACCGGCGCAACGCGCTGAGTGGCGAGCTCGTGCGCGCGCTGATGGAAGCGTTCACCGACGTGCGCGGCGACGCCGAGACCCGGGTAGTTGTCCTCACCGGGTCCGGAGACCGCTCGTTCTGCAGCGGAGCCGACCTCAACCCCATGGCCGCCGCCGGTGGACCGCTGGCGATGCACGAGGAGCGGCGGACCTTCGTCCGGCTCCTCCAGGCGATGCGCGCGTGCGGCAGGCCCGTGATCGCCCGCGTGGGCGGCCACGTGGCCGCCGGAGGGATGGGTCTGCTCGTCGCCTGCGATCTGGCCGTGGCCGCCGACGATGTGCACTTCTCCACCCCCGAGGTCAACGTCGGGCTCTTTCCCATGATGATCATGACGCTGATTCGCCGACTGATCGGCCCGCGCCGCACACTCGAGCTGCTGCTCACGGCACAGCGGCTTCCGGCGAAGACGGCGGCGGAGTGGGGGCTCGTGAACCACGCGGTGCCCCGGGGCGAGCTGGACACGTCCGTGAACGATCTGGCGCGACGTCTCGCGGGCCTCAGCCCGGCGGTCCTTCGGCTGGGCCGGGACGCCTTCTACCGGATGGAGGACATGACGGTGGACGATGCCCTCGAGTACCTCTGCGGCCAACTGACGCTGAACACCCTCACCGAGGATGCCGCCGAGGGCGTCATGGCCTTTGTCCAGAAGAGGGCTCCGGAGTGGAAGGGCCGCTGACGGGCCGCAGCGCCGCGCCTCGACCCGCGGGTCTCGATCGAGCCTCACGCGGGTCCGCGCGGGACACGTGCGGCCGCGACGCCCTCATACTCCCTCCGACTCCACCAGCGCGGACCAGCGGGCGGTCAGCACGAGCGCCGCGGTCTCGGCCCGCAGGAGGCGGCGTCCGAGCCCCACACGGAGAACGCGGGGGTGCGCGGCGAAGCACGCACGCTCGTGCTCGGTGAACCCGCCCTCCGGACCGGTGAGCAGCACCCACGGTCCCTTCGGTGCATCCGCGGCCGGGAACGCCGAGGAGCGGAGCGCCTCGTCGGCCACCACGAGGCACTCCCCGGCTCCCGCGACCGCCGCGAGGGCGCTCTGGATGCCCTGCGTCGGCCGCAGGACGTGCGGGCGCCACAGCCGCTCGCACTGACGGCTCGCGCCGTCCATGATCGCCTGCCAGCGGGATGTGCGCTCGTCGTCCCTCCGATCACCGAGCCGCACCACGGAACGCTCGGCCTCCCAGGGAAGCAGGACGTCCACGCCCGCCTCGGCCACCTTCTCGACGAGCCAGTCCATCCGCTTGCCCTTGATCACCGCGGCCGCCAGCGTAATCGGCGGGCGCGGTGCCTCGCGCGCCAGCAACTTCAGCTCATCCACGAATGCACCGCCACGCGACGTCAGGGACAGGAGTCCCGCGAGGAGACGACCGTCTCCGGGGACGATCTCGAGCGGGTCGCCGTCCGACGCCCGGAGCACCTTCAGAAGATGACGACGCGCGGCCTCGTCCACCTCGTGGCGCCCGGCGAGGTCATCGCGACCGGCCAGCGCCGGCATCAGAAGCCTTCGCGCGCTCATTCGGCAGGCCTCTGGAACACGAGGGCGCACCACTCGCCCATCACCGGCGCGTCCACGAGCTCCATCCCCCGGCCCGCGAACGCATCCTCCACCCCGGCTCGTTCGGTGACGAGGATCCCGCTCAGAACGAGGTGCCCTCCGGGCATGACGAGCCGATACAGATGCTCCCGAATCGCCAGGAGGACGTGTGGAAGGATGTTGGCGAGCACGAGCTCGGCCGGCTCGTCGAGGTCCGAGACCTGCGTGTCGGGAAAGGAGATCGACGACGCGACGCCATTCAGCCGGGCGTTCTCCCGCGCGATGACGAGCGCGTGCGGATCGTTCTCGACCCCGACCACGCGCTGCGCGCCGAGATGCGCTGCAGCAATGGCCAGGATGCCGCTTCCTGTGCCGACATCGAGGACCGACCGCGTCCTCTCCTTCAGTCGCTCGTCGAGCGCGCGGATGCAGAGCCGCGTCGTCTCGTGGGTCCCCGTCCCGAACGCCATGCCTGGCTCGACCATCACGAGGCGGACACGCTCGGGCGCCTCGGGCACATCCCACGGAGGGTGCACGATGATGCGGGGCGAGACCCGGGCCGGCCGGAAGAACTCCTTCCAGGTGTGCATGAAGGAGAGGTCGTCGATCTCCCAGGCCGCGATGTGGAGTCCGTCGAGGGAGGGCAGCACCCGCCGCACGTCCTCTTCGAAGGCAGGCGCCGATGTCCCGGACCGATGGATTCGCCAGCGCACCGCGCCGGCCGCCCGCGGTCGCGGGTCCTCCACCAGCTCGCTCCAGGTCTCGTCGTCCTGCCGCTCCACGCCCTGGGGCTCCAGCGCCCAGAGTGCGCTCTCGACAAGGGCCTCCCCGAGTTCGTCGCCCTGATCGAGCGTGATCTGCACGCAGCTGAGTGAGTCGAGGGTCATCGCGGACGAGCTCCGGTCCAGGGGGTGGGGCACACGGCACGCGGGAGGCATGCCGGTTCAACGCGTCGGAAGCGTACCGGTGTGGCTGCGCATCGCGCAAGCAATGCGAGTTCCGTGCCACTTTTGGACCCCACAGGGGAACGTCCCCGCACGGTGCGCGGAAGCACGAAACGAAGAAGTTCGACAACATTGACTTTGCCAGACTTTTGTTTTCCCTGCAGTTTCGACGCCATTACAGGACATTCAGCCCCACGGCCGCAATGAATGGCCCGTGCGACCCCTCTTCGGCGCTTCGGTGCCGACGAACCATCACATGCTGCCTCTCATGCACGCTCATGCTACCGGTTCTCCTGCCTTTTCATCGCCCCAAAGCTTCTCGCGAACGGGCTCGAATGCATTCACCGAGAACGAATCACGCGGTTTCGTCAAGATATTTTTCGCCCCAATTCGGGCCGGGAAATTCCCGCTTGAAGCACTGCGCAATTCCGTGCTACCCCGTCCGCCGTTCGGGTCGTTCCGTCGGACCCTCCGGGAGGTGCCATGAAGAAGATCGAAGCCATCATCCGGCCGTTCAAGCTGGACGAGGTGAAGGACGCGCTGGACCGGACCGACGTGCACGGCATGACCGTCACCGAGGTGAAGGGCTACGGCCGCTCCGGCGGCAAGGCGACCGTCTTCCCGGGCGCCGAGTACGTCGTCGACTTCGTGCCGAAGCTGAAGATCGAGGTGGTGGTGCCCGAGGATCTCGTGAACGCGGTCGTGGAGGCGATCATGGACGCCGCCCGCACGGGAGACACCGGCGACGGAAAGATCTTCGTGCTGCCCGTCGGTGACGCCGTGCGCATCCGGACCGGCGAGCGTGGATCGGACGCGCTGACCTGACCCCTCGCGGCGCCGCGCACGTCCGGCGGTGTCGAGCCCCCTATCTGTTCCTCGCGGCTGCGGCCGCTCACCTTCTCATGGAGTACCCGCCATGTCGTTCAAGAATGCAAAGACCCCCAAGGACATCGTCTCCCTCGCCAAGAAGGAGGGGGTCGAGATGGTCGACCTCAAATTCCTCGACATCCCCGGCACCTGGCAGCACACCGGCATGCCGGCCGACCAGCTCGACGAGGACGTCTTCGAGGACGGTGTGGGCTTCGACGGCTCCTCCATCCGCGGGTGGAAGAGCATCGAGTCCTCCGACATGGTCATCAAGCCCGATCCCGGCACCGCGCACATCGATCCATTCTACGCGCGGAAGACCCTCAGCCTCACGTGCAACATCTTCGACCCGATCACCGGCCAGGCCTACGAGCGTGACCCGCGTGGCGTGGCCATCCGGGCCGAGAAGTACCTTGAGGCGAGCGGCATCGCCGAGACTGCGTACTTCGGACCCGAAGCCGAGTTCTTCCTCTTCGACGACGTGCGCTTCGACCAGACCGCCAACGCCGGCTTCTACAAGGTCGACTCGGTGGAAGGCCGCTGGAACTCCGGCCGCGACGAGGCACCCAACCTCGGCTACAAGCCCCGCATGAAGGGCGGCTACTTCCCTGCACCCCCCTTCGACCACCATGGCGACATCCGGCACGACATGGTCGCCGAGATGAAGAAGGTCGGCATGACCGTCGAAGCCGAGCACCACGAGGTCGCCAGCGGCGGACAGTGCGAAATCGACATCCGCTTCGATACGCTCCTGACGACCGCCGACCACCTCCAGTGGTTCAAGTACATCGTCAAGAACGTCGCGCACCGCCACAACAAGGCCGCCACCTTCATGCCCAAGCCCCTCTTCGGGGACAACGGATCCGGCATGCACACCCACATCAGCCTGTGGAAGGAGGGCAAGCCCCTCTTCGCCGGCGACAAGTACGCCGGACTGAGCGACATGGCGCTGCACTTCATCGCCGGTATCCTGCACCACGGCAAGGCCCTCGTCGCCATCACCAACCCCACCACCAACTCCTACCGACGGCTGGTGCCCGGATACGAGGCCCCCATCAGCCTCGCCTACTCCTCCCGCAACCGCTCGGCCTCCATCCGCATCCCCATGTACAACGCCTCCCCGAAGGCGAAGCGCATCGAGTTCCGGACCCCCGACCCGTCCTGCAACGGCTACCTCGCCTTCTCTGCCCTGCTCATGGCGGGCCTCGACGGCGTCGAGCGCAGGCTCGACCCGGGTGACCCGATGGACAAGGACATCTACTCCCTCTCCCCCGAGGAGCGGGCCGGCATCCCCGCCGTCCCCGGAACCCTCGAGGAGGCCCTCGACGCCCTCGACGCCGACCACGACTTCCTCCTGAAGGGTGACGTCTTCAGCGAAGACCTCATCGAGTCCTACCTCGCGTACAAGTACGACAATGAGGTCCAGGCGGCCCGCCTGCGCCCCACTCCGGTCGAGTTTGACCTCTACTTCGACTGCTGAGCTTCGACACAGCGACCGCCGTTCGACATGCGCCGCCCCGGGCTCGACCCGAGGCGGCGCTTCGCATTTCTTCGGCCCCCTCCCGCATCCATGCCATCGCGCCCACGGCACCACCACGGCTTGCGCGTTCGGAACGAGGCGCTCCGGCGCCTTCACCTGCTCGATGACAGGAGACTCCCGGAGCGTCCCGCATCCTCGCCGAGGTCGGGAAACGAGAGAACACCGCCGAATCAGTCGATGCCGAGGAACCGCTGGAGCGTCCCGCCAGCCAGCGCGCCCGTCACCTCGGTCGAAACACCGTCCGCCAGCAACAGCTCGACGAGACGCGGCACGGCCAGGACCCGCATTCCCGCCTCCGAACCGGTCGCGGCCACCACCCGCGAGAGCATGGACGGCCCAAGGCTGCGGACGAACTCCACCAGGTCCGCCGGCCGCCGTCCGCTGCCGCCGACCTGCATCATCCCGAGAATCCGCTGCCCCTCGAAGAAGCGGCGGGTTCGCCAGTCGAAGCCGCCCGCCACCACCCGCTCCGGGGCCATTCCCGCCTCCAGCAGCCGCGGAACAACGTTCCTCAGCACCGGGAGCGGATCGGCCCCTCCCACCTCGAGGACCAGGCGTCCCTGGACCCGGCAGCAGGCACCCACAGCCTCCTCGACCCACTTGCCCGGCTGCGCCCTCCCCGCCCGCAGCACAACCAGGCCCTTCGGAGAGACGTCGACAAGTCTGGTGAACAGGTCCCCGTGCCAACGCTCGGGCAGCGTGTCCTCCGAGAGCAGCACCGCGGGGAGCACCCGAATCCCTTCGGCTTCGAGCATCGACTGCACCTTCTCCCGGTGACGCAGCGCCGAACACATCCACGCGTCCGTCGTACGGACGGGTGCGCGCGCACCCACGGGAACCACCGCCAGTCGAAGACCGAAGTGGGCCAGATCGGCCGCCCGAGCGGCATCGCTTACCCCGCCCGCCAGGATCTCCGCCCACGGATAGACGCCCACTCCTTCCGACGCCTCCCGGCCCCACTGCGATACCGGCATCACGGTCCCGAATCCCTGCAAGGCGCTGCCGACGCGGCAGCCACTGTCCATCCGCGCGACGATGCGCACGCCTTCCACCGGGAGCAAGGGAGCGGAGCGGGCGCACCCCGACTGTGTCACCGCACGCTCCGCCGACCCGACTCCCGGCGCCCTGCCCCGGCGACTCCGCCCTCCGCAGCGACAGTTGACACGCCCCCCCGGCGTGGCGAGTGTTCCGGCCGCCTGCATGCGCAGCCTCCACACGTGGACGCCCAGCCCAACCCTGCATCCCCCGGAGTACCATGACCCAACCCAACCACACGCACGTGGCCATCCTCGGCTCCGGTGCGGCCGGTCTCACCGCCGCCATCTACGCCAGCCGGGCGCGCCTCGAGCCGGTGGTCTTCCACGGCCACCAGCCCGGCGGCCAGCTGACCATCACCACCGACGTCGAGAACTTCCCGGGATTCGAGCACGGCATCATGGGTCCGGAGCTGATGCAGGTCATGACAAGGCAGGCCGAGCGGTTCGGGACACGGATGGTGCAGGCCTACGTCTCGCGCGTGGAGCTCGAGTCCTCCCCGAAGGTGCTGCACCTCGACGACGGCAGCACCTGGACCGCCGACACCGTCATCGTCGGCACCGGCGCGAGCGCCCGGCTGCTCGGGCTGGAGTCCGAATCCCACCTCATGGGGTACGGCGTATCCGCCTGCGCGACCTGTGACGGGTTCTTCTTCACCGACAAGAAGATCGTTGTCGTCGGTGGCGGCGATTCCGCCATGGAGGAGGCCACCTTCCTCGCCAAATTCGCCTCCGAGGTGACCATCATTCACCGCCGGGACAGCTTCCGGGCATCCCAGATCATGCAGGAGCGCGCCCTGAACCACCCGAAGATCAAGGTGGTGTGGAACAAGGAAGTCACCGAGGTGCTCGGGGACCGCGAAGCGGGCGTGACCGCGGTCCGGCTGCGGGATACCGTCACCAGCGAGGTCTCGGACTTCCCCACGGAAGGCCTCTTCCTCGCCATCGGCCATGTGCCGAACACGGGCTTCCTCGGCGACACCCTGGAGAAGGACGAGTCGGGTTACCTCGTCGTCGAGCCAGGCACCACCCGGACGCGCATCCCGGGCGTCTTCGCCGCCGGTGACGTCGCCGACAAGAAGTACCGACAGGCGATCACCGCTGCGGGGACCGGCTGCATGGCCGCCCTGGACGCCGAGCACTGGCTGACCGAACACGGCCTCACGGACTGAGCATCCAGGCCGGAACCTGCCCCGCAGCTCCACGCCGCAGTGCGCTGGCGCGCCCCCTTCCGTCCCCCCACGCACGGCGCTCATGTCCCGAGACCAACAGCACGACTCCACCCCCCTGGAGGACCCGGCCCAGCTCCGGCAGTACTTCGAGGAATCGTTCACGGCACGACACGAACGGGGCATCGGCACCGAGCACGAGAAGTTCGGCTTCCACCGGGACACGGGACACCCCCTGGCCTACGAGGGCGAACACGGCATCGGCGCACTGTTCGACCGACTCGTCGAGCACGAGGGATGGACCCCCATCCGCGACGGACAGCACGTGCTCGCCCTGGAACGCGACGGGGCAGCCGTCACCCTCGAACCGGGGGGGCAGCTCGAACTCAGCGGGGCTGTCACCCGCACCATTCACGAGACCGCGGCCGAGCTTCACCAGCACCTCGACGAGGTCGCACGACACGCCGAGCCACTCGGCCAGCAGTGGTGCCTCCTCGGCATGAACCCCTGGGACGACCTCGATGATGTCCCCTGGATGCCCAAGAGCCGCTACAGCATCATGCGGCGCTATCTCCCGACGGTGGGACGACTCGCCCACTGGATGATGAAGATGACCTGCACCGTGCAGGCCAACTACGACTTCACGGACGAAGCCGATGCCATGGACATCCTGCGCACCGGCCTTCGACTCTCCCCCCTCGTCAGCGCCCTGTTCGCCAACTCCCCCGTCCAGCAGGGGCGTGCCACCGGCCTCGTCAGCAACCGGATGGCGATCTGGGAGGAGACGGACCCCGCGCGCTGCGGCGTGCCGCCCTTCATGCTCCGGGAGGACAGCAGCTTCGACGACTACGTCGAGTACCTCCTCGACGTGCCCATGTTCTTCATCCGCCGAAACGACGCCTACCTCGACCTGGCGGGAGAGTCGTTCCGGGCCTTCATGAAGGACGGCCTTCGCGGCCACACCGCCACGCTTGGTGACTTCGAACTTCACCTGTCCACGGCCTTCCCCGAGGTCCGCATGAAGCGGTACATCGAGGTCCGAAGTGCGGACTGCGGGCCTGCCCCCTTCATCCTCGCGCTGCCTGCCCTGTGGAAGGGCATCCTGTACGACGATGAAGCCCGGAGGCAGGCCGCCGCGCTCGTGCCGATGAAGAGCGCCGACGAGCTCCGCGCCCTCTTCGGCATCTGCCGGACCGAAGGCCTCTCCGGCCACTTCCGGGGACGGCCCATCAGGCACCTCGCCCTCGAACTCGTCCGGATCGCCGGCGACGGGCTCGATCGGCAGGCCGAAGGACACCCCAGCGAACGCTCCTTCCTCGACCCACTGCTCGGCGACGATGGAATGCCGCGGAACCCCGGAGACATGTTCCTGAGCGCCTGGCGCGCTCACGAGGGCGACCGCGAGGCGATCCAGACCCACTTCTCCATCCGCTGACGCATCATGCCGCGCGTCCTGCTCCTGCATACCGGAGGCACACTGGGCATGCGGGGCACCCCGCTCGCACCGGACCAGTTCGCCGCCGACCTGACCAGCGACGTCCCCGAGCTCCTGCAGATCGCCGACATCGAGACCCGCATCGTCTGCAACCTCGACTCCAGCGACATCGGCCCGCCAGTGTGGGCGCAGCTTGTCGACATCATCGCCGCCGAGAGGGACCGCTGCGACGGTTTCGTGATCGTCCATGGCACCGACACCATGGCCTACACCGCGTCCGCCCTCTCCTTCGCCCTGGAGGGGCTGGACCGCCCCGTCATCCTCACGGGAGCCCAGAGGCCCCTTCGCGAGCTTCGCACCGATGCCCGGCGCAACCTTGCCGACGCCGTGGACCTCGCCTCCCGCCCCATCCCCGAGGTGGGCATCTGCTTCGATGGCCTGCTCCTGCGCGGTTGCCGCGCCAAGAAGACCCACATGCATGACTACCGGGCCTTCGACTCGCCAGGCTGCGAACCGCTCGCCCGGCTGGGAATCGATGTGCTCGTGGCACCTCACGTCCGCGAACCCCTCGGGCCCTTCCGACCGTGTCCGGCCTTTGACCCGCATGTCCTCGTGGTGCACGTCACACCGGGCATGCCGACGAGCGCGCTGCACCCGTTGGTGCCTCCGGCGTCACTTCGCGGTGTCGTGCTCGTCACGTTCGGCGTGGGGACCGCACCCACCGCCCGGGATCCCGTTGCGCCGCTTGTCCGCGACTGGGTCGAGCACGGCATCGAGGTTCTCGTCATCACCCAGTCCGCCGGCTGGGTCGACCTGTCCCTCTACGAAAACTCGCGCGCCCTCGCGGACGCGGGCGCCATCGCAGGCGGGCGGATGACCATCGAAGCCGGCGTCACGAAGATGATGCACGCCCTCGCGCGATCGGATGATCCACAGGATCGACGCACCTGGCTCGAGCGCAACGTGGCCGGTGAACTCGGCTGACAAGCCCCCAGTCTCCACGGGCCGCGCCTGGCGGGCGGACCCACCGACCGACAGGCCGGGCACCGCACACGCCCTCGCCGCGAGAACCCCCTAGAGGTCCGGACCCACGGGCATCCCCTCGGGAACGCACAGACCGTAGCCCGTGCGGCAGTCGCGGGTGCAGATCCCGAAACCCTCCCAGGGCGTCCCCGAGCAGTTCGACGGGCGACATGCCTCACGAATGTTCACGCAGCGATACCCGGGGTCGCAGGCGACCTCGGCATTGCACAGATGATAGCGATAGCCAGGGGCCTCCGCGCCCTCGGAAGGACGAGCCTCCGCTGTGCCATCGCCCGCGTCGGCCGGCGGCGCCAAATGGCCCTCCTCCTCCTCGTCGCAGCGGCCCGGGCGGGCCACCTCGACATCGGCACACGCCGCTTCACACGCGTTCCCGTAGGTGCGCCCGTCCACGCCACAGACCGGCTCGTAGATCATCGGACACACGCAGCCGTCGGCGGCTTCCATGGGCTCTGCGGGAGTCGACGGCATCTCCACGGGCTGCGAAGGCATCGGCTCCGCCTGCATCGCCTCGTCGCCGTCGGGAACCGAGGACGAACCCGGACAACCCCAGCCGCCGACCACGGCGAGCAACAACACGGACGACAGGATGGAAGTACGCTTGTGTTCCGTCAGCATGGACATGGCTCCCGAGATTGAGGCGGCTTCACTCCCCGAGCGGCCGGACCGGGCCGGCGTCGGGTCATGCCGTGGGGTCGCACCCCCACCCCTGCCCGTCAATGACGACGAAACGGTGCAGCATCTTCACCCGGGGTGATCGCAAGGTCCGGAGCTCAGCCCGGCATGGCACCGATCGCCGGCCCGCATCCGAAGCAGGGACCAGTATCATGGGGGGCCACAGGGATGTGCCTCCAACCGGGAGGGGCGCATTGACGACTCTTCGACAGCCCTGCACCTTCACCGCTCCCCGTTCCCCCGTCATTGACTGTGGGGAAGGCCCGCCGGGTCACCCCCACCACGGCCCGCACTCGTGGCCACCCACTCCTGAACACTCCCGAAGGGGGCCAGCGCAGACCGGAATCGCGCCGTCCAGCGCGCGCTCATCTGGGGCCGCACGTGCTCCACGGCGCCGACGAAGTCCCCCGGATGTCGCTCGAGATACCGAATCCAGCGGTCCTGGACCGGCCCCGCCGGAACCGCCGCATCGAGGCCACGGTCGAGCGCCTCGAGCACGTACAGCGCCGCCATCCGGATGTCCTCCCGCTTGTGGTGGACCAGCGGGTCCCGCGGACGCAATCCCATTCCCTCGAGCCTGGCGGTCTCCTCACGCGCCCAATTTCGCACGTCCCGGGCAAGCGCCGTACGCTCCGCAGGCGTCCCGCCCCGGAAGTCCGGCCCCACCGTGTCGTGCAGCCGAGCCATCAGCGCTTCGTCGCGGCCAGGCTCGAAACGCCGAACCGCTGCGATCGTTCGCTCGTTGTCCAGCATGGTCACGAACCCCGCAGCCATCCGCGCCCGACCGGACGCGTCGAGCCCATCGAACGCCGGATGTGCCGCAACGGTCCGGGCCACTGCAGCCTCCAGCTCGTCACGCCCCGCCGCATTCGGGCCGATGAGCGCCCGGTCCAGTCCGGCCTGCAGGCGCGCCCAGTCGCTTGACGTTCCATGACTGCCCGCCTGCTTCGCCCGCGCAAACTGCCCCGCCATCGCCGCCACGCTGCGCCGCGGCCGAAACCGAGCCCCCTGCTCCTGAGCCAGACTCACCCAGTCCGACAGCGTGCGATCGAGCGCCGCGTCCGACCGCGCCGCAGCGTCCGCCACCTCCGCCAGCCCCGATGCCGCCGCCGACCGTGACTCCACGCCGGCACAGGCCGCCTCCAGCACCGCACGACCGCACAACTCACCGCCAGAGCGCGAACGACGTGCAGCCTCCTCGGCGAGGCGCGAGCCCCCCTCGTTCACCGTCCGCGAGGAACCCTCGAACCCCAGTCGCGACATCAACCGAGACGACCCACCCAGCACGTCATTGACCTCGCGATCGCCGGACGGCTTCGGAGCCTGCCCTTCCTTCACACCCTCCGCAGGGCCCGGGATCCGTCCCGGTGAACACGCGCCTCGCACACCGTCCATGCCGTCCTCCCGATCGAGCAGCCCCCCCCGCGGACCGGAGTCGTCCTCCCCGCGGTCCCGTTGCACCACGACACTGTGCGTTGACCGTCCCCGCCCGCATCGCCTATGCCCTCGGGCGCCACGCCCCGACGCGACGAGACCCCGATGCCCAGCAACACCCGCACCTACAAGCTCGCAGCCCTCGACGAACCCGCCCTGCGAAGCTTCCTGACGGGCGCAGGCTTCGCCTTCTCCGACCTCCCCTACGCCCACTGGCAGGCCCGACGCGCGGGCGCCACCGTCAGCTTCTACCGAAGCGGCAAGCTCCTCGTTCAGGGCCGCGACTGCGATCCCCTCTGCGCCGAACTCGACGCCCTGCTCCAGCACTCGGCCCCACCACAGGCGGCTACCAGGGCCGCAACCCGCACAACCGACCGGTCAGCACCACGCGATGACACCAGCGACGCCGCAGACCGGATCCCGTCGGCGGCCCGACGCTTCCTCGTCGCCCGAAGCCGGCTCCCCGATCCGCTGCCCGACGCATGGGTCGGCATCGACGAGACCGGCAAGGGCGACTACTTCGGACCCCTCGTGGTGGCCGCTGCGCGGGTCCACGTCGACGACCTCGGTTGGCTCGCCGAGCTCGGCGTGGGCGACTCGAAGGGCCTCACCGACGCCCGCGCCACGCAGCTCGCCCAGACGCTCGCGCCCACCATCCCCCACCACGTCCTCGTCCTCGCACCCGACCGATACAACGAGCTGTATGCGGAGATCGGCAACCTCAACCACCTGCTCGCCTGGGCACACGCCGCCGCCGCCGATTCGCTCCTCGCCGAGACCGACGCCGAGCTCATCCTCAGCGACCAGTTCACCAGGACCGACCTGATCTCCCGCAGGCTACGCACCCGCGAGCACACCCGAAGTGTCCGCTTCACGCAGCGCACCCGCGCCGAGGACGACGCGGCGGTGGCCTGCGCCTCCATCCTCGCGCGGGCGCGCTTTCTCGCCGAGCTGCGCCGTCTGGAGCGCGCGTTCGGCGTGAAGCTCGCCAAGGGAGCCGGCTCCCCGGTACTGAAGGCGGGGCGCGCGCTCGTGCGCGATCATGGGCGCGAGCGGCTGCGCGACGTCGCCAAGCTGCACTTCAAGACCACGGGTCAGATCGGCGGCTGACAGGACGCCGGCTGCCCACCCGGCGCACGTCTCTCGGCTTGAGCGGAACGCGCGGAATCATCGGCGGCGACCGCACACCCCCCCGCACAGTCGCGGCGCTCCGAACAGGAACAGAGCACGCGGCGGATCCAGGCAACGGGGGGACGGCGCTCCGCTCCCTCTCGCCATGCGTGGTGCACATGCGCACCTACCCTGTGGGCTTGCGCTCCGCCCACTGCAGGGTGAACGGACAGGTGGACGCACCCTCGGCGATCGTGTGCGGCCGCAGCAGGGTCACATCGGGCTCGATCGATCCGAAGAAGCGAGCGTCACCCTTGCAGAAGACGGGCGCGAGTTCCGGAACGCCGGTCGCTGCACACAGCGGGGGGAACCGGCAGTGGGTGACCGTGAAGCGTACGCGCTCCCCACCGATCTCCTGCCAGTCCACGGTCGCATTGAAGAACCGCTCTCCGCGCTCCTTCACGAAGGTCTCCTGACCGGCTTCGTCGAGCTGCTCCAGATCGGCTCGGCGCAGGGGTCCGATGCTCTCGCGGAGGAAGACGCAGGCCGCCTCGATCACGATCTCCTCCGTGATCCGCAGCGCCTCCTCCTGACCGATGCGCTGCCTGAGCTCCGTGTACAGGAGGATCGCCGGCCCGATCTGCTCCCGGCTGAGCCGCTCATGCTCGCCGTCGGGCGGCGCGAGGTCCGCGAATGGCTCTCCGCGACGTTGCCGGGAACGAATCGCCCGGCCCACGCGCAGGGCCGTCAGGATGCCGAGCTCGCGCAGGAGGATGGGCGTCGCAAGCCGCTCGTTGGGATCGAGCTTGAACCATGGGAACTTCACGGGCGCTTTCCGGCGTCGGCGAGAGGGAGTTCGTAGGGACCTGCAGGAAACTGCGCGTCGAGGTCGAGGGTGCGAACAGGGACATCCGGCGGCAGCGGAATCCGCACCACCTCCGCCGTGAAGGTGTGCGTCAGCGCATGGAACTCGATGAGTTGGGTGGCGTTCGACGCGTATCCATTGACCAGCGCCGTCAGCTCGCCCGTCCCCTCGTCGAAGGACTCCGGCTGAACACCGACACTGATCTCCCGCACATAGAAACCCGGCTCGCCGAGCTCGGTCGTACAGACGGCATCGTCCGTGCAGGTTTCGGCACGCGAGCAGTCGCGGTCGCGGTTGCATGAGCGGTCCTCGACATCGAGCACGAAATCGAAGGACCGCAACCCGACGATTCCCAGGTCCGCACCGATCGGCCCGGGCAGCGATACCCGCTGGTCCTCGAGTGGGGCCGGATCCAGCACGCTGTCGTCCAGCAGCTCGGGACGCTCGTACCGAAGGGTATAGGCGACCTCCGCGGACGAGGCCGACGGTTCCGGCACGCCGACGAGGATCACGTCCAGGGCCGCATCGATCTCCGCACGCGGCACGGCGCGGTTGTGGTTGTCGCGATCCTTGGCGAGCCCGGGCTCGAACCGCAGCCTCCAGTCCAGCACGAGCGACACCGGGTCGATCGCCGAGATGCCTACGGCGGCGCCGAACCCGCGCGATGTGTAGCCGTGTGCGGGGTCGTAGTCCTCCGGGTAGTCTTCGATGCCCGGCACGTTGGTGTCGAACTGAATCCCGCCCACGAGCGCAATGATCTCGCCGTACCCACGCAGGGCGATCTCCTCGCGGTCCAGCGTGAGGCTTCCCTCGGCGACCGCGCCTCCGGCGATGCGCACGGGGATGCGCAGCCTGTGCGCACCGAGCACGTCGGGCGTGGTGTCCACGCGGGACACGCCCATCCGGAGGAACGCATCGTCACTGATGTTCAACGCATCGCCGGTCGTGAAGTCCCCCCCGATGATCCGGCTGCGGACGGTCTCGGGGACGCAGGCGGTCTCCGGCTCGAGGGTGGCGTCGAAGACCGAGATGCGGTGATTCAGGTCCTCCCACGCGAAGCCGAGTCGATGCGGGACCAGGGCGGAGGCGCATGCGTTCTCGTCGTGGGCGGGCACGTCCTGGTCGGACATGACATCGCCCGTTCCGCACGCGACCACAACCAGGCACGCGGACAACCAGAGCGCAGGCGAGAGAGCGCACCCCTTCGTCCGGGCGGACGGTGCATACGACAGGTTGGTGGTCATGGGACTCCGAACTCCTCGGCTCTCAGGCGCGGGCGGCCACCAGCTCGTGGAGCTGGAGCGTGGCCTCCCGGTCCTCGGCGATGGTCGCCCGGAAGAACGCTTCCACCAGACGCCGGGCGTCGTCAACGGTGCGGATCCGGTTGATCTCGTGACGCAGCGCGCGGCAATTGTGCAGGTGCTTCGTGAAGTAGGCGATCACCTGCTTCACCTTGCCCGCAGTTCGCCGATCGACCTCTCCGCCGTGCTCCGTCGTCACGCGGTCGAGATACGCCTGCAGCACGGCATGCCTCTCCTCGAGGGTCGGTTCCCGGAAGGGCACGCCGGCGACATCGTCCGCGATGCGTCGCAGGGCCCAGGGATCGTGCATCACCGCGCGTCCCACCATCACCCCATCGGCACCCGAGGCGGCGAGCGCCGCGCGCGCGGTGGCGGGGTCCACGATGTCACCGTTCACCAGCAGCGGGATCGACACGGCCCGGCGCACGGCGCCCACCTCATCCCACCGCGCGCTGCCCTTGTACCCCTGGTTCCGGGTCCTTCCGTGCACCGCCACCATGGACGCCCCCGCCTCCTCGGCCCGCGCGGCGATCTCCGGCGCGTTCAGGTTCGCGTCGCACCAGCCGAGCCGCATCTTCACGGTCATGGGCACCGTGATCGCGTCCCGAACGGCATGGAAGATGTCCCGGGCGAGCTCGGGCTCCTTCATGAGCGCCGAGCCGGAACAGCCGCTGGTCACGCGCTTGGACGGGCAGCCCAGATTGATGTCGACGATGTCTGCGCCGAGAGACTCGCAGTGCCGCGCAGCCTGGGCCATTCGGGCGGGGTCCCGGCCGTAGATCTGGATGGACACGGGGTGCTCGTCGGGGTCGAGCTCGGCCATTCGCCACGCGCTCTCGACCTCCCGGGTCAGGCCCTCCGAGCTCACGAACTCGGTCACGGCCAGGCCCACCCCGCCGAGGCTGCGGATGAGGGTCCGAAAGGCGCGGTCGGTCACGCCCTCCATGGGGGCGAGCACCACCCGCGGCTCGACGGGGATCTGCGCGATCTGGAGCAAGGCCGCACCTCAGCAGTGGCGTTGATAGCAGTCGCGCTCGATGGCGCTGCGCAGGGACCCGGCGATGCTCTCGGTCAGCGGGGTCACCTCGTCCACGACGTCCCCGCCCGCCGTCTCGTCCACAGGCACCTCGTGCCAGGCGAATTGATCGTGCTCGTTGCACCCGGACCACAGGCTGTACCCCCAGCGCGCAGGCGCCTCGCCACGCCACAGGTCCACGTAGAGGTGACTGCGGGCGCAGAACGTGTGCTCGTCGGGATCGACCAGCGCCGCATCGTAGTCGACCCCGGTCGTCATCCCGAGCACCTCGTCGGTGGCCAGCGTCATCGCAAGCGACGCGGCGATCACCTCAAGCATCGGGTCGTCCGGGGAGGGGATCGCACGGTTCATGCCCACGTCCTTGAACGTCACCATCCGGAACGGGCCATCTCCATCGACGCTCACGTACCACGGAGAGTGGTGCTGCGGATGTACCTCCGCTTCCGCCACCTGAGGATCGGGGTCGTGCTCGACCGCGGCCCGCTGGCACCCTCCAGCCATGAGAAGCGCGGCCACCAGAAGTCCTGTCCGGCGCAGCATCTGCAGTCTGTTCATTCCGTCCTCCTGGCGCCTGTCCCGCGCGTGCGGGCTCGGCCCGTCCGCCCAGCGTAGCGAGCGTGGCGACGCCCGGCAAGCGCTCGTCCGCCTCCGACCCGGCGATTCCGGGTGGTCGCAAGGTCCGGAGTTGAACCCGGCATGGCACCGTGCGGCGGTCCGCATCAGCCGCGAAGACTCGATTCATGGGGGGGCCAGGACGATGTGCAATCCACCGGGAGGGGCTCAGGGACGACCCTGCGATGGCCCTGCCCGGCGAACGCGGGAACCGGACGGGGCCCGGTCCGCTCGAACCGGTCCGCAGGAAGATGCGGCCGAAGCGGCGATGCCCTCCCCCCGGCCCGCTCGTCCCGGATGGCTGTGCGACACCCCGGCGCCCGCCCCGGGCGGTTCCGGACCGCCGGGGGAGCGCCATCAGCGCTCCCGGGATGCCCGATCCTGCCGCTCCGACGACTCGTCGCCCCCGTCCGCCGCCAGCAGCCGGACGTCGACCCCGAAGGTCCCGCACTGGCGCTGGTCCCGGTGGAACCTCCAGTGGATCCATGCGTTCCCGTCCGGAGACACCATCGCCTGCGGGGGCGACCGATGGGGCCCAATCGTCTGCACGATCCGGATCGCCTGGGCATCGAACGTGAGCTGCCCGGATGTGCGGATCACGTTCACCTCCACCACCTCGCCGTGCTGCGAAATCCCCATCTCCAGATGCACCCAGAGCCGCCGGTCCGAGAGCGGATGGTCCGCCGGCACGCCGAAGTCCAGCGAACGCAGATAAGCCGGCCAGCGGGCATGGATCTTGTCGTGCAGGTAGTGAATGTAGCCGGCGAACGCGTCCGCCCGCGTGTTCAGACTCGTCTCCCGGCCCGCCCGCGCCCGCACGTCGTGATTCTCCAGCGCGCGCCGGAGCTGCTCCCACTCCGCCTGGTGGTCCCCGAGGAAGCCCCTCGCGCGCTCCCGCGCGGCCACCCTGTCCCGCAACCCATCGTCGTCAAGCGAGAACACGTTCGCCCAGGACTCCGCGTCGAACGCCGCAGCGCTGCGCGCGATCGAGTGCACCCCCGGGTCGGGCAGGTCCTCGACCGCGTCCCGGACGATCAGGCGATCCACCATCTCCTCCGGCGAGAGCCCCTCGTCCGCCGCCGCCTCGTCAGCCCGTGCCGCCTCCTCCCGCACCGCCTGCGCCTCCTCCAGCTCTCGCTCGATCGCCCGCTGCTCGTCCTCCTCGACCTCCGCCTCGGCCGGGGCGGACTCGTCCGCGGACGTCCCGTCCTCGACCCGCTCCTGCGCACCATCCGCGGCCGGCACCTCCCCCTCCTCCACCGGCGCGGCCGCCTCGGCGGAGTCCCGCTCCTCAGGCCGGTCCGGCACATCGGCGTCCGGCACATCCGCGTCCGGCACATCGGCGTCCGGGTCCTCGACCGGCTCCTCGGCCTCACCCTCTTCGCCCCGGCCCGCCTCGGGGGCCGTCTCCTCGGCGACCGTCTCCTCCTCCGCCACGTTGTCGACCTCGGCGAGGTACTGCGGATCGTCGGGCGCGTCGGTGCCTCGATCGGGCTGATGCACCGACCGAATCGCCTGCCGGTCCCGAAGGGCGGGCGGTTCCGTTTCCTCGGCGACCTCCGGCTCCTCCTCGATCTCCTCGACCGGCTCCTCCTCGACGTCGGCGTCGGCGACTTCGTCCGGGTCCTCCGCGGACTCTTCGCCGTCCTCCGGCCGGGGCCATGACTCCGGCGGTACGAGGGGTTCCTCTGCCGTGTCGTAGACCGACACCACCTCCATCGGGCCCTCGTCGTCCTCCACCGGGGGGCGGCTGGTGAGCCAGGCCCCGATCGCCAGCAGCAGCAGGACGTGCAACCCGATACTGGCCAGCCCCGTCGCCATCCATCGCTGTCTCCCGGGAGCTGCACTGCCCTCCCGGGACGACGAGTGACGAAGGCGAGGTGGCACGGGTGGACCGTCGGTGCGAGAGTCGTGCACGGGCCGGTGGAGGAGCCGCGGGGACGGCAGCGGCCGGCGAGGCGCGGATTGACGACGCAGGGCTGCGTGCACTAGGCAATGGCGCCCCGGTGGAAACCGGGGTGTATCCTGACCGATTCCCGGACAAGCGTCGCATGGTTTTTGCGTTTCCCCGCCGCTGGCCCCTCGCCCTCTGCGCCCTTGTGCTCATGGCCCTGGCCTCGGGCGGCTGCCAGCCGGACATCGGTGACTCCTGCCGGACCAGCCAGAACTGTCGTTCCGGACACCTGTGCGACCGCTCCATCCCTGGGGCGGGCGGCTACTGCACCATCCTCGACTGCCGCGAGGGGGAGTGCCCCGGCGGGTCCGTGTGCGTGATCTTCGAGGAAGGTGTGAGCGCGTGCCTCGCGAAATGCGATCGCAACCGGGACTGTCGCCCGGACGACGGGATCGTGTGTCGCCGCGACGTGGGCGACACGCCGTTCTGCTACGCGCCTCCGGCCGATGACCCGGCGCCTCCGGCCGAGGATCCCGAGCCGTCCGCGGCGGACTGAGGAGCCTGGGTTCGCCGTTCGGAGCTCAGCGCTCCGGGTCCGCAGGGCCGGGCGAGTCCCGTCCGTGGGTGGCGAACTTGCGGACGCGGGCGAAGAGTCCCCAGAGGGTGGCGAGCTCCTGCTCGTCCGGTTCGGCGCGCTGGACGATTCTGCGGAGGGTGCGGAGCACGTTCTCGCGCTGATCGCCGCGAAAGAAGCGGATGGCGTCGAGGGCACGCTCGGCGTCTCCCATCATGCGGTCGATCTGCTCGGCGCGGGCGGGCGGGAAGTCACGTGTGGGCGGGGGCATGGGGACCGCCCTTCCCTCGTGGGCGAAGATCCGGGCGACGACGAGGAGGACGGCCTGCGCGAGGTTGAGGGAGGACCAGGTTCCGGTCTCGAGGGTCACGTAGCCGTCGCAGGCATCGAGGGCAGCGTTCGGGAGTCCGGAGTCCTCGCGTCCGAAGAGGAAGGCGACCCGAAGATCGGGGCGTCGCAGGAGGTCGGCGATCAGGTCGTCGAGCCTGTGGCGGCGGTGTCGCTCCTCGCGCCCGCGCGCGGTGAGGGCGTATACGCGGTGGATGCCTTCCACGGCGTCGGTCCATCGGTCGAAGCTGCGCACATGTGCCCGGAGGAAGTCCTCGCAGCGCGGCGCGGTGATGGCAACGCGGTCCGGGTCGTTGGACGCGGGACGCAGGAGCCGGATGTCCCGGAGGTCGTGGTTCCTGCAGGCGCGGGCCACGGCGCCGATGTTGAGGTCATCCTGCGGCTCATGGAGCAGAATGGCGTAGCGCGCGAGGCCCGCGCCCGGGGCGGGATCGTTCATCCGTTGCGCGAGTAGTCGCGTGCGCGTCGGATGAAGGCGGGCTCCTCGAATTCCTCCGCGTTGTCGCCGAAGAGGTCTTCGAACCGGCGTTCGCCGGTCTCGCGGGTGGCCACGGGGGGCGTGGAGCCGGTGATCCGTGCGCGGCGTCCGGCGCCGTATGCGGAGGAGGCCGCGGAGCGGCTGGCGACCGGGTGTTCGAATTCGGAGCGTGGGGAGGAGCTCGGAAGCCCGTCGGCGGGGGTGTGGTACGCGCGGGGCGTGGCCTGTTCGGCGGGGGCTTCGAGCACGGGGCGGGAGGCCACCACGGTGTTGCGCACCGGGGGTGCCGCGGGAGCGGCGGCCGAGTTCTGCTGCCGGGCGGCCGGTGCGGTCTCGACGGGCGGGTTCACGTTGAACCGTCGGCGACGCGGGGTAGCTTCCTGCTGTGCCGTGCCGGCGGACGGCGCGTCGTCGACGGCGCGGTCGAACCCGGTGGCGATCACGGTCACCTTGATCTCGTCCTCGAGGGTATCGTCGATGACGGTTCCGAAGATGATGTTGGCGTCGGGATGTGCGGCCTCCTCGATGAGCTTCGAGGCGGCGGAGATCTCCTGGATGCCGAGGTTCAGTCCACCGGTGATGTTGATGAGGATGCCGGTGGCGCCTTCGATGGACACGTCCTCGAGCAGTGGGCTGGAGATGGCGTTCTCCGCGGCTTCCCGGGCGCGGTTCTCTCCGGCGGCGCGTCCGGTGCCCATGAGCGCCATGCCCATGTCGCTCATGACGCTCTTCACGTCGGCGAAGTCGACGTTCACGTAGCCCCCGACGGTGATCAGGTCACTGATGCCCTGAACCGCGTGCAGGAGCACCTCGTCGGCGTGACGGAAGGCGTCGATCATCGTGGTGTTGCCGTCCGAGATCATCAGGAGGCGTTCGTTCGGGACGACGACGAGGGTATCGACCGCGTCGCGGAGCTCGTCGAGGCCGTTGGAGGCGACGCGTGCGCGTCGGTTGCCTTCGAAGAGGAATGGCTTGGTGACGACGCCGACGGTGAGGGCGCCGAGGTCCCGGGCGATACGGCTGATCACCGGCGCGGCGCCGGTGCCCGTGCCACCGCCCATGCCGGCGGTCACGAAGACCATGTCCGCGCCGTCGAGGGACTGGGCGATTCGGCTGTGGTCCTCGGTCGCCGCAGCGCGGCCGACGTCGGGCTTGGCCCCGGCGCCGAGACCTCGCGTGACATTGGACCCAAGCTGAATCTTGTGCGGAGCGAGGTTCAGGTCGAGCGCCTGCACGTCCGTATTGGCCGCGATGAACTCGACCCCCTCCAGACCGGAGGTGATCATGGTATTGATGGCGTTGCCGCCGCCTCCACCGACGCCGATGACCTTGATGCGCGCGCCGCGAATCTCCTTCTCGTCGAATTCCATCATGCCGGTATCCTCTGGGATGGGCGCGGGCCGACCGCGCCGGTACTCGAAGTCAAGGTTGCTTCAGGATGAATTGAACCGTTGGCGTACCCTGCGCAGCAACGAGTGAGGTCCCGCCCCGCTGGAGGAGGCGCCCAGAATGAACCTGACCGTCGTCGCGCACCGTGCACCGGAAACGTCGAGCCCTGGCTCCCAGTTGCCCGGGCCGATCGCCTTCAGTGTGTGCAGTGTACGACCGGCGACCGGACTTGTGCAAGCCGTTTAATAAGTGCATCCCCAACCGCCCACCATCCCACTTTACCCATGCATTTCAGACACCTGCACCCCGTCAAACATGCACCGCTGCACACATGTTCCGTGTGCGAACGACCGGTTCGGGGCCATGACACGCCGCGCCATTCCCCATTTTCGCGGGCGGTATTCTTGACAGCAGGCCGGAGGTGGACCTCGGAGCGCCGTCGCAACGGTCAGAACAGGCGCTTGACGAGCGCCTGCATGCCCCGGCTGAATCGCCGGACGGGTGTATCCCGATCGAGGCGGAGGAAGGCGTTGGGCTCGGAGCAGGTCAGCGCGTGGTGCAGCAGTCCGACCGCCGCCCCGTAGCGCGGTTGCCGCACGACCTCCACGAGTCCGGTGATTCCGCTCGGCATGCCGGCGCGCACGGGGATGCCGAGGCATCGCCGGGCCAGCGGAGCAACGCCCTGCATGGAGGCCGTCCCGCCGGTCAGCACGGCGCTCTGGACCACCTTACCGCATCCGCTGCGCCGGATCTCCGCCTCGAGCATCTTGAACAGCTCCTCCATTCGCGGCTCGATGATCGCGGCGAGGAACTTGCGGGAACCGTGCTGCGGCCGTCCCTCCCGGGAGGACGGGAGGACGATCAGCTCGCTGGTGTCGACGAGGTCGGTCATGGCGCATCCACTGCGCTCCTTGAGCCGCTCGGCGACCTGGGCTCCCACGCGGAGGCCGACCCCGATGTCCCGGGTGACGTGGTCCCCACCGATCGAAAGCATCGAGGCGTGCACGAGCCGGCCGTTCCACCAGATGCCGAGATCGCTCGTGCTGCCGCCGAGGTCGAGGAGGGCCACGCCCTCCTCGGCTTCATCGGGCTCGATCACGTTTCGGCCGGTCGCCAGGAGGTCGAGCACGACGGACTCCACCCGAACCCCCGCGCGTTCGCACGCTCTCGCGAGGTGCAGTACCGGTGCTGCCGCGGCCTCGATCAGGTGGACATCGACCTCCAGCCGACGTCCTGCCAGTCCCACGGGGTCGCGAAGCCCGGTCTGCTCGTCGAGGCTGCAGTTCAGGGGCAGCGCGTGGAGCAGGACATGGCCTGCTGCGGGGCCGGGGCGCGCGGCCGCTTCGACGGCGCGCTGCAGGTCGGCCCGGGTCACGGCCTCGCCGTCGATCCGGGAGATTCCCTGTGCGTGGCGAGAGTGGACGTGGGTCGAGGAGATGCCGAGGAACGCGCGCGAGGTCTCGCACCCGGCGACCAGCTCCGCTTCGTCGACCGCGGCTTCGATACAGGAGGCCATCGCCTCCATGTCCACGAGCTGCCCCTTTCGCATGCCCTCGGAGCTCTGGGTGCCGAAACCGATGACCTCAACGCGTCCCCGGCGAAGTCGTCCCGCCACCGCGCACACCTTGGAGGTGCCCACGTCCAGCGCCATCACGACTTCGCCTTCTCGCGCCATCGTCAGTCCTCCTCGTCCCGGTCCCGTGCCAGTCTGACCGCGACCCGCTCCACCTGCTCGCCGTCGAGCAGGATCCGTTCGGCCCATCGATTCTCGCTCTCGAGCCGCTCCAGGATCCCGGCCAGCCGTTCCAGCCGAAATTCGAGATCGTCGCTGGCGAGCAGGACCTCGGTCCCGCCACGCGTGACCACACGATAGCGCGACGCGGGCAGCTTCTCCAGCTCCATGACATCCATGCTGCTCTGCGGGAAGTGCTCCGCGATGCGGTCGAGCAGCGCGTGGGCTTCCCGGATCGCCTGGCGGTCCAGGCGAACCCGCTCATCCTGCGGATCGGACGCGTCGGCGAAACCGAAAATCAGCGGCCGCTCGATCCCGTCCGCGGGTGTCCAGCGCCGGATGGGCAGGCTATCCTCACCCACCAGCCACAGGGTTCCGTCCGCCGCGGTGGACCGCCAGCGCGTCTCCCGGACCTCGATGACCAGCCGGCGGCCGCGGGCCCGGGCCACGTGGGCCTCGCGCACCCAGTCGAGCTGCTCGACGGCGCGGGCCACCGACTCCGACCGGAGGGAGAGCACGTTTCGGGGGCGGACGAGGTCGGCGACCTCCAGCACTTCCTGGCGCTCGTGCATCACCGCACCCACGACCTCCACCTCCCGGAGGAGGAAGGTGCTCGAGTCGAGGAACGCGTGGGTCCCGAAGTAGAGTCCCATCGGAATCAGGATCGCGGCCGCCGAGGCCAGCACCATGGCGACGGGCCCGGCTCCCCGCTCCGATTCCGCCGCGTTGTCGTCCGTGTTCCACCGCGTCATGCCTCGCCTCCTTCCCCATCGCGAGTGGCCGACCCGAGCATGGTCCACACGAGGTCGGCGAAGCTCCACCCCCGGTGGGCCGCCACCCGGGGCACGATGCTCGTCTCCGTGAGACCGGGGACCGTGTTGGCTTCAAGCACCCACGGGCGCGGTTCGTCCGGTCCCTCTCCCAGCATGACATCCACCCGCCCGACGCCGCGGCACCCGAGGGCGTTCCAGGCCTGTTGCGCCGCCCGTTCCACGGCGGAAGCCTCGGCGCCCGAAATCGGAGCCGGGCACAGGTACTCCGTGTCCTGGCGCACGTACTTCGCCTCGAAGTCGTAGACCCCCTCCGCGGGCCTGATCTCCACGGTTCCGAGGACCTCACCGTCGAGCAGCACGACGGACAGCTCGCGCCCGGTGATGCATCGCTCGACCAGCAGCTCCCCGTCCCCGCTGGTGCCTTCCCGGAGGGCCGCCGCCCAGTCCCGGGCGTCGTCGACGATCCGGACACCCACCGAGGACCCCTCCCGCGAGGGCTTCACCACCCAGGGCCATCCGTTCTCCGGCGGAGGATCGTCCGGCCGGGCGATCCACCAGTCCGGCGTGGGCACGCCGCACGCCTCGAAGATCCGCTTGCTCCGGATCTTGTCCATGGCGAGCGCGCTCGCGAGCACCCCGGAGCCGGTGTACGGCACGCCCATGCATTCGAGCAGCCCCTGGACCGCGCCGTTCTCGCCGAGGCCGCCGTGCAGGGCGATGAAGACGACGTCGGGGCGAGCATCGATGAGCTCGCGGGTGGAATCCGGCCCGAAGTCGAGAGGGATGACGGTGCACGGGCGATCGGCCAGCGCGCGGAGCACGGCCTCGCCTGTGCGGATGCTCACGGGACGCTCGTTGGACTGTCCGCCGTGGAGGACCGCGACCCGTCGTCCGGACGGATCGAAGTGCCTTGTCCGGCTCATGATTCCTCCCGGTTCTCGTGTTCGATCTGCGCGAGCAGATCCCTCGCGATCGCCGCGCCGGCGTCCGGCCGGCCCAGACGCTGCGCCGCGTCGCCCATCCGGCCCAGGACTTCCGGGTGCCCGAGCACGGGCAGCAGCAGGCGAATCGGCTTGTCGGTGCGGAACTCGGCGTCACTCACCAGCAGCCCCCCTCCAGCTTCCACGACGGCGAGCGCGTTGGCCGTCTGGTGGTCATCGGCGGCGTGCGGGAACGGGACGTAGAGTGCGGGCTTTCCGATGGCGGTCAACTCCGAGATCGTGGTGGCCCCGGCGCGGGTGATGACCAGGTCCGCCCAGGCGTAGGCGGCGGCCATGTCATCGATGAAGTCGTCCACGGTGGCGGCGAGCTCGAGCGCCTCGTATCGTCGCCGAGTGTCCTCGGCGTTGCCTCGTCCTGCGGAGTGGCGAATGCGGAGCGAGACTCCCTGTCGGGTGAGGGAGCGCGCCACCGAGGGCATCTCCTCGTTGAACACCCTCGCGCCCTGACTGCCGCCCACAACGAGGATCCGCACGGGTTCGCCACGCTGCGGGGCGACCCGTTCGGCGGGGGCGAGGACGGCTCCCCGGATGGGGTTCCCGAGGGGTCGGATCTCGGCTCCGGGGAGGTGCCGTCCCGCGGCCTCGAAGACGCTGTACACGGTCCGGGCGCGGCGGGCCAGGGCTCGGGTCACCAGGCCCGGCATGGCGTTCTGCTCGAGAAGGAAGAGGGGAGTGCGCGCGAGGACGGCGGCGGCACAGCAGGGCCCGGACGCGAAGCCACCGAGCCCGATCACCGCTGCCGGGCGATGCCGGGACAGGAGCTGCATCGCCCGAGTCATGGCCCCAGGCAACCGAAGGGCGGCGCGCACGCGGTCGATCCCATGTCGTCCCTTCAGGAAGGCGACGTCGACGGTCTCGAAGGGGATCCCTGCGGCGGGCACGACCCGCGCCTCGAGTCGGTCCGCGGTTCCGACCCACACGAAGGACAGCGAGGGGTCCTCGGCGAGCAGCGCCTCGCGCAGGGCCATGCCGGGGAAGATGTGTCCCCCGGTGCCGCCGCCGGTGATGAGCAGGGTTCGTGGTGTGCTCATGGTCCCTCCGCTGCGCGCCTGCGCTTGGCGCGGCGTCGGTCCTCGACCCGCCCTTCCTTCGCGCGGAGGGCCTGTTCGCGGCGCGCCTGCTCGCGTGCGGCGCGTCGCTCCTCGTGGAGGTTGGGGTTGGCCTGGCCGATGTTGATCAGGATGCCCACGGCGAAGAGCAGGAGGATGAGGCTCGTTCGTCCGTACGAGACGAACGGGAGGGTGAGCCCCTTCGTGGGCAGGGTGCCGGTGACAACGCCGAGATTCACGAGCGCCTGCAGCGCGATGAGCGCGGTGAGACCGAACGCGAGGTAGGTCCCGAACGCGTCCCGGGCGCGGAGGGCGATGGTGGTCCCCCTCCAGACGAAGACGATGTAGAGGACGATGAGGGTGACGATGCCGAGCAGCCCGAACTCCTCGGCGATGGAGGCGGCGACGAAGTCGTTGAGCAGCTCGGGCACGAATCCCATCCGCCCGCTGCCCTCCCCGAAGCCGGTGCCGGTGAGGCCTCCCTGGGCGAAGGCCACATAGCTGTTCACGAGCTGGTACCCGCGCGTTCCGGCTTCCGCCCAGGGATCGAGCCAGGCTTCGACGCGGTCCATGCGGTAGCTGGCGCCCTGGATGGCGGTGGTCACCAGGAGCAGCCCCGCGGCGCCGAAGCCGATGAGGAAGCTCCAGCGCGCGCCACCGATGAACACGAGCAGTCCGGCCAGCACGCAGAGGATGACGGCGGAGCCGAGGTCGGGCTGAAGCAGCAGGACGAAGACGAAGGGGGCGAGGACGATCGCGTGGGAGATGAAGGCCTCGGCGAAGCGGGACATGGCCTGTCCCTTCTTCGACACGGAGTAGGCCAGGAAGACGACGAAGGCGATCTTGGCGAACTCGGCGGGCTGGAGGCGCATGGGGCCAAGCTGGATCCAGCGTGCGGCGCCGTTCCACGTGATGCCGATGCCGGGAACATGGGTGAGGCAGAGGAGGAAGAACGCTGCGGCGAGGATGAGGTAGACGTGTCGCCGGTAGAGGTCGTAGTCGACTCGGCTGGCGACGAGGAGCGCGAGGGCGCCGAGGAGCGCGCCCTGCGCCTGGCGGTGGAAGAAGTGGAACTGGGCATCCGGGCCGCGGCTGAAGTAGAGGTCGAATGCCGAAGCACTGTACACGGTGACGAGGCCAATGCTGACCAGACAGCCGACCACCGTGAGGAGGGTGACGTCGACCGGGCCACGGCGGCCGTCGCCGGGTGAGTTCGGCCTGGGGACGCTCTGCGGACCCTTCGGGGATTCGCGAAGGCTCCGTGCTCCGATCTGGAAGAATCGCGTGATGTGCTGGGCCATCGGTCGTCTCCGTCAGCGAAGCTTGAGGCTGGCGAGGGCCAGGACGCAGAGCAGGATCGAGAGGATCCAGAAGCGCACGGTGATCTGGGACTCCGACCAGTTCTTCTTCTCGAAGTGATGGTGGATCGGTGCCATGAGGAACACGCGCTTGCCGGTCAGTTTGTAGTAGTAGCGCTGGATGAGGACGGAGAGCGCCTCGACGACGAAGATACCGAGGATGATCGCGCTGAGCAGCTCGTTCTTGGTGAGGACGGCGACGGTTCCGAGGGCTCCGCCGAGGGCGAGGCTTCCGACGTCACCCATGAAGACCTGTGCCGGGTAGGTGTTGTACCAGAGGAACCCGACCCCGGCGCCGACGATGGCGGCGCAGAAGATCGCGAGCTCCTGCGCGCCTTCGACCCTGGGGATGCGGAGATACTCGGCCACCTCGAAGGAGGCCCAGGTCTCCACCCCGGCAACGGCGACCGGCATGGTGATGACCGTGGCGCTCATGTAGGCGAGCAATCCGAAGGTGGCGGCCGCGACGATGGTGGGTCCGATGGCGAGGCCGTCGAGGCCGTCCGTGAGGTTCACGGCATTGGACGCTCCGGCGATGACGAACATGGAGAAGGCGATGTAGAGGACGATCGGGAGGTCGAGGGTGAAGCGATCGACGCTGACGAACGGGAAGTAGAGGGTGGTCGAGAAGGCGACGTCACTGCCCCAGAACAGCCAGGCCATCACGCCGGCGGCGATCGCGAACTGACCGAGCAGCTTTCCCTTCTCGCTGAGGCCGGCGGAGCCCCGCTGCCCGAGCTTCAGGGCATCGTCCAGGAATCCGATGGCGGCGAAGCAGAAGGTCACCGCCATGACCATCCAGACGAGCGGGTTGCGGAGATCGGACCACATGAAGGTGGTCAGGAGCACGGCGACGACCAGCAGGATGCCGCCCATCGTGGGGGTGTTGCGCTTGGCCTGATGATTGTCGTCGAGCTCTTCGCGAATGACCTGGCCGATCTGCCGTTGCTGGAGGAGTCGGATGAACCACGGATAGAGGGCCCACGTGATGGTGAGGGACGTCACCATGGCCACCAGCACACGGAAGCTGGGGTACCGGAAGACGTTGAGCGGGCTGAACACCTCGCGCAGCTCGAACAGCAGGTGAAACAGCATGGGTCAGTTCTCCCTCCAGACGGCCTCGAGGGCCGGGATCAGCAACTCCAGCCGGACGGAGCGACTTGCCTTCAGCAGGATCGTCGCGCCGGGCGGCACGTCGGCGAGCAGCCGGGCGACGCTCTCGACGGACTCTTCCCGACGGACCGCAGCGCCGGTATCGGCTGCCGCCGCGCCGTCCACCATGGCGTGCGCCTCGGCGTCCGTGCCCACCACGAGGACCCGGTCCGCCGCGCGCGCAGCGAAGGCGCCGACCTCGGTGTGAAGCCGTACCGCGGCCGGGCCGAGCTCGCGCATCGGGCCGAGAACCGCAACCCGCGGTGTGGCGGAGCGGGCGAGCAGCGCGAGGGACGCCCGCATGCTGTCGGGGTTGGCGTTGTAGGCATCGTCGATCAGCATGCGACCGGCGATCTCGAGGTGGCGCAGCCTCCCCTCCGGAAGTGCGGGCAGCTCCCGAAGTCGTCGCGCGAGGGTCTCGGCGTCGAGGAGAAGGCTCGGGAGATCCTGCACGCGGGCGCCGTCTCCGGCGTGCGCTGCGGCCTCGGCGAGCAGTGCGGCGGCGAGGTTGGAAGCATTGTGGGGCCCGGGGAGCGGAAGGTCGACGACCGCCTGCCAGGCGCCGGCCCGCAGCGTGATCGGCCCATGCGGATCGGGTCGTGACCAGGTCAGGTCGGCGGCTCCGCCCGCGTCACCGAAGGTCCAGACCGCTGCGGGGTGCCCCTGCAGCCGGACCTGCCACCGGGCCATCTCCGAAGCCGGGAGCACGACGACATCGGGCGTGGCGCTGCGGAGAAACCCGGACTTCGCGTGACGAACATGCTCGAGGGTGCCTCCGAAGCCCTCGAGATGGGCTTCGCCGATGGAGGTGACGACCATGACCTCGGGCTGGGCCATCGCGGCGAGGTCCACGATGTCGTCGGGGGCATTGGCGCCCATCTCCAGGATGGCGCACCGGTGCCCTGCCCCGAGCCTGGAGACGGTGAGCGGGAGGCCGAGGTGGTTGTTCCAGTTGCCGGGCGTGGCGTGGGCCGGAAGACGGCTGAGATGGTGCAGCAGCTCCTTGGTGGTCGTCTTCCCGTTGGAGCCGGTGAGGCCGACGACGCGCAGGCCGCCGGCGCGCGCGCGGGCCTCCTCGAGGATGCCGCGGGTGAGGCGACCCAGCGCGGCCACCGGATCGGCGACACGGATGACAGCGACGTCCGACGGGAGGTCGGCGACCGGGTGCTGGAGGATGATCGCACCTGCGCCCGCGGCGGCGGCGGACGGCGCGTGGGCGTGACCGTCGGAGCGTTCTCCGGGGAGGGCCACGAACACGGCGCCGTCGTCGACCTTCCGGCTGTCGGTCTGCAGCGAGCCGAGCAGCCGGCGGCCGGGACGCACGAGCGTCCCGCCGAGCGCGGTCGCCAGTCGGGACGGCGACCAGCCGGCAAGCAGCGGGCACCGGTCATGCGGGATCGAACGGAGGCGAGCGGCCTCGATGCGCCGGACTTCTTCGGCGTCATCGAAGTGAAGGGAGCGCCCTCCGATCCGCTGCTCTCGCTCGTGGCCCTTCCCGGCCACGAGCACGATGTCGGTCGGGAGCGCGATGGCACGTGCGATGGCGGCCGTTCGATCCGGCTCCACGGCGACCCGGCCCCGAACGCCATCGGGGACTCCGGCGAGCATGTCGGCAATGATCGCGGAGGGGTCCTCGGACCTCGGGTTGTCGGAGGAGAAGAACGCGTGGCGCGCCCCGGAGGCGGCGGCGGCGCCCATGGGACCGCGCTTGCTCCGGTCGCGGTCTCCGCCGCACCCGATCACGACGGCGGCCTCGTGTGCGCCGGCCTGTGCAAGGGTGTGGAGGGCATTGCGAAGCGCGTCGGGGGTGTGGGCGTAGTCGACGAACACCGGTCGCTCAGGGCGACCGGGCAGCGCGGGCTCCATGCGGCCGGGGACCCCGGGAAAGTCGGCGAGGGCATTGCCGAGCGCGTCCCGCTGCCCGGGGTGTCGCGCCAGGGCCATGGCGAGAGCGACCGCGGCGTTGGCGACCTGCCAGCCCCCCACGAAGGGGGACTCGTGGCGGGAAACCTCACCGTCGAACGCGAGCTGCAGGGGCGTTCCCTGCAGGGTCCAGGCGGTGGCCGGGCGCAGGGCGAGGGCTGTGGCCCGTGAGACCGCACCGGGTGTCGGCGAGGCGCTGCCCGTGCACCACCAGATCCGGGTCCCTGCGGGGAGCGCGGCGGCGATCCGCCCGGACGCGGCGTCCTCTCCCCAGAACACGGCAGACGGGGTCTTTCCGGCCGCGCGAGCGCGCTCGACATGCTCCGTGAACAGGGTGGTCTTGGCAGCCTCGTAGGCCTCCATGCTCCCGTGGAAGTCCAGGTGATCCCGGGACAGGTTGGTGAAGGCGACGACATCGGGAACGAGCCCATCGAGCCGACCGAGGTCGAGTCCGTGGCTGGATGCCTCGATGACGAGGGATGTCGCTCCGGCGGCCAGCGCGCGCGCGGCGAAGTCGTGGAGGGTGATGCCGTCCGGGGTGGTGTTGGCGGAGGTCTCCCGCAGGTGCTCGAAGTGATTGCCCGTGGTCCCCACCACCGCCGGCCGCTCGCCGACGGCCGCGAGCAGGTGGGCGAGGATCGCGCTCGTGGAGGTCTTGCCGTTGGTCCCGGTAATGGCGTGCACCACCAGCCTGCGCAGCGGCTCTCCGTGCAGTCGGGCGCCGAGGCGGGCGACGGAGCGGGAGTCGAGGGGCATGGTCCACACGGGCACGGCGACTTGCGGAGGTACCGCATCCTGGTCCTCCGCGATCACGGCGACGGCGCCGCGCTCAACGGCACTGCCAATGAAGCGGTGTCCGTCGGTCCGGGCTCCGCGCCGGGCGAGGAAGGCCGTTCCCGGTCCGGCGCATCGGCTGTCGAGTGTGAGCGCGCGGATCTGCACGTCGCCGGGCACGACGCACCGCGCACCGAAGGGCTGCAGCAGATCGGAGAGCAGCCAGGTCACGGTCCGACCTCGGCGCGCGATTCGGGGGCGGCGCCCTGTGGAGAGTCATGGTCTCCGGTGAGCAGCAGCACGAGGGTGCCGGGTTCGGGGGTGCGCTCGCCGGGGGGGGGCTGCTGGGAGGCGACGCGCCCGGCTCCCTCGAGCTCGACATCCCACCCCTCGTCGGTGGCCCGCGCGACGGCCTGCCAGGCGGGCAGCCCCAGAAGATCGGGCACTCGCATGCTTCCGCGGGGTCGCGGTGCGTCGAACACCACCGGCCCCTGCCCCTCGGCGAGCTGGTCGAGCACGTCGGCATCCGAGGGGGCGGGCTGGTCGGGAGGCTCGGCGGTGCCGGCAATGGCGCCGTCCCGGCTGGGGGGCCGGCCGGCGGCCGACGGATCGGCGGCAGGGGGGTCGGGAAAGACACCGAGGGTCCGGAGCGCCTCGGCCGTCACGCGACTGAACAGCGGGGCGGCGACCACACCGCCGAAGTATCCGATGTCGCGGTTGGGTCTGAGGATCTGGACGGTCACGACCACCTCGGGGGATTCGGCGGGGGCAAATCCGGCGAAGGATGCGAGTACGTCCTCCTCATACTGTCCGGTCTCGGGGTTGAACAGCTCGCCGGTGCCCGTCTTTCCGGCCACGGCGAACCCCGGAATGGCGGCGCGGACGCCGGTGCCGTCGCCGCGGGTCGCGGCGATCAACGTGCGGGTGGTCTGCTCGGCCGCCTCGCGGGAGACCACGCGTACAGCCGTCTCGGGCCCGAATTCGTGGACAGGCTCCCCGGCGGTGTCGACGACGGACCGAACGAGCCATGGGCGCATGCGAACTCCACCGTTTGCGATGGCCGCCGTGGCCATGTGAAGCTGCAGGGGCGAGGCGGCGTACCCGTGTCCGAATGCGATGTTGGCGTGTTCGATGTCGCGCCACGGGGTTCGGCGCAGCAGCCCCGCGGACTCTCCAGGCAGACCCGTTCCGGGCCGCGCACCGAAGCCGAAGTCCACGAGGCCGGCCCGGAAGTCGGCGGCCGGGATCTCCATGCCGATGCGGAGCGAGGCGATGTTCGACGACAGCGCCATGGCACGCCACGCCGGCAGAGACGGTTCCCGGCGAATGTCCCTGACCCAGTGACCACCCACCCGCAGCCTCCCGTTGGCCGTGTCGATCTCGGTGTCGTGATCGATGATCGAGCGTTCGAAGGCCATCGCGAACGTGAAGGACTTGGCGGTGGAACCGGGCTCGTAGACGCGCGCCACCGCGGGATGGAGCCAGGCATCCTGGGGTTCGCGCTGGCCGCGGTTCGGGTCCACCGGCGGCCAGGATGCCATGGCAAGGATCTCGCCGGTGCCGGGTCGCGACACGATGACGACACCGGACTCGGCCTCGTACTCCGCGACCGTGCGGGCGAGCTCGCGCTCCACATGGCGCTGAAGGGGGATGTCGAGGGTCAGCACCACCGTGTGGCCGGCGGCGGAGGCCAGATCGGGCGCCTCGTCACGAAGGAAGGGCCGGCGCGAGATGTCCCGCTCCACCGTCCAGGACAGCCTGCGGCCCTGAAGATCGGCATCAAAGGTGCGCTCCATGCCGGCCAGCCCCTGCCCGCCGAGGTGCTGGGTAAATCCGACGGTGTGGCCGGCGAGCGTGCGCTGCGGGTACACCCGTCGGTACTCGGGCATCAGGTAGAGTGCGCTCACGCGCTCGGCCCGCAGGTCGGCCATCAGCTGCTCCGCCTCGATCGGCGGGACCTGGCGCTCGACGATGAACGAGCGAGGCAGCGACGCGACCTCTGCGGTCGCCCACGCAGCGAGTCGATCCGGATCAAGTCGGCCACGGCCGGCAACGATCCGCTCCAGAGCGGGAAGACGGTCCCGCTCGTGCAGGAAGAAGTGCCGCGGGTCGAGGATCAGCGAGTAGGCGAGGACGCTCTCCGCCAGCGGACGCCCATCGCGGTCGACGATTCCTCCCCGCGGCCCCTCGACGTCGACGACGGACACGGTCCGCCAGGCCCCGCGCGCGAGGTGCTCGTCGGCGACCGTGACGGAGAGGTACTGGGCGCGAAACGCAACGACGATGAAGCCGGCCAGCATGAACAGCACGACCGTCTGCATGCGCCCTGTGGAAATCCCGCGCCTCATGGCTCCCCCATGCGCACGACGCGCTCGGGGGACACGGGTTCGAGCCCGAGCTCCCGTCCGAGCACCGGCAGAGCAGCGTCCCCGATCCGGACCTCCCGCTCCACCCTGAGCTGCCGTTGCTCCTGCCGGAGTCGGTCGGCCTCGGTCACCTCCACGGCGAGCTGATTGGCCAGACGCCATGCATCGAACTCGCCTCGCAGGTAGTCGGTCAGTGTCCAGGTGAAGACGGAGAACGACACCACGACGACGATCAGCCAGGCCAGATCGCCGCTTCCGCGCATCCGCCGCTCCACGGTACCTGCAGACATCCTGTCGATCCCGCTTTCGTCACGCATGGGCCACCTCACCGTTCCGGCTGCGCCGCTCGAGGACGCGAAGCCTGGCGCTCCGCGCGCGGGGGTTCAGTTCGCACTCGTGCTCGGAGGGCCGAAGCAGCTTGCCGACCTCGTCGAAGTAGACCGGCCTGTCCACCTCCCGAACCGGGAGACCGCGCGGGATGGGCGCAGGACGGGACAGGCTCCGGAAGGCGCGCTTGACGAGCCGATCCTCCAGCGAGTGAAAGCTGATGATCGCCAGACGCCCGCCCGGACGCAGCGCCCCCGGGGCCACATGAAGGAAACGCTCGAGCTCCCCCAGTTCGTCATTGACCGCGATGCGGAGCGCCTGAAACGGGAGCGTCGCCGGGTGGATTCGGGGAGGGGGACCAGGCCGCCGCAGAATCCGCTCGCACACCCGCGCCAGGTCACCGGTATCCTGCAAGGCCCCCGCCGCCATCTCGTCGAGGATGGCGCGCGCCAGTCGCCGAGACGACTTTACCTCACCGTATTCACGCAGGATACGGGCGAGCTCGCCCTCGTCCACACTCTCCAGGTACTCGCCAAGGGTCTCTCCATCCTCGCCCATCCGCATGTCGAGCGGCCCCGGACGCTGAAACGAAAAGCCCCTCTCCGGCTCGTCGAGCTGCGGCGAGGAGACCCCCGCATCCAGAACCATGCCGTCCACACACCAGGCACCGTCGGGATCGCGCTCCCCGAACGCCTCGCGCTCGAGATGAAGAAGCAGATCGCCGAACCTCCCCGGAACGAGCCGAACCCGCCCAGCCCATGGGGAGAGGCGTGACCGGACGGCATCAAGGGCACGCGGATCGCGGTCAACGGCGAGAAGCGACGCCGACGGCGCCGCACGCAGCAACGCCTCGCCATGCCCTCCCCCACCGGCCGTCGCATCCACCAGCCATCGCGGCTCGCAGGGACCGGAGAGCAACGCGGACACGATCTCGTCCGACATCACCGTGCGATGCGTGAACGCAGCCATCAGCCCCCCTCCACCGCATCCGGACGCACGCGACGCATCCGCTCGCGAATCCCCTGCGCCTGCTCCTCCGAGAGCCGCGCAGTAAAGCGGCCGGGATCCCACAGTTCGAGCAGCGGGCCGAGACCGACCCAGTAGACCTCCTTCTCGATCCCGGCGTGGGCACGAAGGTCGGACGACAACAACAGCCGCCCGGTTCCGTCGAGCTGCAGATCCATCGCCGAGCCGTACACGAAACGACGAAAGTCACTCTCCCCTTCGTCCAGACCGAACAGATCATCCTCGCCGAAGGCCCGATCGAACCGATCCTGCTGACGTTCCCAGAGGTCCAGCGGGAACACGCGCAGGCAAGGCTCGAACCAGGGAACCACCACAAGCTGGGACGCGCGCCGCGCCGGATAACGCTCGAACAACACCTCCCGGAACCGGGCCGGCATGCTCGTTCGCCCCTTCGCATCGACCGCGTGTCTTTCGCGCCCGCGGAAGTGCATGAATTCCCCTTGTCGACCACCGAAGGGCCGATCGTCCGAAAGCCCCGTCACAGCAAACCCTGCTCAGGCAACGAACGCCGGCTCCGACCCTGGGAAGCGGGAGCAACGATCTCGTCCCTGCGCACGGCATGGCAGTCACTCACGAAGCCATCACGGTTCTGGGGGCCGCGTCGACCTCAATCCCACGAAATGGGACGAATCACCACCACACGACACCCTTATCGGCGGAAGACTCTGCCGCTGTCAACGACTTTGATCGATCAACCCGTTTCGACAACGCTTCGGAACCCTATGAATTCAAGGCTGATCCACAGGGTTGTGCATATACTTATGGAAGAAAGACCTCCCGAATCGTCGACAGTTGCCCACCGTTGTCCACAGTCCCCGCCCGCCCCTGTGCACAACAGCGAAGCGCGGTCACTCGGCAAGAATATCCAATCCTTTCAGTGAAGAGCCCTGAACACGCAGCTCGATCAACTCGGTGGTAGAAAGTGGGAATCGAGGACTCTCCACAAGCCCGAATCCCAACATCCCGGGCAGTGGCCGCCCAATCCACAACACCAGCTCGAACAGGGGCCAACGAGCCCCTGCGAACCCGAGGAACAGCACCCGATGCACCTGCGCAAGCAGATGGAACGGCCGAGAAATCGCAGACGGTCAGGACCGGCCCGGCATCGAGGGCGAGCACCGCAGCGCTCCGGGCGCCGAGTGGAACGGCTCGGACTGCACCGTCAGGACAGCAGAGGGGCGAGCAGCAGCGACAGCACAGCGGCCAGCGCAGCGGCGCCCGCCAGCAGGGCGACGCGGTCCACACGCGTCGCCCTCTGGACATGGCGTTGGGCTTCCAGCAGTTCGCCGAGAACATCCGTGTCGGCGGCTTCAGCTGCTTCCCCCGCCTGCTGCATCAGCTGTCGGGATCCGGCGGCGTTGCCAGCGAGAAGGAGGACCTGGGACGCAAGCACGCGCACCGCGACCTCGTCCAGTTCGTGCGACCCTGCCCTCACCGCGGCGGGGCTGGTCGACGGTACCGCGGACTCGTCGACACGGCTCACGGCCAGCCTCGTGCATCGCGCAGTGAACCCGCCGCGCGGGTTGGCCATGCGGGGCGATGAACGGCCCGGGGCCGCAGTCCACCTGCGCGACGATTCCACGGGCCCCGCCGACCCGGAATGCGCGTCGGCTCAGTACCGAATGTACTGGGGCAGCACACGGAACTTCTTGTTGGGGCCGTAGCTGACCTCGACCGTCTCCGACATGGGCACCATCTTCTTGGAGATGTAGCACATGATCAGTTCCTGCGAGGCAGCCTCGGCGGTCTCTTCGGGCGTATCGGTCGTCGTCTCGGCAATCTCTTCGTTCATGATCACTGCTCTGGAGTCGGGAACGGGCGTGGACCCGGGCGCGGGAGGGTCTGTCATGACCGCCAGCGCGTCAAGCCCGAAGTGTCAGTCGTAGGTCCCGATGAACTGGAAGTCGTTGGGGTTGAAGTACTCGGAGCTGGCCACAGCGGCGAAGCCGTCGGACGCACCGCCGGACACGAGGACGAGGTGGTTGCTCAGCACCACGGACGGCGCAAAGGCCCGCGTGACGCGGAGGGTCGGGGAGACCTCGATGGCGTAATTCGCTTCTCGCGTTCGGCGCAGGCGCACCGCTCCATCGATCGGATCGCCTCCCGCACCCAGGCCACCGGCCACCAGAACGTCACGCGTCAGGGGAAGCAGAGTCACGGTGGGAAAGCCGGCCGCGACGTCCGCCGGCAGGCGCTGTTCGGCAGCGGGGTCGAAAACGAGCTGCCGCGACACGGTGTCCAGACGAAGCGTCTCGATGTTCCGTGCGGGCGACTCGCCGAGGAGAATGTCGATCCGGCCATCCACTCCGGACGGGCCCTCGCGGAAGCCGCCGATGACGAGCATGTCCTGGACGGGACTGTTCGGCTCGAAGGCGCCCAGGGTCAGGGAGGCGTGCCCGTAGCGTCCGGTGCCCATCGGAAGGAGCCCCACCGCCGCATCCCGCTCGAGCATCCCGTCTCGAAGAAAGAAGACCTCGGCGGTATCTCGCACGGCGGCATTGCTGCTGATTCCACCCGACACCACCAGCCCAACCCCCTCGAAGTCGAGGAAGCTCGCCGCATGCAGCGCACGACCCTGCTCGAGTTCCACCCCGGACGGCTGGACCTCCAGGGTGGTCCCCGGGAGCAGCTCATCGATGGGACGGGTCAGCTCCGTGCTGCCGAGCGACTGAAGACTCGTGGTGTAGTTCTGCGAGAAGCCCCCCACGAACACCACCCGCCCGTCGCTCATCCGGGTCGCGGTGTGGAAGAATCGCGGCAGGCTCAATCCTGTCGCAAGCGTCTCGATCTCGCCTTCGAATCGCTCCGGGAACACCCGCAGAACCTCGACGCTGGACAGCCCGCGGAACCCGTCTCCGTCGGGGGTCAGGCCGCCCGCGATGACGATTCGGCCGTCATCCAGCCGCGTGGCCGTGTGGAAAGCCCTCGGGGTCGAAAGACGCAGCTGACACTCCTCGAAGCTCCCCTGGCAACCCCGGATGGCGAGCGGATAGTAGAGCCCTGTCTCCTCCTCGTAGTACTCGATGGCTCCCGACACGCCGTCGAGGATGGTACGGCCCGCGCCGTCCCCGGGAGGAACGACCCCTGCTCCGCCGATCGCCACGGCACCGTTCGCGTCCTCGATCCGCGTCAGCGTGTGCCCTGCACGCGCAGAACCGAAGAAATCCGACTGCACGATCTCCTCGCCAGGCAGGGCGTCCAGGTCGAATCCGAAGGCCAGCGTGAAGCGGTCGGGGCGCGTGGTGAGAATCCGCTGGGCACCGGCCGACGACGTGGCGGACAACCGGAAGCGCGGCGTGGCCCCGGTCGCCAGAACGCGCTCGACACCATCCTCGATCACGTAGGCCTCGACGGTCATCTGCAGGCGGTTGCCGAACCCGAACGATGGAATGCTGGGCGCACTTCCCGCCGCGTAGCTTCGATTGACCTCGGTCAGCCGGGTCCCTCCCTCGAAGGCGCGAATGCGCACGATGCCCCCACTCTCGAGCGCGTTGAGCGCAGTGCATGGAAACCCGCTGAAGCAGTTGCTCGGGTGCGGAGGGCGAACCAGTTCAACCTCGAGAGAGACACTGTCCTCGCTCCCGCAGGCCGCGAGACCGAGGAGAGCGAACGAGAGCACCGGGAGCAGCGACCATCGGGCGCGCACGGGAATCTTCATGATCTTGGCCATCCTTGTGAAACACATGCGCCGCTGACCGCGCGTGCGCGAGACTTGATTCGTCCGGGATCGACGCGCCGCCCTCCGACGGCAGGCGCGGCCCCCCTACCAGTTCAGGATCGGCTGAACGCCGCCTTCCTCTCCGCCACCGGACATCAGCACGATCGTCGTGACCGTCCCGGCCACGAGGGCGCCACCCACCACGCCCCAGAACCACGGCTTGGTGAGCACGGAGTCGCGGTCCCGATCCCGATCCGCGCGGCGGTCCACTCCGGGCTCGGAGCCCCAGCCACCACCCTGCGACGGCTGGCCCCAACCCGCCGGCTGCTGCTGCGCAGGCTGCTGGCCCCATGCAGGCTGCTGCTGCGCGGGCTGCTGGCCCCACGCAGGCTGCTGCTGCGCAGGCTGCTGTT